>DAIOSZ010000027.1:0-24462 GCA_036752305.1 Burkholderiaceae bacterium
GCCCTGAGTCCGGCTCGTCGCGCTTCCCGTTCAGGTGCGGAGGCGCCCCCGGCGGCGGATTCTTCGAGCCCTGCTTCTCGTCCTTGTCCAATGAATGCATCCTTCCTGCCCTCCAAGACTGCGGCGCGAAGCCTGGCGCAGTCGGGCAGTTTGGTCAACGGTCCAGAAATCTAGAAATGGTCCTCACAATTCTACCCACAGACCCGATCTGGTGCCCCTTCATTCACTCCACGACCAGCGCATCCGAAGCAGATCTGCCAAAGGTTTCAGGTGCATACATCTCCTCGGCCTTGGCGGGCGGGACCACGAAGTTGCCCGGCGTGGTGGCCCGCGCCACGTACGAGTAGGCGTGCACGCCCTCCCACAGCAGGGACGTGAAGGCCTCGACCCGCTCGTCGCGCATGTTCTGGTGCTCGTACCAGGTGCCGCGCCACCACCACCACTCCTCCTCCCAGCTGCGTGAGCGACCCCGACCACCGCGCCGCGCCGCCGGGGCGTAAACGGGCCCCCTGCCGATGGCAGTGACAACCCCGCCGAGGCCTCCGGGGCCGACGCCAAGCCCGGTGCCCGGCGCGTGCGCAAGCCCGCTGGCGCTCCGGCTGTGGACGGCGCCAAAGGAGAGTAAACCATGCTGCGACCTGCTCGCCGCAAATACCGCAAGGAGCAAAAGGGACGCAACACCGGCATCGCCACGCGTGGAAACAGCGTCGCGTTCGGTGATTTCGGCCTCAAGTCCACCGACCGTGGGCGCCTCACGGCGCGCCAAATCGAATCCGCCCGTCGCGCGATCTCGCGTCACGTCAAGCGCGGTGGCCGCATCTGGATCCGCATCTTTCCCGACAAGCCCATTTCGCAAAAACCCGCCGAGGTTCGCATGGGTAACGGTAAAGGCAACCCTGAGTACTACGTGGCCGAGATCCAGCCCGGCAAGGTGCTCTACGAAATCGTCGGCGTGCCCGAGGCGCTGGCCCGAGAGGCCTTCGCTCTTGCCGCCGCCAAACTGCCGCTGCGCACCACCTTCGTGGCGCGCATGATCGGCCAGTGATCAGGAGAAAACAGCCATGAAAGCTTCTGAACTGCGGAGCAAGGACGCCGAAGGCCTGCAAAAGGAGATCAAGGAACTCCAGCGCGCGCAATTCAACCTGCGCATGCAAAAAGGCACCCAGGCGCTCGTCAACCCGATGCAGTTGCGCACCACGCGCCGCTCCATTGCGCGTGCCAAGACCATCCTGGCGCAAAAGCAGGCCGCCGCCAAATAAGGACTCGCCATGACAGAAACCCAATCTCTCAAGCGCACCCTGGTCGGCAAAGTGGTCAGCGACAAGCGCGCCAAGACCGTCACAGTGCTCGTCGAGCGTCGCGTCAAGCACCCGCTCTACGACAAGATCGTGATGCGCTCCAACAAGTACCACGCCCACGACGAAAAGGGCGAATACAAAACGGGTGACGTGATCGAAATCACCGAAAGCCGTCCCTTGTCCAAGACCAAGAACTGGGTGGCTTCGCGCCTCGTCGAGAAAGCCGCCGCGGTCTGAAACACCACAGTCCAGCGCGCCCGCCGCGCGCTGCGTACACTCAGGCGACCGCGCTGCATGCAGCGCGGTCGTTTTTTCTTTGTGCCGCCCAATTTCCCTTTCTGGAGAAACCCATGATCAAAATCGGAGACAGCCTTCCCGCCGCCACGTTGATGGAATACAGCGAAGTCGAAGGCAACGGTTGCAGCCTCGGCCCCAACCCTGTGGACGTGCAAAAATCCGCCGCGGGCAAAACGATTGCCGTGTTCGGCCTGCCCGGCGCGTACACCCCCACCTGCTCGGCCAAGCATGTGCCGGGCTACGTGGAGCAACAAGCGGCGCTCACCGCGGCGGGCGTTGACGAAATCTGGTGCGTGAGCGTCAACGACGCCTTCGTAATGGGCGCCTGGGCGCGTGACCAGAAGACCGCCGGCAAGATCCGCATGCTGGCTGACGGCAGCGCCGATTTCGCCAAAGCCACCGGCCTCACGCTCGACCTCACGGCCCGTGGCATGGGCTTGCGCAGCAACCGCTACTCGATGCTGGTCAAGGACGGGAAGGTCGCTACGCTGAACGTCGAGGCACCCGGCAAGTTCGAAGTGAGTGACGCGGCCACGCTGCTCGCTCAAGCCAAGGGATAGAAACGCCCTTCGACTACCCCAGTTCGGCGCGCAGGTAATGCGCGCCGGCAATCGGGTTGTGGTAGTACGGCGGAATTTCGACGAAGCCCAAATCCTCGTAGAGCGCCCGAGCGGTCTCCATGTCGTCGAGTGTGTCGAGCAACACATTCGCGTAACCCGCTCGGCGCGCGGCTTCCAGCGTGGCCTCGGCCAAACGCCGGCCCAGACCGAAGCCTCTGAACGCCGGGCGCACGTACAGACGCTTCATCTCGCCGGCGTCGCCATAGTCCACATCGGCCAGCGGCCGCAGCGCGCAACACCCGGCCACCGCATCGTCCACAAGCGCCAACAGCAGCGCTCCGCTGGGCGTGGCGTATTCGCCCGGCAGTCCTTGCAACTCGGACTCAAAGTTCTGGAAACACAAGTCGATCTTCAGCGACTGCGCATATTCGACAAACAGCGCATGCACCTCGGCAAGCGCGGCCGAATCGCTTGACTCGACCAGCACCAGGCGAATCTCGGGCGCTGTCACGGTTTGGCGCCGCCCAGCGACACAACCCACCACACCACGCCGGCCGCCAGCGCCAGAACCAGCAAGGCCTTCAGGCGGTCGGCCACGCCGTCACGGGAGGCCGTCAGCGCCACCTCCAGCGTCTTGTCGCCGGTCAGCATCGCCGTCACCAGATTTTGGCGCTTGGCAAAGCGGTAGTAGATGATCGCCGCCACGTGCAGAACCACCAGCCCGATAACCAGCCACTGCCCCCAGTGTTTGTGCCAACCCGTCGCCAGGCTCACCGTCTTGCCAGCGACCAACGTGGTCAGAGGGCCTGACGCGGCGATCTCGTCGTCGGAAAACAGCCCCGTTGCCACCTGCAGGCCAAGCACCGCAAGCAGCGCAAACACCGACATCGCACCGGTCGGGCTATGTCCCGCGGCATGCTCGGGCCGTCCTTCGCCGCGCAGGTACGCAATCAGCGTGGCCGGTGCATAGATAAACGCCACAAACCGCGACCAATGTCCGCCGACCAGCCCCCAGACGAGGCGGAACAGAAGCAGTGCGAACACCACATAGCCAAGGCGGAAATGCCAGACCATGGCGTTCCCACCCACCTTGCCGGTGACAACAAGCCCGATCACCGCCAACGCCAGCACCCAGTGGAACAGGCGAGTCGGCAGATCCCAGATTCGAACAATTTGCATGGTTCTCTCAAAAATTTTGTTGTCTTGTCCGTGAATTCCCATCTATGCTGCCAGCGCCTGCCGCCGGTTTGACGACACCCTTTCGGCCCAGCGGAGACGGCAACCCACCACTTCATGCTACCCGAGGAAAGACACTCATGAAACTCTCCCGCATCCTGGCTCTCACCGCGGCGCTGGTCGGCGCGGCCTCCACGGCGCACGCTCAGTTTGCCAAACCCGAGGATGCCATCAAGTACCGGCAGAGCGCATACACCGTGCTGTCCACGCATTTCGGGCGCATCGGAGCCATGGTCAATGGCCGCATTCCCTTTGACCCGAAGGTCGCCGAAGGCGACGCCGCGATTGCGCTGGTCGCCTCGCGCCTGCCGATGGCCGCTTTTGGCGACGGCACCGACAAAGGTCGCGAAACGCGCGCCAAGCCCGATATCTGGAAAGAGAAAGACAAGTTCAATGCGGGCTTCCAGAAAATGGACGAGGAAATGGTGAAACTCAACGCCGCCGCGAAGACCGGCAATCTCGACAACATCAAGGTCGCATTCGGGAACACCGCCCGCACCTGCAAGGCCTGCCACGACGAGTTTCGCCGCGACTGAGATTGCTCCAATTCTTATAGCTGCCTGTGGTTGTTTGTAGGCAGCTCAAGCGTCAAAACGCTAAAAAAAGGGCTTGCGAGACCACCTCGCAAGCCCTTTTTTGTGGAGGGTTCGCGCCTCAAGCCTCGGCCAGCAACTTCTCGATCAGCTTGTGCAATTCCGCCATCTCGGGCGCACCCACGTAGCGCTTGACGATCTGGCCGCGCTTGTCCACCAGATAGCTCGTCGGCGTGATGCCCACGTCGCCCCAAGCCTTGGCATTGGCGCCCGTGTTGTCAATCGCCACGGCAAACGGCAATTTACGCGTTTGCGCGAAATTGACCACGTAAGAAGGTGGGTCGTAGCTCATCGCAACGGCGACGGTCTGGTAGCCGCGCGAGCGGAACTTGTCGTCGGTTGCCATCAGCGCCGGCATCTCGGCAACGCAGGTGGTGCAGCTCGTCGCCCAGAAATTCACGAGCGTCACCTTGCCCCGCAGATCGGACTCGGTGCGCACGCTGCCGTCGAGCAGCACGAAGCGCGACGCAGGCGCCTTATCCAGCGTGCCGGCCTGCATGAACCAAAGTCCAGCCAGCCCCGCGAGCGTGATGGCAATCAATGCGATGATGGGCGTCTTCTTCAACATAACAGGCTCGTTTTTCTCTTGCAGCGGCCGGCGCACGTCAAATCCATCGACCTCGGGCGCCGCGCCTGCCATTGTGCCGCGCTTGCACAAGCCCTGCTGATGTTGGGCGCTATAGGCCCCGCGCGCGCGCAGGGCGACGCGGAGCGGCTGGCGCGCGCAGCCTGGCCCTGGCTCATGCGCAACACGTTGCGCCAGATCACCCAACCGCACGCGCTGCTGCGTGATGAGGGCCTGCGCGTGCCGCTGCCGCCCAACCTGCAGGACACGATGCGGCTGCT
This sequence comes from Burkholderiaceae bacterium, assembly GCA_036752305.1. Classification (GTDB taxonomy): domain Bacteria; phylum Pseudomonadota; class Gammaproteobacteria; order Burkholderiales; family Burkholderiaceae_C; genus DAIOSZ01. The sequence continues at coordinate 4,831 of DAIOSZ010000027.1, forward strand.
CAAATCAACCGGCTACGCCGCGCACGTGGAACTGCTCGTGTTCGCGCTCAACAGCGTCGCCGAAGGCGCGTTGCGCCGCACTCAAGACTCGCTCAACGCGCTGGTCCGCGCGCTCGCAGCGTCCGCCCTCGTGCCTCCGGTGGCCGAAGGCGTTCCGGACGCCTACACCCAGGCCCTGAGCGCCCGCACCGGCCCCGAAGTCCAGCAAGTCTTGCTGGCCGCCGCGCGCAAAGAGGCCGAGCAACACAAGCTGGAACAGCGCTACCGTCCCTTGGTCGATCGCGTTGCCACGCTCGGCCTGAACACCCACCCATCGCCCGACATCGAACGCTTCGTCGCCGAGAGCACCGCGCGCAGCCTCTGGACAGCCATGGCCAGCCTCGAATGGCGCCTGCGTCAGACGCCCAGTCTCTCGCGCGAGTTGTGGTCCGCGCCGGAGGCCACCACGCCCAAAGCGGCCGTCAAGAAGTAGCCGCGGCGCCGGCCGCCTCGCAGAGCTGATCGGTCAGCGCCTCGGGCGCGCTGACCATCGGGTCGTGGCCGGTCGCCAGTTCCATCAGGCGCGCCCCCGCGCCACCTGCCCAGGCGCCGTCCCAGAAACGCGGGTCACGCACGCGCTGGCGGATCACGGTGATGGTGCCCAGCGCGGGCGCGTTGCAGTCGATGAAGCTGCGCGGCACCTCCGCCACGCGCCAGGGATCGAAATCCAGCGCATCGGTGTACGGCTTGCCCGGGTGACGGGTCTGGCGGCGCTTGACCCATTCGTAGTCCGCAGCCGCCAGGCCGAACACGGCCGGATCGGGCGGCGCGAAGCTGCCCTGTGGATCGGCCGCCGCATCGGCCAGCCGCGCGTTGCGCGTCGCGCTGGCATGCGTGCCACTCCAGCTTTCGCCAGGCTTGGGAACCACCGCGTCCCGGTAGGTCAGGTGCGCCAGGCGCTCGCCCATCCGGTCGGCCAGCGCCGTGCCGATCATTCCCGCGTACGAATGCACCACCAACACCGGGCGCTCCAGTTCCTCGGCTTCGATCAGGCCGCGCACGTCGGCGATGTGCGTCTCCAACGTGATACCGGGCCAGAGCAGATGCGCGCGCTCCCCCACCCCCGTGAGCGTGGGAGCGAAAGCCCGGTGCCCCCGCGCTCGCAGCCGGTCCAGCACCCGCGTCCAGCACCAGCCGCCATGCCAGGCGCCATGCACCAGCACGAAATCGCTCATTGCACCACCTCCTGTTGCCGCAATTGGGCGATCCGCGCAGCGTCATACCCCAGCAGCTCGGCCAGCAGCGCATCGGTGTGCTCGCCCAGGCGCGGCGGAGCATGGTCATGGCGCACCGGCGTCGCGCCCAGCTTCATCGGGCTGGCCACCAGATGCAGTTGCTCGCGCAAGGGATGTCTCCAGGTGTCCACCATGCCGCGTGAGCGCACATGCTCGTCCTCGAACACCTCCTTGAGCGTGTTGATCGAGCCACACGGCACCTTGGCCGCCTCCAGCGCCGTCAGCCACTCGTGCTTGGTGCGCGTGAGGAACACCTTTTCCAGCTCCGGGATCAACTCGCCACGGTGCACCACGCGCCCCGCGTTCTGCACGAAGCGCGGATCGCGCGCCAGATCCTCACGGCCTGCCACCTGGCAGAACTTGGCGTACTGGCCATCATTGCCCACCGCCAGGATCATGTGGTCATGCGCGCCGGGCGCGCTGCCAGGCGGCGGCTTGACCTGAAACACCTGGTACGGCACGACGGTCTGGTGCGCGTTGCCCATGCGTCCGGGCAGGCGCTGCCCCACCAGATAGCCCGCGCCCAGGTTCGCCAGCATGGCCACCTGGCAATCGAGCAACGCCATGTCCACGTGCTGGCCCTCGCCAGTGCGCTCCGCGTGCCGCAGCGCTGCCAGGATTGCCACCGTGGCGTACATCCCGGTAAACAGGTCGGCCACCGCCACGCCCACCTTCTGCGGCCCGCCGCCCCGGTCGTCGCGCTCGCCCGTCACGCTCATCAAGCCACCCATGCCCTGAATGGCGTAGTCATAGCCCGCGCGTTCGCGATACGGCCCGGTCTGGCCGAACCCCGTCACGCTGCAGTAGACGATGCGCGGATTCACCGCCTGGATGCTCGGCCAGTCCAGCCCGTAGCGCGCCATGTCGCCCACCTTGAAGTTCTCCACGAACACGTCGCAATGCCGCGCCAGTTCGCGAATCAGCGCCTGGCCCTCGGGCTTGGCCAGATCGCAGGTCAGCGAGCGCTTGTTGCGGTTGGTGCCCAGGTAGTAGGCCGAGTCCTGCGAATCGCTGCCGTCGGCCTCGGGCAGGAAAGGCGGCCCCCAGGTGCGCGTGTCGTCGCCCGCGCCGGGACGCTCGATCTTGATCACGTCGGCGCCGAGGTCGGCGAGGTTTTGCGTACACCACGGGCCCGCGAGCACGCGCGATAGGTCCAGGATGCGGATGCCGTCAAGTGCGTTCATCCGGGCATTGTCACCAAAATGAGCCGCGCCTGGGCTGCCGTCACAATCGGGCGCATGGTTCGTCCCCGTCTTGCCGTCTGCCTGATCGCCGCGCTGGTCGCGTGCTCACCTGCGCTGAACTGGCGTGAGCTGCGCGGCGAAACAGGTGGCCTGGCGCTGCAACTGCCCTGCAAGCCCGACCGCGGCACGCGCGCCGTGCCCATGCTCGAACAGGACCGGACGCTCACCATGACGGGCTGCGAGGCCGACGGCCTGCTGCTGGCCGTCTCCAGCGTCGATCTGGGCGACGCCACCCGCGCCAACGATGCCCTGGCGGGCTGGCAGCGCGCCGTGCGCCTGCAATGGGGACTGCCGGCGCAAGGCGCCCTGCCCGGCGCGGCGGCCTTCACCCCCCCCGGGGCGAACGCCCTGCCCCAGGCCGAGCGCTGGCAGGCAGACGTGAGCGGCCCCACCGGCGCGCCGATGCGGATCGACGCCGCCTGGTTCGCACGAGGCTCGCGCGTCTTCCACGCCATCGTGATTGCGCCGCGCGGGCGCCGCGACGGCGAAGCGCCCTGGCAGCCCTTTTTTACCGAACTGCGCGTCCAGCCCTCATGAGCGCGCCGGGCCGCTCCCAAGCGCGAATCCCGCAGCACGACGTGCGAAGGGTCGTCACATGAGCGCGCCGGGCCGCTCCCAAGCGCCAATCCCGCAGCGCCGCGCGCGGAGGGTAGTCCAGTGAGCGACTACCTGCGCGGGCGCCAGGCCGCCGTCGTCTTCGTCGCGTTCGCCTTTGCCTATTTCCTGTCGGCGGCCATCCGTGCCGTCACCGCCACCCTCGCGCCCACGCTGGCACGGGAATTCACTCTCAACGCGGGCGATCTCGGTCTGCTCGCTGGGGGCTACTTTCTCGGCTTCGCTCTCACACAACTGCCGCTGGGGGCCTGGCTGGACCGCTTCGGCCCACGCCGCGTGGCGCTGGGCTTTCTCACCGTCGCGGTCGCCGGATGCCTGGCCTTTGCCACGGCCAGCAGCTTTGCCTGGCTGCTGGTGGCGCGCGTGCTCTGCGGCGTGGGCCTGTCGGCCTGCCTGATGGCGCCGCTCACCGGCTACCGGCGCTGGTTCGACCCGGCGGTGCAGCTGCGCGCCAACTCCTGGATGCTGATGACCGGATCGCTGGGCATGGTCGCCGCCACGCTGCCCGTGCAGTGGCTGTTGCCGCTGGTCGGCTGGCGCGCGCTGTTCCTTGGGCTGGCGGTGCTGGTGGTGCTGGCCATGGCGGGCATCGCCCGGGGCGGCCCGCGATGGCAGGCCCATGCGCCGGCCGCGAGCGCCCATCCGCCGGCAAGCTACCGGGAAGTCTGGGCGCACCCCTACTTCCAGCGCCACCTGCTCATGGCGGTCTTTCTCTATGGCGGCATGGTTTCGGTGCAGACGCTGTGGGTCGTGCCCTGGATGACGCGCGTCAGCGGCTTCACGCCGCTGCAAGCGGCCACCGGGCTGTTCGGCATCAACCTGGGCATGCTGCTCACCTTCTGGTCCTGGGGCCTGGCGCTGCCCCGCCTTACCCGCGCCGGCTGGACACCCGACCGCATCATGTGCGCCGCAACGCCGCTGAGCTTCGTTTTCCTGACGCTGATCCTGCTGGCCGCCGACCACCTGGGCGCCGCCACTCCGCTGTTCTGGGCGCTGTACTGCATGAGCTGCACCTGCGTCACGCTGGCGCAGCCGGTGATGGCCATGGTGTTCCCGCCGCACCTGGCCGGGCGGGCGATGTCGGCATACAACCTGCTGGTGTTTGCCGGCGTCTTCGTGGTGCAGTGGGGCATCGGTCTGCTCATCGACGCGGCGCGTGCTCGCGGCGCCGACGACCTGCTGGCGTTTCGCGTGGCGTTTTCGGTGTTCGGCGCGCTGGGCGTGCTGTCCTACGCGGTATACCGCCGCGGTGCGCGGCACCCGCTGGCGCGCGGCTTGCCGGGGGATAATGGCTCGCCATGAGAACCGGCTTCCTGATCGTCGCCCACGCGCCGCTGGCCAGTGCCTTCAAGGCTGCGGCCATGCATCTGTTTCCAGGGCTCGACGACCGGGTGGTCGCCCTGGACGTGCTGCAGAACCAGGACCAGCAAGCCGTGCTCGCCCGCGCGCATCAGATGATCGCCAGCGCCGGCTTTGCGCGCACCCTGATCCTGGCGGACGCGCCCGGCGCCACCCCGTACATGGCCGTCAATCCCCTGGTGGACGGCGCCACCGTGCGCATGGTGGCCGGGCTGAGCGTGCCCATGCTCTGGCGCACGCTGTCGCAGCCCGATCTGCCGCTGGACGAATTGGTTGAACGCGCCATGCTCGGCGGCCGCAATGGCCTTGCCGCCTCCGCGTTCACGCCGCCGCAACATCAGTACCGTAGAAGCCTTCCCGATGATCTCCAAAACCGTCACGATCAGTAACAAGCTCGGCCTGCACGCCCGAGCCTCGGCCAAGCTCACCAAGCTCGCCGGCAGCTTTCCCTGCGAGGTTTGGATCGCCAAGGGCGAGCGGCGCGTCAACGCCAAAAGCATCATGGGCGTGATGATGCTGGCCGCCGGCATCGGCTCGCAGGTCACGCTGGACACCAGCGGCGAGCGCGAGGAAGAAGCCATGACCGCTCTGGTGGCGCTGATCGACGACAAATGCGGGGGGGGGGAATGACGAATGGCTTCGCCGCGGGCGCGGGGTTGATGACGCATGACCGCCGCGCGCGCGGCGTGGCAACGATTCGTGACTCGTCATCCGTCATTCGTCATTGCCCATCCGCCGCTGCGCAATTGGCAAGGCGCCACGCATGACCTTCTCCGTCCACGGCATCCCGGTCACCAAGGGCATCGCCGTCGGGCGGGCGGTGCTGGTCGCCTCCAGCCGGGTTGACGTGGCGCACTATTTCATCGAGCCGACCCAGATAGAGGCCGAGATCGCCCGCGCACGCGCCGGGCGCAAGGCCGTGGTCGATGAAATCCAGTACATGCAGCAGGTCATGCCCAAGGATGCGCCGCCCGAGTTGACCGCGCTGCTGGACGTGCACCTCATGCTGCTGCAGGACGAGACGCTCACCGACGGCATCAAGCACTGGATTCGCGACCGGCTCTACAACGCCGAATGGGCGTTGACCACGCAGCTCGAAGTCATCGGTCGCCAGTTCGACGAGATGGAGGACGAATACCTGCGCGAGCGCAAGGCCGACCTGGAGCAGGTGGCCGAGCGCGTGCTGCGCCACATGAAGGGCAAGCATCAGCTGCCCGCGGGCGGTGCGCCGCGCGGCAAGCGCCGTGCGCAGGAAGACATCGACTCCCTGCTGCCGGACTCGATGGACGTGCCGCTGGTGCTCATCGCGCATGACCTCTCGCCGGCCGACATGCTGCAGTTCAAGCAAAGCGTCTTCGCCGGCTTCGTCACCGACGTGGGCGGCCGCCCCAGCCACACCGCCATCGTCGCGCGCAGCATGGGCATTCCCGCGGTGGTCGGCGCCCGCTCGGCCAGCCAGCTGGTGCGCCAGGACGACTGGGTCATCATCGACGGCGACGCCGGCGTCGTCGTCGTCAATCCCTCGCGCATCATCCTGGCCGAATACGGCTTCAAGCAGCGCCAGTCCACGCTGGAGCGCGAGCGCCTGATCCGCTTGCGCCACACCCCGTGCGTCACGCTGGACGGCCAGAAGATCGAACTGCTGGCCAACATCGAGCTGCCCGAGGACACCGCCGCCGCCGTGCAGGCCGGCGCCGTGGGCGTGGGCCTGTTCCGCAGCGAATTCCTGTTCATGGGCCGCGACGGCGAACTCCCCGGCGAGGACGAGCAGTTCGAGGCCTACACCCGCGCCATCGACGGCATGCAGGGCCTGCCAGTCACCATCCGCACCGTGGACATCGGCGCCGACAAGCCGCTGACAGAGATTCACCAGGACGAGGACTCGCACCTGAACCCCGCGCTGGGCCTGCGCGCCATCCGCTGGTGCCTGGCCGATCCGCAGATGTTCCTCACGCAGCTGCGCGCCATCCTGCGCGCCGCCGCGTACGGCAAGATCAACCTGCTCATTCCCATGCTCGCGCATGTGGCCGAAATCCGCCAGGCGCTGACGCTCATCGACGAGGCGCGCACCCAGCTCGACGAGCGCGGCGTGGCGCATGGCGCCGTGCGCCTGGGCGCGATGATCGAGGTGCCCGCCGCCGCGCTGATGCTGCCGACCTTTCTGCGCCACTTCGACTTTCTCTCGATCGGCACCAACGACCTGATCCAGTACACGCTGGCCATCGACCGCGCCGACGAATCCGTCGCCCATCTCTACGACCCGCTGCACCCGGCCGTGCTGCGCCTGGTGGCCGACACCATCGCCCAGGCCGACGCCGCCGGCAAGAGCGTTTCGGTCTGCGGCGAAATGGCGGGCGACGCGGGCATGACGCGCCTGTTGCTGGGCCTGGGGCTGCGCAGCTTCTCGATGCACCCCTCGCAAATCCTCGCCGTCAAACAGGAACTGCTGCGCGCCGACACCCACAAGCTCGCCGCCTGGTCGCGCAAGGTGCTGGAGGCCGACGAGCCCGCGACGCTGATGGCCTGAGAGGGGCGCGGTCGAGACGCGCTCAAGCCCGGGCGCACCTACACTGGCGCGCATGAGGCCCCTGCCGCGCCGCCCCCTCCTGCTCGCCACGCTGGCCGGCGCGCTGGCAGGCTGCTCCCTCGACCCGCTGGAGGACCACGACGGCGCCGACGCGCCGCGCGAAGGCCTGGCCGTGCCGATTGCGCCGCGCGGCGTGGCCTGGGTGTTCAGCTCCGGCGGCCCGCGCGGCTTCGCCCACGTGGGCGTGCTCAAGGCGCTGGAAGAACTCCACCTGACGCCCGACCTGCTGGTGGGCGCCTCGATCGGCAGCGTGGTCGCCGTGCTGTGCGCCGCCGGGCTCGGTGCCGCCCGCATCGAAACCCTGGCGCTGGAGCTGCAGCCCTGGCGCATGGCGCGGCTGAGCCCGGGCGGTTCGCAAGAGCGCTTGAGCGGCGCGGCCATCGCCGACGCCTTGCGCGATTGGCTGCGCGAGGCCGGCCGCGGCACCCGGCTTGAACAGTTGCCCATCCCCACGCTATGCGCGGCGCTGCGCCTGAACGGGCGCGGCGTCGTCGCCTTCGGCCAGGGCGATGCCGGCCTGGCCGCGCAGGCCAGTTGCGCCATCGAGGGACGGCTCGCGCCGGTGCGCATTCGCGGCCAGGACTACGCCGACCCCGATCTCGCCGCTCCGCTGCCGGTTCGCCTGGCCCGCGCGGTGGGCGCGCGCCGGGTACTGGCGATTGACGCCTCGGCCCATGAAGAGCAGGCGCCAGCGGGCGCCGATCGCTTTCGCGCCGGGGATTTGCGCAAGCGCGCCCTGACCGAGCCCGACGCCCGCGCCGCCGATCTGCTGCTGCACCCGTCGTTCGGCTACTGGGTCAGCCTGTCCCGCGAGTTCCGCGAACGCGCCATCCGCGCGGGCTACGAAGCCACGCTGGCGCAGGCCCAGCGCCTGCGGGAACTGCACCGTTGACGGTTCTGGCTGGCGCGCAAAGACTCCCGTTTTTGTAGCTGCTGGTGGTTGTATTTATTGATCATTCAGCAGTTTTCTATTCTAAAATCAGGTCCGAAATCGTCGAATTTTGTAGAAGTATCTACATATTTGTCATAACATCAACAGATTTTGCTTGCGGAGCAGTCAAAATCCGCTTCCGGTAGGTCATTTTCATCATCATATTGGCCTGAAATCGTTTAAATACGTCCACGGACAGCTACTGTTTTTGTAGTAGCATTTTCTCGCCCACGCCCCTCAGGCCGAGCAGCTCGCGCTGGTTGCGTATGCCCAGGCGGTGGAAAGCCCGGTAGCGGTAGGTCAGCGCGGTGCTCAGGGCAATGCCCATGGCTTGCGCCGCCTCGCGCGTGCTCAAGCCCGCCAGCACATGCGCCAGCAGCTCGCGTTCGCGCGCGGGCAGGCCAGGCAGCAGGTCGCGCGCCAGGCCCTGATCGGCGCGCGCCAGGGGCGTGAGTTCCACATGGCGCATCACCGCCGCCGCGATCAGGGGCGCCTGGGCCGACAGCCAGGCCATGTCCGCGGCGCCGAAGTCCGGATAGGCGTGGCTGCGCAGCAGGCTGACCGAGACCCGGTAGCCGTCGGGAAACACCGCCAGCAGCGACAGACGCTCGCGCAGGCCCAGGCTGTCGTAGCACAGCAGCCGGTAGTGCGCGTCGGCCACCTCGTGGGCAAACTGGTGGCCCATCCAGAACTGGCGCTCGCGGCCCGGCTTGCGCTTGATGAGCCACAGCGTGTTGGAGTCCTTGCGGTCGAAGCCCTGGCGCAGGTATTCGTCCGCGGTCATGATCGCCGCCTCGCCCAGGGCGCTGGCGGTGGAGACGGTCTCGGTGCGGCCGTTGGCACGCAGGCCGAACACGTTGCAGTGGCTGCTTGGCAAGGCAGCCGCCACGCAGGCCAGCATGCGCTCGGCAAAGGCCGGCGCGCCGATGGCGCCCATCAGCGCCACCGCCAGGCGCGGGTCGCCGTCGGCCGGGTCGGGGTTCAGGCGGGTGACGCGCATCTCAGGGTATCTCCGTCATCATTTTTTATGACATTTTTGCGCATCCGGACTCCCACAATCGCAGGCTTCACACGCGAACGGAGCGCAACCCACATGGCGATTGATCGGATTGGCCCCTTTACCTACCAGCGTTTTGCGCCGGTGCTGCCGACGCTGGAGCCGGGAGGAGACGAGAGCGCGCGGCACGCGGTGCTGATTGCCGGCGGTGGCCCGGTGGGCCTGGCGGTGGCGCTGGGACTGGCGCACTGGGGCGTGCGCAGCGTCGTGCTGGAGGCCGACGACTCGGTCTGCGAAGGCAGCCGAGCGGCCTGCATCTCGCGCCGCAGCCTGGAGATCGTCGAGCGCCTGGGCGCCAGCCGCGCCTTCCTGGACAAGGGACTGGCCTGGACCAGCGGCACCAGCTACTACGGCACCGAGCAGGTCTACCGGCTGGAGATGCCCCGCAGCACGGAAGACCAGTACCCGCCGATGATCAACCTGGAGCAGTACTACATCGAGCAGTTCCTGCTCGACCAGATCAACGCCCTGAACCGCCGCCAACCCGGCACGATTGAACTGCGCTGGCAAAACCGCCTGAGCCAGCTCGCGCAGGACGCGCGGGGCGTGTCGGTGCAGGTGCAGACGCCGCAAGGGAGCTACCGCGCCGCCGCCGACTGGCTGATCGCCTGCGACGGCGGGCAGAGCTTTGTGCGCGCCAGCCTGGGGCTGGAACTCAAGGGCGTGGGCTACACCGGACGCTACGCCATCGTGGACATCGAACTGGCCAGCACCGCGCCCACCGAGCGCCGCGCCTGGTTCGACCCGCCCTGGGCGCGCGGCACCACGATCCTGATGCACCGCCAGCCCGACGACATCTGGCGCGTGGACTACCAGTTGGCCGCCGGGGAAGATGCCGAGAAGGTGCTCTCGCCCGACGAGGTGCGCCGTTTCGTGCAGACGCACCTGGACGCCATCGGCGAGGGGCACCTGAGCTGGACGCCGGTCTGGTCCTCGCTGTACCGCGCCGGCGCCATGACGCTGGACAGCTACCGCCATGGCCGCATCCTGTTTGCCGGCAACTCGGCGCACGCCATGCCCATCTTTGGCGTGCGCGGCCTCAATTCGGGCTTCGACGACGCCGACAACCTGATCTGGAAGCTCGCTACCCACCTGCGCGGGCAGGCCGGCGATGCGCTGCTGGACAGCTACAGCCGCGAGCGCGTACAGGCCTTCCACATCAACGCCGCCAGCGCCATGCGCAGCACCGAGTTCATGTCGCCGCCCAACCGCGGCTTCGAGCTGATGCGCGAGGCCGCGCTGTCGCTGGGCGCGCGCCACCCCGGCATCGCGCGCCTGGTCAATCCGCGCCAGACCCAGGCCGTGAGCTACGACGACTCCCCGTTGTCCTCGCCCAGCGCCGTCTTCGCCACCGGCCCGGCGCCCGGCGCGCCGCTGCCCGAGGTCGCGCTCGAAGGTGGCGGCCACCTGTCCGACCGGCTGCATGCGCGCGCGTTCACCGTGCTGGTGTTTGGCGACGGCCCGCGGCTGCATCTGGCGCCCCAGGCCGACCAGCCCGACTGCGCCGTCGAGCGCCTGCCGGCGCCGGGCGCCGCCGCCAGCGCGCTGGGCGCGCGAGACGGCAGCGTCTACCTCATCCGTCCCGACGGCCATGTCGCCGCGCGCTGGCACGCCACCGACGCCACCACCGTGCAAGCCGCCGTCCGGCGCGCCTGCCAGCTCGCTTGACGCCCCAGGAGAACACGCCCATGGAAACGCCCTTCGACGCCGCCGCCCAGGACCGCGTCTACGCCCATTGCAGCAACGCCATCGCCCAGGCCGGCCGCGAGCGCGAATCGCTGTTCCTGGCCCGGCTGGCGCTGCTGCTGTTCGAGCAGGTGCGCGATGAAGACCGCTGCAACGCCGCCATCGACGCGGCGCTGGCCGACTTGCCGGTGCCGTCGCTGTCGGCGCCGTAGCGAGCCTGCGGCGGACGGGCGGGACAAAGCGGCTCGACGCGGACGGGTGGAACTGTCGTTCACACTATTTTTGTAGAGGTTTCTACAAATTATTGAATTGACAGACATCGACAGATCGTTGCGACCCCATTTTTCAGGGTCATTCAGGCCTTTTGACCTTTAAAAACGACCACGGGCAGCTACTGTTTTTGTAGTTCCCCAAACCCCGCTTTCCGTGCCTGGCGCACCGCTTCGGTCAGACCGCTCCAGGCAGGCTGGTCGGGCGCGTAGCGCGCGCGCATCCAGGCGGCCAGCTCGGCGATCTGGATGTCGGACAGGGCCTGGCCAAAGCCGGGCATGAAGCCGACGGCGTGCGAGGGCGGCGCCTGCACGCCTTCGAGAATGACGCGCAGCAGGTTGTCGGGACGCGAGGCGTGCAGGTTGGTGTTGAGCGCGAGCGGTACGTTGGCGCCCAGCAGGCGCGGACCATCGCCGTCGTGGTGGCAGGCGGCGCAGGCCCCTTCGAAGAGGCGTTGCGCGGGGCCGGGCAACGGGGCGCGCGCGGCGGCGGACTGCACCCGGGCGGCGGCATCTGCCGCGCCCTGGGGATTCGGCGCATTGAAGGAGGCCAGGTAGACGGCCATGGCGCGCAGGTCGGCGTCGGGCAGTTCGGCCAGATTGCCCACCACGGCCGCCATGGGGCCGCTGGCGCTGCCGTGTTCGCGGCTCACGCCGTGGCGCAGGTAGTCGAACAAGGCCTGTTCGCTCCAGGGCACCGGCGCCCGTGACAGGGCGGTCAGCGCGGGAGCTTCCCAGCCGCCGGTGAAGGCGCCAGCGAGGAAGGCCGCGCCGCCGCGCTCGGCGCCCAGCGCGTTGCGCGGCGTGTGACAGGCACCGCAATGGCCCAGGCCTTGCACGAGATAGGCGCCGCGATTCCAGTCCGCCGCTCGCGCGGGATCGGGCTGCCAGGGGCGAGGGTCGTGGAAAGCCCCGTTCCAGCCGGCCAGGAAGGCCGGGACGTTGGCCGGAAAGCGCAGCGCATGGACCGGAGCGGGCGCCCGCACCGCGGGCTGACTCATCAGGTAGGCGTGGAGCGCCAGCAGATCGTCGTCGCCGAGTTTGGCGAACGCGGTGTACGGGAAGGCCGGCAGCAGATGGCGGCCGTCGCGCGAGAGCCCTTCGCGCAGCGCGCGCTGGAAGGCGGTGAAGGACCACAGGCCGATGCCGGTTGCGGCGTCGGGCGTGAGGTTGCCGGACTGGACCGTGCCAAAGGGCGTGTCGAACGAGCGCCCGCCGGCCAGCGGCGCACCGCCCTCGGCGGTGTGGCAGTGGACACAGTTGCCGGCCTGCGCGAGCACCCGGCCACGCTCGACCAGCGCGCCGTCGTAGGCGGCGGGCGTGCGCAAATGCACCGGCGCGATGGCGGATTTCCAGCCCAGCAGCCCGGCCAGCAGACCCAGCGCCCCGGCGGCGAGCCAGCCCAGGCGCCGCGGCCAGGACGCGGGCGCGGGAAGCGGGGCATCGGGAGCCAGGGCCGATGGCCTTCCGGCGGGCGCGCCGGGCGAAGCGCTCGGCGCGGCGGCGGGGGTGGACGGCGGAGCGCCGCCACTCGCCTGTTCGTGCAGCGCGGCACGCACCACCTCCGGCGTGAACGGGGGCGATCGCAGGCGCAGGCCGGTGGCGTCGAAGATGGCGTTGGCAATGGCCGCCGTGCCGGGCACCGAGGACGACTCGCCCACGCCCAGCGGCGCCTCGCCCGGCCGGGGCATGTGCAGCACCTCGATGACAGGAACCTCGCGGAAGCTGAGGATCGGGTAGGCACCCCATTCGCGGCTGGTGACGGCGCCGGCCGGGTCCACCCCGGGGCGCGGCGCGCCGGCGGCGGCCAGCGCGGCGGCGTCACGCGGGGCAAAGCCCACGCGCTCCTTGAGCGCGCGGCTGGTGGTCTGCACCACGTTGCCGTGAACCTGGTGCGTGGCGCCAGCGGGGTTGATGAGAAGGCCCGCGTCGTGCCCGACGACGACGCGGCGCACCTGTACCTCGCCGGTGACGCGGTTGACGTCCACGTCGGCCACCCAGGCCGACCACGCGGCGCCAAAGCCGGGCCATTTGCTGTGCACATACCGCGCGTAGGCAAAGCCCTGGCCATGCGCCCAGTCGCCGGTATGCGTCAGCCGCGCGGCGGTGCGCTGCTGCCACTGCGCGCGGGCCGCGGTGGCCTGCACGAGTTCGGCGGCGCGCGGATCGTCCAGATGCCGCAGGCGAAAAGCGACCGGGTCTTCGCCCAGCGCGGCGGCCAGTTCGTCGGCGTAGCTTTCGTGCGCGAAACTGCTGGGCAGCGCCGAGACGCCGCGCAGCCACGACGCCCGCACGATGGGCGGCATGTCGTTGACGGTGACGCGCAGGTCACGGTAGGCGTAGGGCGGTCGGGCGGTGCGGTCGCCCATTTCGTAGGTCTGCGCGGTGGCGGGCACGGCGCCGGTGAGCAGCAGCGCCAGCGTGGGGGCACCGTTGGAGGGGTAGCTGGTCTCGTAGTCGTAGACCGGCTGGCCACCGTCCGCCAGGCCGCCGCGCACCTGCATGAGCTGCGCCGCGCCCTTGGGCTCCCAGGCGTGCTCCTGCTCGCGCGTGAGCTGCACGCGCACCGGCAGGCCGGGCAACGCGCGGGCCAGCAGCGCGGCATCGGCGGCCACGTCGTCGGCGCCGTTGCGGCCGTAGCAGCCGGCGGCCTCCAGACGGATGACCTCGATGTCCACGTCGCGCAGGCCGGTCAGCAGCGCCAGGTCGGCGCGCAGCACGTGGGGGTTTTGCGTGCCGGCCCAGACGCTCAGGCGCGCGGGCCGGTCGGACTCGGCCGCCAGCCACTGCGCGACCGCGCACGAGGGGCCGATGGAGGCGTGCATCTGGTACGGCCAGAGGTATTGCCGATCCAGCCGCTGGGTGACGGCGGCGAGCGCGGCGTCCACCTGGCCTTCGTCCACCAGGCGGCGCGCGGTGGCGGGGTTGGCGCGCACGGCGGCGGCCAGGTCCTCGGTGCCGGGCATGCCGGGCCAGGGCTTCCAGCGCACGGCGAGCTGGCGCATGGCGGCCTCGGCCTGTTCCTCGCGCTCGGCGGCGATGGCGATGAAGTCGCCGATGACGACGACGGCGCGCACGCCCGGAATGTGCGCGACGGAGGATTCGTCCACCGCCTCCAGCGTGCGGCCGACGAAGGCGCCGTGGTCGGCGCCGGCATACGGCGGGCGCACGAGGCGACCATGCAGCATGCCGGGCAGGCGCAGGTCGTGCACGAAGCTGGCTTCGCCCAGCATCTTGGCCGGCAGATCCACGCGCGGCAGCGACTGGCCCACGAGGCGGTATTCGCTCGGGGCCTTGAGCGGCGCGGCGGGGTCGAGCGCCAGCGTGACCGCCGCCCCGTCCGGCGCCGGCCAGCCGTGCGCGGCCAGCCAGGCCTGGGCTTGCGCGGCGGCCTGGCGCAGCGGCTGGGCGTGGATCTGGATCGAGGCGCTGGCGATGGTGGCGCCCTGGTTGGGCGCCGCCGCCGTGCTACCCAGCAGCATGTGCACGCGCTCGGGAGCAAGGCTCAGCTCCTCGGCGACGATCTGCGTCAGCGCGGTGGCCAGGCCGGTGCCCAGGTCCACGTGGCCGCACAGCGCCGTGACGCTGCCGTCGCTCCAGCAGGCCAGAAAGATCTCCGGCCCCTCGGCCGGATTGGCGGAAACCGCGGCCGGCTGGCCCGGCGCCGCTGGCAGCGGCGCGGGCGGTTCGCGGACGATGAGCAGCACGCCGCGCGCGGCAAGGAAATCGGCACGGCGCCGTGGCGCGCGGGCGCGGAGTTCAGACATGCCCGCCGCCGCGCAGCCGCCGCGCGGCCAGTTGCACAGCCTGCACGATCTCCACATGCGCGCCGCAGCGGCACAGGTTGCCCGACAACTCGCGGCGGATGGTCACCTCGTCGGCATCGGGCTCGCGCGCAAGCAAGGCGGCAGCCATCATGACCATGCCGTTGGCACAGTAGCCGCACTGCGCCGCCTGGGCCTCGATGAAGGCGCTCTGAACCGGATGCGGGCGCCCGGCGCTGCCCAGGCCTTCCAGCGTGGTGACCTGACGCGAGGCCACGCCATGCGCGGGAATGCAGCAGGCCCGCGCGGGCACCCCATCGACCCACACGGTGCAAGCGCCGCATTCACCGAGGCCGCAGCCGAAGCGGGGGCCGTTCAGGCCAAGGTCGTTGCGCAGCCATTGCAGCAGCGTCGGCTGCACCCCGGCGGCGGGCGCTCGCGGCGGCAGCGGATGCTCCACGGCGTTGACACGCGCGCTGGGCCCCGGGCTCACCTGCGGGCCCTCAGGCGATGTCGGAAGACTGGATTCGCTTGACGCCCTTGGCGGCCATCTGCTTCCAGGCGGCCGCGAGCGAACCGTTGAGGTCGATCGCGCGGGTGGCGTCCTCGATCACATAGGTGTCGAACCCCGCCTTGCGCGCGTCCAGCGCGGTCCAGGCAACGCAAAAGTCGGTGGCCAGGCCGGTGATGAAAACCGTCTTGATGCCACGCTGCTTGAGGTAGCCCGCCAGCCCGGTGGCGGTCTTGCGGTCGGCTTCCTCGAAGGCGGAATAGCTGTCCACATCCTTGTGGAAGCCCTTGCGCAGGATGAGCTGGGCCTTGGGAAGCTTGAGGTCCTTGTGCAGCCCGGCGTCGTCGCTGCCCTGCACGCAGTGGTCGGGCCAGAGCACCTGGTTGCCGTAGCTCAGGCGCGTGGTCTCGAAGGGCTTCTTGCCGGCATGCGAACTGGCAAACGAAGCATGCCCCGGCGTGTGCCAGTCCTGCGTGACGACGATGTTGGCGAAGGATTCCGCCAGCTTGTTGATCACCGGCACCACGTCGGCCCCGCGCTTGACCGGCAGCGTGCCGCCGTCTACGAAGCAGTTCTGTACGTCCACCACGACAAGCGCGGCACGCTCGCCAGGCTTGATCTTCGCGGCGGCAAAGGCGGCGGGCGCGAACGCCAGCGCGGCGGCTTGCATCAGCAGATGGCGGCGGGATGCGGAGGGGATCGTCATGGCAAGGCTCCTTTTGGATGAAAGAAATGCGGCGTTCACACGCTCAGGTAGGCGCGGCGGACCGCGTCGTTGGCGGTGAGCTCGTCCATGCTGGCGGCGTAGTGAATCTGGCCTCTCTCGAGCACATAGGCGCGATCCGAGACGAGTTGCGCGAATTGCAGGTTCTGCTCCGACAGCAGGATGCTCACGCCCTGGCTCTTGAGCTCCAGGATGGTCTGCGCCATCTGCTCGACGATCACCGGCGCGACACCTTCGGACGGCTCGTCGAGCAGCACCAGGAACGGGTTGCCCATCAGCGTGCGCGCGACGGTGAGCATCTGCTGCTCGCCGCCGCTCATGCGGCCGCCCGGGCGCTGCGGCATTTCCCCCAGGTTGGGAAAGAGCTTGAAGAGCTTCTCGGGAGTCCACTCTGGCGCGGCAACGCCATCGGGCCAGCGACGCGGGGGCTGCCGGCCGACCTCGAGGTTCTCCATGACGGTCAGATCGGTGAAGATGCGCCGGTCTTCCGGCACGAAGCCCATGCCCAACCTTGCGCAGCGGTGCGGGTCCGCGCGCGAAAGATCGTGGCCCATGAAGCTCAACCCGCCTTCGCGGCGCGGCACCAGGCCCATCAAGGCCTTGAGGGTGGTCGATTTGCCGGCGCCATTGCGCCCCATCAGCGCGACGACTTCGCCGCGCCGCACCTCGAGGTTGACGTCAAACAGGATCTGCGCGGCCGCGTACCAGGCCCGCAGCCCGCGCACGGTCAGCAACACCGGCTTGTCCGCGAGGGTGTTCATGGGCGGGCTCCAGCAGGCGCCCGTTCCGGCCAGAAGGGCAGATGTGACAGGGCGCGCTCGTCATGCGCGGGCAGCATGCGCAGCGCTGGCCATTGGCGGCGCAGACCGGCGAGCCGGTGGATCAGGGTCAACAGTTGCGTGGGCGCGCAGTCGGCAACCAGGCGGCTCAGCCAGGGCTTGGGCACTTCGCGCTCGATGCCCTCCATCTGCCAGACGATGTCGCCCAGCAGCGCGTACAGGCCAAAGCGCCGCGGGTCGTCGCAGCGCCCCCCGGCAAAGGCCTGGGCGGCGGTGGCTTCGATGTGCCCGGTACGCAAGGCGCTGACCCGCATGCCGTCGGGCGGCGTGGCCTCGGGCAGTACGAACTCAGTGCCTGCGGCCGGGCGGGGTGCGGCGGGCTGCGCGTCGGCAATGGTCATCAACGCGCCAAAGCTGCCAAACAAGGGCCTGCAAACGGGTACGAGTCGGGCGGAATGCACCTCAGACCTTTGCAAAGGTTTTGCCGGTTCCAAAGTAGACTTCCTGCACCTTGGGGTGCTCGCGGATCTCCAGCGGCACGCCTTCGGCGATGAGCCGCCCACGGGCGAGCACGATCATGCGGTCGGCATAGGCAAACACCACGTCCATGCTGTGTTCGGTAAAGAGCACGGCCATGCCGCGCTCCAACACCAGCTTCTTGGTCAGCGCCATCAATTCGTTGCGCTCCTTGGGGGCCATGCCGGCGGTGGGCTCGTCCATCAGCAACAGTTGCGGGCCGTTGGCCATGGCAACGGCAAGCTCCACGCGCTTGACGTCGCCATAGGCCAGCTCGCTGCACGGGCGGTCGGCCTGGGCCAGCATGCCCACCTGGTCTAGCAACGCCAGCGCATCGGCGCGACGGTGGCTCGCCGCGCGGCGCCACATCGAATAGATGAGCCCGTCGCCAGACAACAGCGCCATCTGCACGTTCTCGACCACGCTGAGCGATTCGAAGGTTTCGGCGATCTGGAACGTTCGCCCCACGCCGAGTTTCCAGATGTCGCGCGGCTTCCTGCCCACGAGCTCCTGTCCGGCGAGCCGGATGGAGCCACGGTCGGCCTTAAGCTGGCCATTGACCATGTTGAACGTGGTCGACTTGCCCGCGCCGTTGGGACCGATCAGCGCGAGCAGTTCACCCTTGTCGAGCGCGAAACTGATGCCGTCGACGGCTTTCACGCCGCCAAAGGATTTGCCGAGATCCTGGACCACGAGCAGGCTCATGTCGCCCCCGCCCGCGCAGGCACCGGCCTCAACCTGCGCACCAGCTTCTGAACGCCGCCAGCTATGCCGTCGGGAAACACCAGCACGATCACCAGCATGATGGCACCGAGCATGGCGCGCCAGTAGTCGGTGTTGCGCGCCACGGCGTCCTGCAGCCAGGTAAAGCTGACCGCTCCGACCACCGGCCCGGCGAGCGTGTGGATGCCGCCGAGCAACACCATCACCAGACCATCGACCGATTTGCCCACCGACATGGCTTCCGGTGAAATGCTGCCCTTGGAAAACGCGTAGAGTGCGCCCGCCGCGCCGGCAAACAGGCCAGCGGTCACGAAGGCAATCCACTGCACGCGCGCCACGTGAATGCCGATCGCATCGGCTCTCAGCGGCGAGTCGCGCCCCGCGCGCAGGGCATAGCCAAACGGCGAGAACAGCAAGCGCCGCATCATCCACAGGCCAATGGCGGTGAGCGCGAGCGTGAGCCAGTAGTAGCGAGGGCTGGTGGTCAGCCATTCGGCCGGCCACACGCCGGTCAGGCCGTTGCTGCCGCCGGTGACCGCGTCCCACTGGTAGGTGACGGCCCAGGCAATCTGCGCGAACGCCAGTGTCAGCATGGCGAGGTACACGCCCGACAGGCGAACCGCGAACCAGCCGAACACCAGCGCGCCCAGTCCCGCCATCAGCGGACCGGCCACCAACGCCGCCTCCATGGGCAGGCCGAGCCAGCGCATCGACAGCGCCGCTCCGTAGGCGCCCAGGCCGAAATAGGCCGCATGACCGAAAGAGTGCAGCCCGCCCGGCCCCATGATGAGGTGCAGGCTGGTGGCGAACAGCGCCGCGATCAGCAAATCCACCGCCAGCACCGTGGTGTACGAGGACTGGCTGGCATAGGGCATGAGCACCAGCAGGGCCAGCAGCACCCCCAGCGCAAGCTTGTACGGGCGGCCCGCGGGCACCAAGGGCATTTCAGGCTCGCCGACATGGCGGCTGGCCGCTTGCGCTCGGCCCAGCAGACCCCAGGGCCGCCAGATGAGCACGGCCGCCATGACCAGGAAATCGACCACCAGCGTTAGCTTGGAAAACGACAGCGAATAGCCCAGCCATTCGACGTTGCCGATCCAGATGCACACCGCCTTGATGAGCGAGATCAGCAGCGCGGCCAGGTAGGCGCCGGGAATCGAGCCCAGGCCGCCCACCACCACCACCACGAACGCCGCGCCGACGGTGTGCAAATCCATGTCCAGGTGCGCCGGCTCGCGCCCAACCAGCGCCGGCCGCGCTCGATTGAATCCGACGACATCCCTTACCAGTATGATCGGGAGGCGCTGTTTGATCTGAACTATACGGCCAGCGTCGCCGACGATAACCGGCGCGACTGGACAGAGCAGGTCTGCCCGCAGGCGGCCACGCTGCTGGTGACCGAGATCGGCAAATATACCCTGGACGAATTGCTGGTGAGCGCGGCCGCGGAGCCGCTTGGCGAGATTCGGGACAGGATCAAGGAGGCTCTGCTCGAACAACAGGGAGACGAGCATCTCCAGTCACTGCCCAAGGGAATCGAGATCATTGGCGTCGGGGTCGGCGGGCTGGAACTGCCGAAGGATGTAATCGACA
>DAIOSZ010000028.1:0-12189 GCA_036752305.1 Burkholderiaceae bacterium
GCACGAAGGCGATGCGGTCGCGGTGGTTGGCGTCCATGTTGGCCTGCACCTTGAACACCACGCCTGAAAAGCCCTCGTCGTCGGCCAACACGGTCTTTTCCACCGGCTGCTTGTTGACGACCAGCGAACTCTTGCGCGGTCCGGGCGAGGGCGCCAGGTCCACCAGCGCGTCGAGCACTTCCATCACGCCGAAATTGTTCACGCCGGAGCCGAAGAACACCGGCGTCTGTTTGCCGGCCAGGAAGGCCTCGCGGTCGAAGGCGGGCGAGGCGCCGGTGGCCAGTTCCATGCTCTCCAAGGCGGTTTCCCAGTCGTGGCCGAAACGTGCCTGCAGGGCGTCCGGGTCGGTCAGCGGCATCGTTTCGAAGTCCTGGGGGCGGCGTTCACTGCCGGACTCGAACACCGTCATGGCCTGGGTGCGCAGGTTGATGATGCCGCCGAACGTCTTGCCCTGGCCCACCGGCCAGGTCATGGGCACGCAGGGCATGCCCAGTTCTCGTTCCACCTCGTCCAGGATGTCGAGCGGGTCGCGCACCTCGCGGTCCATCTTGTTGACGAAGGTGATGATGGGTGTATCGCGCTGGCGGCAGACCTCGATCAGGCGGCGCGTCTGCGCTTCCACGCCGTTGGCCGCGTCGATCACCATCAGGGCCGAGTCCACGGCCGTGAGCACGCGGTAGGTGTCTTCCGAGAAGTCCTTGTGGCCGGGGGTGTCGAGCAGGTTCACGACGTGGTCACGGTAGGCCATCTGCATGACGCTGGAGGCCACCGAGATGCCGCGCTGCTTCTCGATTTCCATCCAGTCACTGGTGGCATGGCGACTGGCCTTGCGCGCCTTCACCGAACCCGCGATCTGGATCGCGCCCGAGAACAGCAGCAGCTTTTCCGTCAGCGTGGTCTTGCCGGCGTCGGGGTGGGAAATGATGGCAAAGGTGCGGCGGCGCCGGGTTTCGGAGGCGAAAGACACAAAGATTCCAGATGGTGTTGGCGCGGTCGCGCGCGCCGGGGCAATCGTGCAGGGAGGGCCGGACATGCAGGGGTCGTCGGCAGGCCGGCGGCGCGCGGATTTTACCGGCGAGCACGGTCCGGGGGCTGCTTTTATAATCTACAGCTTCCGAGGAGCGTTGCAGCGCCCCCAGCACAGCGGGGCGTGAGGCTCGGAACCCTACTCGCAACGACGCTCATCCACTGAAAGTGTGGTGAGTCCGATCACCCCTTTTGTGGCCTTGTCAACTGAAACGTTGTGGAGCACACCATGAATGCACGAATCGACCCCGCCGTCCTGACCGACTGCGCCATTGCCGACATCGCCCTGGCCGACTGGGGCCGCAAGGAAATCCGCATCGCGGAGACCGAAATGCCCGGCCTGATGGCGATCCGCGAAGAGTTTGCCGCCAAACAGCCGCTCAAGGGCGCGCGCATCACCGGCAGCCTGCACATGACGATCCAGACCGCGGTGCTGATCGAGACACTGCAGGCGCTGGGTGCGCAGGTGCGCTGGGCCTCGTGCAACATCTTTTCCACGCAGGACCACGCTGCTGCCGCGATCGCAGCCACCGGCACCCCGGTGTTCGCCATCAAGGGCGAGACGCTGGCCGACTACTGGGACTACACCCACCGCATCTTCGATTTCGGCCCGGCAGGGTCTGATGGCGAAGGCCCGAACATGATCCTGGACGACGGCGGCGACGCCACGCTGCTGATGCACCTGGGCAAGCGCGCTGAAAAAGATCCGTCGTTGGTCGCCGGTGACGGCCATAGCGAGGAAGAGCGCATCCTGTACGCCTCGATCCGCTCCAAGCTGGCGTTGGACCCGACCTGGTACAGCCGCAAGAGCGCGCAGATCATCGGCGTGACCGAGGAAACCACCACCGGCGTGCACCGCCTGAAGGAAATGTCGGCCAAGGGCACGCTCATGTTCCGCGCGATCAACGTCAACGACTCGGTGACCAAGAGCAAGTTCGACAACCTCTACGGCTGCCGCGAGTCGCTGGTCGACGGCATCAAGCGCGCCACCGACGTGATGGTGGCCGGAAAGGTGGCCTGCGTGGCGGGTTACGGGGACGTGGGCAAAGGCTCGGCGCAGGCGCTGCGCGCGTTGTCGGCCCAGGTCTGGGTGACCGAGATCGACCCGATCAACGCGCTGCAGGCCGCGATGGAAGGCTACAGGGTCGTGACCATGGAATACGCCGCCGACAAGGCTGACATTTTCGTCACCGCCACCGGCAACCGCGACGTGATCACTTTCGCGCACATGGCGGCGATGAAAGACCAGGCCATCGTCTGCAACATCGGTCACTTCGACAACGAGATCGATGTCGCCTCCTTGGAGGCCCGGTGCCGGTGGGAGGAGGTCAAGCCGCAGGTGGACCACGTCATCTTCCCGGACGGCAAGCGCATCATCCTGCTGGCCAAGGGACGTCTGGTGAACCTGGGCTGTGCCACCGGCCACCCCAGCTTCGTGATGTCGTCGAGTTTCGCCAACCAGACCATCGCCCAGATCGAGCTGTTCACCCACAGCGACTATTACGAACAGGGCAAGGTCTATGTGTTGCCCAAGCACCTGGACGAAAAGGTTGCCCGCCTGCACCTGAAGAAGGTGGGCGCGATGCTGACCGAACTGTCGGACGAGCAGGCGGCCTACATCGGCGTGCCGCGGCAGGGTCCGTACAAGCCGGACACCTACC
Source organism: Burkholderiaceae bacterium (assembly GCA_036752305.1). Classification (GTDB taxonomy): domain Bacteria; phylum Pseudomonadota; class Gammaproteobacteria; order Burkholderiales; family Burkholderiaceae_C; genus DAIOSZ01. The sequence goes on from DAIOSZ010000028.1 coordinate 2,688, forward strand.
GCTACTGAGGATCCATGCGCATCGACCAGCTCCTCGGTGAACGGGGCCTGGCAACGTCCCGCTCGCAGGCCCAGCGGTTGATCGCCGCCGGCGTGCGTTGGCGGCCTGGCGAAGGCGCGCCCTGGAAGCGCGTTGTGAAGAACGGCGACGAGGTGCCGGCGCAAGCCCAGATCGAATTGCTGGACACCGCGGAGGCGCGATACGTCTCGCGCGGCGGTCTCAAGCTCGAGGGTGCGCTTGCCACCACCGGACTGCGGGTGGCGGGCTGGTCGTGCCTGGACGTGGGCCAATCGACCGGCGGCTTCACCGACTGCCTGCTGCAGGCACGGGCCACGCGCGTGGTCGGCGTGGACGTGGGTTCGGGTCAGGTGCACCCGAGAATTCGCGCCGACGAGCGGGTGACCTGCATCGAGGGCGTCAACGCCAGGGAGTTGGATGCTTCAGATTTGATAGCTGCTGGTGGCCATTTGACGATGGAGAAGGGCGGTTTTGATGCTGAATTTGACCTGGTGACCGGCGATTTGTCCTTCATTTCGCTCACGCTGGTGTTGCCGGCCCTGGCACCGTTGATCAAACCCGGTGGCCACCTGCTGATGCTGGTGAAGCCCCAGTTCGAATTGCAGCCCGGTCAGGTCGGAAAAGGGGGCATCGTGCGCGACCCGGCGCTCTACGCGGTGGTTGAGCAGCGCATCGGGGCTGCCTGTGCGGCCCTGGGGCTGCGGCACGTGGCCTGGTTCGGCAGCGCCATCACCGGGGGCGACGGCAACCGGGAATTTTTTGTGCACGCCCGACAGCCGGGCGGCCATTGATGGAAGGAGGCAGACCGTGGGTCTTCCGCTGAGTTTCGAATTTTTTCCTCCCAAGACGCCCGAAGGGGCTGGCAAATTGCGCGGCGTGCGCCAGCAGCTGTATGCGCTGGGCCCCGAGTTCTGCTCGGTGACCTACGGAGCGGGGGGGTCCACCCACGAGGGCACCTTTGGCACGGTGCGCGAGATCCTGGCGGAGGGCATGGAAGCGGCCTCGCATTTTTCCTGCATCGGGGCCACCGCGGCATCGGTGCGCGCGCAACTCGCCGAGCTCAAGGCCATGGGTGTGAAACGTGTGGTGGCGTTGCGCGGCGATCTGCCCAGCGGCTACGGTCTGGGGGGCGAATTCCAATATGCCAGCGACCTCGTGGCGTTCATCCGGGCCGAGACCGGGTCTGACTTCCGCATCGAAGTGGCAGCCTACCCCGAGGTGCATCCGCAGGCGAAATCACCCGAAGCCGACCTGCAGGCCTTTGTGCGCAAAGCCCGCGCGGGCGCGGATTCGGCCATCACCCAGTATTTCTTCAACAGCGACGCCTATTTCCGTTTCGTCGATGACCTGCGCCGGCTGGGCGTGGACATTCCGGTGGTGCCCGGCATCATGCCGATCACCAGTTCCACGCAGCTGATGCGGTTCTCCGACGCCTGTGGGGCCGAGATTCCGCGCTGGATCCGGCTGCGCCTGCAGGCGTTTGGCGACGACTCGGCATCCATCCGTTCCTTTGGCCTGGATGTGGTGAGTGACCTGTGCGCGCGCCTGCGGGATGCCGGCGCGCCGGCCTTGCACTTCTACACGATGAACCAGGCTGCGGCCACGACGGACATCGTGCGCCGGCTGGGCCTGGCGGGAGATCGGCCATGAAGCGGCTCGTGCTCGGTGTGCTGATGGGCGTCCTGCTGGCAGGCACGGCGGGCGCGACCGACTTGCCTGCAGAAGGCGCTTTCGTTCAGGCGGCGGCGAACAGCACGGCCGCATCCGAGTCTGACGTTTCGGTTGCGACCGCGTCCGAGGTTCAGCGCGATGCCCTGCAGGGCGACGGTCTGCGGGTCGAGGTGCCGGGCGAGACGGCCGTCGGGCAGGCGCTGGGCCGGGAGATCAAGCGCGGCAAGGTCTCGTGGTACGGCAAACGCTTTCACGGCCGGCGTACCGCCAGCGGCGAAAAGTTCGACATGTACGCCCTGACAGCGGCGCATCCCAGCCTGCCGTTCGGTACCCGGCTGCGGGTCCGGCACCTGGAGTCCGGCCGCGAGGTGGTGGTTCGCATCAACGACCGCGGACCGCATGTGGGCGGCCGTATTCTGGATCTCAGCCAGGCCGCAGCCCAGGCACTGGGCATGATCCAGGCTGGCGAAACCCAGGTCGCGCTGGTCGAAGACTGAACAATTCCGTCGCGGCTGCTGCGGGTGCAGCGGCTTGGCGCACAATCGCTGCCGGTTCGCGTTGTTCAACCCGGAGAGACCATGAAACTTGAAACCTTGGCCGTCCACGGCGGCTACACCCCCGAGCCCACCACCAAAGCCGTGGCGGTGCCGATCTACCAGACGGTGGCCTACGCCTTCGACAACACCCAGCATGGCGCCGACCTGTTCGACCTGAAGGTCGCCGGCAACATCTACAGCCGTATCATGAACCCCACCAACGGGGTGCTCGAAGCGCGTGTTGCGGCGCTCGAAGGTGGCATTGGCGCGCTGGCGGTGGCCTCGGGCATGTCGGCCATCGCCTACGCCATCCAGACCATCGCCGAGGCCGGCGACAACATCGTGTCGGCCAGCACCTTGTATGGCGGTACCTACAACCTGTTCGCCCACACCTTCCCGCAGATGGGCATCACGGTGCGGTTTGCCGACCCGCGCGATCCGGCGGCCTTTGCCGCGCTGATCGACGAGCGCACCAAGGCGGTGTATTGCGAATCGGTCGGCAATCCGCTGGGCAACGTCACCGACATCGGCGCGCTGGCCGCCGTCGCCCACGCCGCCGGTGTGCCGCTGATCGTGGACAACACGGTGCCCAGCCCCTACCTGTGCCGTCCGTTCGAGCATGGGGCCGACATCGTGGTGCATTCGGTGACCAAATCCCTCGGCGGTCGCGGCACCAGCATCGGCGGCGCCATCGTGGACAGCGGCAAGTTCCCTTGGGCCGAGCACAAGGCCCGCTTCAAGCGCCTGAACGAACCCGATGTGAGCTACCACGGCGTGGTGTACACCGAGGCGCTGGGCCCGGCGGCCTACATCGCCCGCGCCCGCGTGGTGCCGCTGCGCAACATGGGCGCGGCACTCTCGCCGATGAATGCCTTCCAGATCCTGCAGGGCATCGAAACCCTGGCGCTGCGCATGGACCGCATCTGCACCAACGCCGTGAAGGTGGCGAAGCACTTGCAGGGGCATGCCAAGGTGGGCTGGGTCAACTACGCCGGCCTGCCCGGCCACAAAGACCACGCCCTGGTGCAGAAGTACATGGGCGGACGCGCCTCGGGCATCATCAGCTTCGGCCTGAAGTCCGACGATGCGATTGCCGCCGGCGCGCGCTTCCAGGATGCGCTGGCGCTGTTTACCCGCCTCGTGAACATTGGCGATGCGAAATCGCTGGCCTGCCACCCTGCGTCGACCACCCACCGCCAACTCAACCCCGATGAACTGGTCAAGGCGGGCGTGAGCAAGGACATGGTGCGCCTGTCGATCGGCATCGAGCACATCGATGACCTGATCGCGGACCTCGACCAGGCCTTGGCGGCCGTTTGACCTGACCGGCGGTGCGGCGGGCTGTGTCGCCTTGCCGCAACAGCGAAGCGGTATCGGTTTGATCTGGCGCAAACCTCTGACATGCGGAAAACCGTCGGGATACTTGGTTGATCTTTGTCAATTGTCCCGGGGTGCGAGGGCATTGAAATCGGGTTTGGGGTTGTCCCAAGCCTATTTTTTTGTTGGAAGCTGATCATGAAAAAACACGTTCTCGCCGTTGCTGCTCTCCTCACCCTGGCCTCTGGTGCCGCGCTCGCGCAGCAGGCCAAACAAACCGAAGGCCCGTGGATGGTGCGCGCTCGTGCCGTGTACGTCGACACGGTTGCTGACACCTCCGGCGTTGCGACCGCCCTCGACCTGAACGTGGACAACAAGTGGATTCCGGAAGTCGACATCAGCTACTTCTTCAACAAAAACATCGCAGCCGAGTTGATCCTGACCTGGCCGCAGAAGATGACGCTGAACTCCGGCAATACCGCGATCGGCTCCTTCAAGGCCTTGCCGCCGACGCTGCTGCTGCAGTACCACTTCGACGGCCTGCCGGTGAAACCCTACGTGGGCGCCGGCATCAACTACACGAAGTTTTCGAGCATCAGCTTGCCGGCTGGCGTTTCCATGGACAGCAGCAGCTGGGGCGGCGCCCTGCAGCTTGGCGTGGATATCCCGCTCAAAGACAACATTTACCTGAACCTGGACCTGAAGAAGGTCTGGATGGGAACCGATGTCTATGTCGGCGGCGTGAATTCCGGCAGCATCAATGTGAACCCGCTGCTGTGGGGCGTGGGTCTGGGCTGGCGCTTCTGAGTCTCGGACTCGATCCGACAACAAAAAGCCCCGCTCTGCGGGGCTTTTTTTGTGCCGCCGTGCCGTCCGGAACCCGGCAGGCGCCGCGGACACGCTCAGCGTTCGTCGTAACTCACCACCACGCGTTCACTTGTGGGCCGCGCCTGGCAGCTCAGCACGAAGCCTTTGTCGGTCTCCCACGATTCGAGCGTGAAGTTCTTGTCCATCTGAACCCGTCCTTCCAGGACCTTCGCACGACAGGTGCAGCAGACGCCGCCCCGGCATGAATAAGGCAGATCCAGGCCGGCGGCCAGGGCCACGTCCAGCAGGCGCTGCTCGGGGGTCATGCGCATCTCGTGGGCCTTGCCGTCCAGCACCACGGTCAGCGCGACCGAGCCTTCGGAAACCGGCGCATGGCCTTGCACGGCGGCCCGGCGCGCATCGGCGCTCAGCGCCTCCAGCGTGGGCGAGGTGAAGCGTTCGGTCTGCACGCGGTCTTTCGGCACACCGGCGTCCAGCAGCGCGGCCTCGGTGGCCTCGATCATGGCCTCGGGGCCGCAGATGAACACTTCGTCCATGCTCCTGGCCGGCAGCAGCGTGGCCACGATGGAGCGCACCTTGTCCGCGTCGATGCGCCCTTGCAGAAGGTCGACTTCCTGCGCCTGACGTGACAGGATGTGGATCAGCGTCAGGCGGTCCGGGTAGCGGTCTTTGAGGTCCTGAAGCGCCTCGTTGAACATCACGCTGTCCATGCGACGGTTGCCGTAGACCAGCGTGAACTTCGATCCGGGCTGCTCTTCGAGGGTGCTGGCCATGATCGACAGAATGGGCGTGATGCCGGAGCCGGCCGCGAAGCCGACGCGGTGCAGCGCCCGAGGTCGCTTCGAGACAAACCGCCCGTCTGGCGGCATCACGGCCAGGGTGTCACCGGGTTGCAGGCGCGTCGCCGCCCAGTTGGAAAACAGCCCGCCTTCCATCGGCCGGATGCCCACTTCGAGCTCACCCTGGTTCGCCAGGTGGCTGCGGGCGCAGCAGATCGAATAGTTGCGCCGGACATCCTGGCCATTGATCGTCGTGCGCAGGGTCAGGAACTGGCCTGGCTCAAACGCGAAGGCCTCGCGGTGCTCGGCGGGGATGGCAAGTGCGATGGCGACGGAGCCGGCCGCCTCCGGGGTGACCCGGGCGACGCGGAGATCATGAAAGCGGGGAGCAGTGGACATGCTGTTTCGCGCCGCAGGGGCGTCTCCTTCGAGCGGATCAGTAGGGTTTGAAGTAGTCGAACGGCTCCATGCAGGACAGGCAGCGGTACTGGGCCTTGCACGCTGTGGAGCCGAAATGGGAAATTTCGGTGGTCTCGGAGGAGCCGCAGAGCGGGCAGGGTACCGGCTCCTTGCGCGTCGCGCGGGCGACAAAGCGCAGGGCTGACCCAGGCGGCTCGCCGCCCTCGCTTCGGCTGCACCGGGGTGGCGCGATGCCATAGGCGCGCAGTTTCTCCCGCGCCGCCTCGCTCATCCATTCGGTGGTCCAGGCCGGGGCCAGCTGCGTCACCACGCGCGCTGGCATTCCGTGGGCAGCCAGTGTCGCGACGATGTCATCCTCGATCTGGTCCATCGCCGGACAACCGCTGTACGTCGGCGTGATCACCACCTCCAGCGTGCCGTCGGCGTTGGTGCGAACGTCGCGCAGGATACCCATTTCGCGCAGGGTGATGACGGGAATCTCCGGATCGGTCAGCGTCTCCAGCGTCGACCAGATCTCGGCAAGCACGGGCGCGGCAACAGCGGGGGTCATCGGCAGGCGGTGTTCACCAATTGGCGCCAGGGTGGGCGCGGGCCAGGCTCTGCATTTCGGCCAGGACGAAACCCAGATGCTCGGAGTGCACGCCGTGTTTGCCCTGGGTCACGTAACCCTTGGCTACTGGCGGCCTGACCAACGTCGCTTCTGTCAGGGCGTCATCCACCAAATCATTCCATCCGGCCTGCAACGAGGCGACCGACACCGCCACGCCTTGAGCCAAGGCGGCCTGTTCCGGTGCGCTGTCGGACCAGAACTCGTCGGTGTACGGCAACAGATGGTCGAGCGCGGCCTGGGCGCGTGCATGTGATTCGTCGGTGCCGTCGCCAAACCGAACCAACCAGTCGCGCGAATGGCGCAGGTGGTATCGGGCCTCTTTCAGCGACCGGGCGGCGATGGCCGCGAGTTGGGTGTCCGCTGAGGCGGTCAGACGCTCCCACAGCAGCACCATCAGCGCGCTGTACAGAAAGTTGCGAACGATGGTGGTTGCGTAGTCACGGTCGCCCCGCGCGGTGGCGGCCAACGGTGGGCTGTGCGGCAGCTCCAGCATGGTGTAGTTGCGGAATTCGGGCACATCGCGGAAATACGCGAGGCTGTCTTCCGTGGCCCCATCGTCGAGTATCTGGGCTGCGTACTGGTAGAGGAGCCGCGCCTGGCCGATCAGGTCCAGCGCATTGTTGGCCATCGACAGGTCTTCCTCGATGATCGGACCGTGACCGCACCATTCGGCGTTGCGTTGCCCGAGGATCAGCGCGTTGTCGGCCAGATGCAGCAGGTAATCCACCGGCGCGCAGGCTTTGGGCGTTGCCACGGTCATTACATGTGCCCCACTTCGTCGGGAATCTGATAGAAGGTCGGGTGCCGGTAGATCTTGCTGGCGGCGGGCTCGAACAGCGCGTCCTTGTCGTCCGGGCTGCTGGCGGTGATCCTGGCCGACTCAACCACCCAGATGCTCACGCCCTCCTGGCGGCGCGTATACACGTCGCGCGCCATCTGCAGCGCGTGCTGCGAGTCGGCGGCGTGCAGGCTGCCGCAGTGCTTGTGCTCCAGCCCCTGCTTGGAGCGCACGAAGACCTCCCACAGGGGCCATTCCTTGAGCGCGGGCTTGTTGGACGGGGTTGGGGTGTTCATGCGGCTTCCTTCATGGCGCGTTGTCGCTGCTTGTCGGCGTGGGCCATGGCGGCCTCGCGCACCCACTGGCCATCGTTCCAGGCCTTCACGCGGGTCGCCAGGCGCTCCTTGTTGCACGGACCATTGCCGTTGACGGTGTTCCAGAACTCGTCCCAGTCGATCTCGCCATGGTCGTAGTGGCCGCGCGCCTCGTTCCACTTCAGATCGGGGTCGGGCAGGCTGATGCCCAGCACCCGGGCCTGCGGCACCGTGGCGTCGATGAACTTCTGGCGCAGGTCGTCGTTGCTGATGCGCTTGATGCCCCACTTCATGCCCTGGCTGGAGTGCAGGCTGTCCTTGTCGGACGGCCCGAACATCGCCAGGCACTTCCACCAGAAGCGGTTGACCGCGTCCTGCACCATCGCGCGCTGCTCGGCGTTGCCGCGCATCAGCACCAGCAGCGCTTCATAGCCCTGGCGCTGGTGAAAAGATTCCTCCTTGCACACGCGGATCATGGCCCGCGCGTACGGCCCATAGGAGCAGCGGCACAGCGGGATCTGGTTCATGATGGCCGCGCCGTCGACCAGCCAGCCGATCACGCCCACGTCGGCCCAGGTGAGCGCCGGGTAGTTGAAGATGGAGCTGTACTTGGCGCGCCCCGAATGCAGCGCCTGCAGCATCTCGTCGCGGCTGGTACCCAGCGTTTCGGCGGCGCTGTAGAGATACAGGCCGTGCCCCCCCTCGTCCTGCACCTTGGCGATCAGGATGCATTTGCGCTTGAGGCTGGGCGCGCGCGAAATCCAGTTGCCCTCGGGCAGCATGCCGACAATCTCGGAATGCGCATGCTGGCTGATCTGGCGCACCAGCGTCTTGCGGTAGGCATCCGGCATCCAGTCTTGCGGTTCGATCTTCTCGTCGTCGGCGATGCGCGCGTCAAAGCGCTGCATCTGCGGCGACGAATCCACCGCCGCCAGCGGCGCGGCCCGCGCCTTGTCGGCGCCGGGCTCCTGCAGGTCCATGGCCTGGGTATACATGCGTCTCCTCGCCAAGAATGTGAGAGAAGCCGCGAGTGTACCGAATTAACCGACCGATCGGTCGGTTAATTTCGCCTACCCCGTGAAAACCCTGATCTTCAGCCTTGCGTCAACACCTGAAACCCGGCGTGACGGTCCTTGCCCAGCCGCTGCGTCACCACCGGCAGCGCGGCGCGCAACTGGCCGGCCAGCGTGTGCGGCGGGTTGACGATGAAAACGCCGCTGGCGCGCAGCCGCGTGGGCGCCTTGGCCTGGCCGGGCAGCCGTTTGGGCGCCTCCCCGCCCACCGCGAGCGTGGCATAGAGCCAGGGCTTGCCCGCCTGCTGGGCGAGCGCCTTCAGGCGCTTGGGCAACTGGTGCGCCTCGGGGCGGGGAATGATGGGGTGCCAGATCGCCGCCACGCCCGTGGCAAAGCGCTTGAGCGCCTCCTCCAGCAACTGCGGAACGCGCTCATAGTCGCTCTTGATTTCATAGCTGGGATCGCACAGCAGCAAACCACGACGCGACGGTGGCGGCCAGAACTTGCGGACCACGCCGAAGCCGTCCTCGCGCAAGGCGGTGATCTGCCGCCCGCGCCCGAGCGACTCCAGGTTCTGCGCCAGCAGCTTGGCGTCGGTCGGGTGCACCTCGCAGGCCTTCAGACGGTCGTCGGGACGCAGCAGCGCGGCGGTGATGAACGGCGATCCAGGATAGGCGCGCGGGCCATGCCGGCTGGCGCAGTCCTGGACCACGCCCAGATAGTCCGCCAGCGCAGCCGGCAGCGGCGGGCTTTCGTCGGCCTCGCCCGACTGCGCGGGCAGCAGCGCCAGCACGCCGTGGCCGGCCTCGCCGCTGGTGCGCGCGGCCTGGCCGTCGAGGCGGTACAGCCCCGCGCCGGCGTGCGTGTCGAGCACGCTGAACGCGGTGTCCTTGAGCGCCAGATGGCGCAACACGGCCACGAGTGCCATGTGCTTGAGCACGTCGGCATGGTTGCCTGCGTGGAACGCGTGGCGGTAGCTGAACATATAGGGCAATCGGGGCGAAAGGCGGCCTGGGTTTTACCACGCCCGCCCAGCGGGCGCGCCGTGCTCCGGCGTAAACGCCTGCCCCAGGCTGGGGCGCCGTCCTACAAGACCGCGACAGGGCCGGCTCGACAATCGAGACATGCGATTTTCAGCATCGTCCGATTCCTTTGTGCCTTCGGAAATTGCCATGTCCACCTTGCGTGTCTACCTGGTCGAAGACAACCCGACGATT
>DAIOSZ010000028.1:12199-24445 GCA_036752305.1 Burkholderiaceae bacterium
GACATGGGCCCGGGCGATCAACGCGCCGTGGCCCGCCAGAACCTGATCGAAACCCTGCAGGATCTGGTCGAGATCGAGCCAGTCGGTCATGCCGAAACGGAGAGCGAGGGCCGGCAATGGCTCCTCGGCCATCCCACCCGATGGGACATGGCCATCGTGGACATATTCCTCAAGGAAGGTTCGGGCCTCGGCGTGGTGCAAGCCTGCCGCGAGCGCCGGCCGGGCCAGCACGTGGTGGTGCTGACCAACTACGCCACCGACGACATCCGCCGCCGCTGCGCGGAGCTTGGCGTGGACGCGGTGTTCGACAAATCCAACGAGATCGATGCGCTGATCGACTTCTGCCTCGCGCGCAAGCCGTAGTCCGGCTCAATCGATCAGGCCATTCTTCAGCGCGTAGTAAGTCAGGTCGCTGTTGGACTGGAGACTCATCTTCTCCATCACGCGGGTACGGTAGGTGCTCACCGTCTTGACCGACAGTGACAGCGCCTGGGCCACGTTGCCCGCCGTCTCGCCCTTGGCCAGGCGCAGGAAGACCTGGAACTCCCGATCCGACAGCTGCTCGTGCGGCGCGACGTCTTCCTTCTTGCCCAGTTGCTGCGCCAGCAGCTCGGCCACGGCCGGCGAGATGTAGCGCCGGCCCATGGCAATCGTGCGCACGGCGTTGAGAATTTCCAGCGGATCGCATTCCTTGTTCAGGTAGCCGCTGGCGCCCTGGCGGATCAGGTTGGTGGCGTAATGCTCCTCGGGATAGCCCGAAAGAATCAGCACACCCAGGTCGGGCGCCTTGGCGCGGATCATGCCCAGCGCGTCGATGCCCGACTGGCCGGGCATCGACAGGTCCATGATGAGCACGTCCAACTCGACCTCGCGCACCAGGTCGATGGCCTCGCGCCCGCTGGCGGCCTCGCCCGCCACGCGCACATCGACCTGCTCCGACAGGAACTGGCGCAGACCCGCCCGGACGATGGCGTGGTCGTCAACGATACCGACTTTGATCATGGACTGGGGCACACTGTGAGTGGCGAGCGCCGCTACCGGGCGGCCCGCCATTCTAAGTTTGCCCATGAAGCTTCCCGCGCCCCTCAAATCCCTGTGGATTCCCGGCTATGGCCTGCAGTTGCTGCTGGCGGTGGCCGCCACCTGCGCGCTGTTCTTCTTCAACGAACTGGGCCATCGGCGCTCCAGCGTCGCGGCGCGCCAAGCCAGCGTGGAATTGGAAAAGCGCGGCCAGATCAACCACCTGACCCGCCTGATGCTCAACGCCGAGACTGGCCAACGCGGCTACCTGCTGACCGGCCAGGACCGGTACCTGGAGCCCTACACCTCGTCCCTCGGCGAAATCGGCGTCACGATGGAGCGCCTGAAGGCGCTCTACGCCAGCCACCCCGAAGGCTTGAGCGAATACGCCGATCTCACGCAGAACGTGCAGCGCCAACTCGCCGAGATGGCGCTCACCATCAACAGCTACCAGGAAAACGGCGGCAGCGACGCCTGGCGCCTGCTGCTGCTCAGCGACGCCGGCTTGCAGGGCATGAACGCGTTTCGCAGCAAAAGCCGTGAGTTGGTGGAACGCACCTCGGAGAACATTTACGAGGCGCAGCACGCCATCGAGCAGTCGCTGGATTTCTCGCGCATGGGCATCAGCCTGGTGAGCCTGATGGGTCTGATCGTGTTCTACCTGTACCTGCGGCAGCTGGAGCGGGTGCGCCGGCAGTCGCTGGCCGCGCGCGCCACGCTGGAGCAAGAGCGCGGGCTACTGGCCGCGCAGGTTCAGGAGCGCACGGCGGAGATCGGCGAGCTGGCGACCTACCTGCAGCGGGTGCGCGAGCAGGAACGTGGCCACCTGGCGCGCGAGCTGCACGACGAGCTGGGCGCGCTGCTCACGGCCGCCAAGTTCGACGTGGCGCGACTCAAATCCAAGCTCGGCGGCTCCGCTCCCGAGCTGAGCGAGCGCCTGGCGCACCTGACCGAAACGCTCAACAGCGTCATCGCGCTCAAGCGCCGCATCGTGGAAGACCTGCGCCCATCGTCGCTGGAAAACCTGGGTTTGGTGCCTTCGCTGGAAATCCTCACGCGCGAATTTTCCGAGCGCGCGCAAATCCCGGTGGATGCCACGCTGGAAGACCTGCGGCTGGACAGTCCCGAGGCGCGCCTGGCGGTCTACCGCATCGTGCAGGAGTCGCTGACCAATGCTGGCAAGTACGCGCGGGCCGCGCGGGTGCGGGTTCGGGTGGCGCAGCATCCGGCGCATGCCGAGGTGATGATCGAGGACGATGGCGTCGGCTTCGACGCCGGCGCCCAGTTGCCGCGCGCCACGCACGGACTGCAAGGCATGCGCCACCGCGTCGAAGCCATGGGCGGACGCCTGGCCGTGGAGAGCGCGCCCGGCGCCGGCACCCGCGTAAAGGCCACGCTGCCCACGGCCGCGGCCACCGCCTGACCCGGTCCGGTCACACTCACGCATCTTCCCCGGAGAACTATCCCCATGATCCGCCGCCGCCCATTTCATCGCTTCGCCACCGCCGCCGCCCTCGCGCTGCTGGGCGCCACCACGCTGCTGACCGCCGGCTGCGGCGCCGGACGCAGCCCGCAGACCCTGCTCGCCCCGGCCAACGATGACGCCATCGTGGCGGCCGTCAAGGCCGGCTTTGCCGACAGCCGCGCGGTGGACGCCGGCGCCGTGTCGGTGCAATCGCAAAACGGCGAGGTCACGCTGACCGGCCTGGTCCGCAGCGCCACCGAGAAAACGCAGGCCGAGCAGATCGCCCGCCGCAGCCCGGGCGTGCGCGCCGTGCGCAACAGCCTGGGCATTCGCCCGTGAACTCCTGATTCAATAGCTGCCCGTGGTTATTCAATAATGACTTTCTGGCGATTTGATTCAGAAAAAGAGGCAAAAAGGCCCACCTTTTCAACCCAAGACAATCAATGCTTGTTAACATATCTACAATTTTGTAGATATGTTAACAAATACCTGAGTTTTGATGTCTGAATCAGTGCGGAAGGCCTTGTTTTCATAGCTGTTTTGGCCTAGAACGCCCGCAGAATCACCACGGGCAGCTATGATTTTTGATAGCTTCCATCAACCCTCGGAATCTTCCCGTCCGGCCAGCAGGGACTGCGCCACCACCGAGGAAACCACGCCCTTGAGGTCCAGCGGCGCGACAGCCGCCACCACCACCCCCCGGGCGCTTGCCCAGCGCCAGGGCCGCAGCAGGACCAGCGCGCCGCCCAGCAGCGCGGCGGCGCCGATCACGTAATACGGCTTGCGCCGCGCCGCCTCCTCCAGCATCGATTCGGCCACCAGCGCCATCGGACGCGCCGGGTGCTGGCGCCAGGCCTCCTCGATGGCCAGCTTGCCGGTGTCGATCCAGGTCGCCGCCGACCCCAGCAGCGGGCGGCGGGTGGCGCCCGCTGGCTCGCCTGGCGCCGGCTCGGCCGCTTCAGGCGCCTGGCCGGGCGCCTCGGCGGGCGGCGGCTGGTCGGTGCCCAGGAGTTCCAGCCGAATGGCCCGGCGGTTGGCTTCCAGTTCGTCAACGGCGCTCATTGGATTACCCTCCGCGCACGGCGCTGCGGGATTCGCGCTTGGGAGCGGCCCGGCGCGCTCACTGGACTACCCTCCGCGCATGGCGCTGCGGGATTCGCGCTTGGGAGCGGCCCGGCGCGCTCATGTGCGGTCTCCGACGTCGCGCAGGGTTTGTGCGTCTTCGTTCAGTTGCTCGCGCACCGGGGCGAAGGCGTCCACCGACGGCAGTTGCCGCGCATAGAAAAAGCTGCCCAGCGCCACCAGCAGCGTGACGCCCGGCACGGCCCACAGGCTCCAGTGCTGGCTCAGGCCCGCGCCGCCCAGCATCAGCGCGACGCCGCCCAGCATCAGGAACAGCAGGCCGGCCAAGGCGCAGACGGCCCAGGCCGCCAGGCGCCGCCCGGCGCTGCCGAGGGCGCGGCCCGAACATTCATCGACCAGTTCGGCGTAGCCGTAAAGGTGGCGTGCGATGGCCTCGGGATGGCGAATCAGATACCAGACGATGGGGTGCATGGTGACGGCGACTCCTGCAACAAAAAAACCGCGCGGGCCTATGGTAAGCCTCGCGCGGTTGCCGCTGGGGCGACCGGAGGGTGCCGATCCGCGCGGTCGTACGCCGTGCTATTCCGGTTTCTTGGCGCGCTTCTTGGCCAAGGCCACGGCGGTGGCGGGGAGCGCGGCCCCGGCGGCGGCGGCGATCAGCACCGACTTGACCGGCTGCTTGGTCACGTATTCGCTGGTCGCGTCGCTGGCGCGCTTGATCTCGCGCTTGGCGGTCTGCGAGGCCTGCGCGGCGACGGTCTTGCCCTTGGCAACGGCGTCGGTGGCGGCCACCTTGCCTTGTGCCATCAGGTCCTGGGCACGCTGGGCCAGCTTGGACTCAGCCTCGCGCGCGGCGCCGCGCAACTCGCGCACCTTCTCGCCGGCCTGGTCCAACTTTTCCTGGGTGACCTCGGCGGTCTTGCTGGCCAGGGCCTGCGCGCGCGTGGAGGCGTTGTCCAATGCGTCGCCAGCGGCTTCAACGGCGGATTTGACGGCGGCGGTGGTTTGCTGTGTGCTCATGCTGAATTCCCCTTGTTGGTGGTGGATGGATGCGACAAGGGTGCCACAAAACAGCCCATGTCCTCGTGATTCATCTCAATGTCATCGGCACGACGGCACCACCGCCGCGCCATTGATGAACCCCAGTGTACGGCGGCAATCCGTCCGCCGCGCCGCGCCGGATGCTGATTCCGGTGTAGGACAAGCGCCATGCACCGACCGCGTCTCACATGGGCTTGGGCTTGATGAAGCGGAAGTTGCGGATCATGGCCGTGAACTGCTCATGACCGTCGAGCGTGCGCTTGGCGTGGCGCATCACCACCGCCAGCGCGTCGGCGGGCAGCGGCGTGTTGAGGGCGTCGCGGTACTGCTCCAGCGAATGGTCCTCGATGCGGTCGCACAGTTCCATCAGCTCCTTGTCGTCGCGCGGGCTCTCTTTTTCGGTGAGCTTCATCCAGTCGCGCCGCACCTTGCCCAGCAGCGTGCCGCCCACGGCGGCGCGGCCGTCCTGGGCATTGACCAGTTGCCGAAAGGCGTCGCTGGCCTCGCCGCATTCGCCGGAGCGCCGCTCAATCAGCTCGCGCAGCACCGGCTCGTAGGCCCACCCAGCGAGATCGGCAAAGCCGCGCTGCGCGTCGCGGCTGGCTTCCTCGAGGTCGTTGAAAAGGCCATCCAGCGCGCGCGCCGAGGGTGGGTCGAGGTTTGCGGGCGCTTGGGCCACCGGGGCCACTGCGGGCGCCTGTTCGCCGATAGCGCCGGGTGCGCCGCCGAGCCGCGCGAACATCCGCGACAGCGAATTGCCGGCGGCGTCCCGCCGCAGCCCCGCCGCCACGGCCAGCACGTCGCCTTCGTCGTGCGTGGGGTGCAGGGATTCGGCGGCGGCCTTGCCGGTCTCGCCGCCAAACGCCGCCCCCACCACGGCGCCGAGCACCGCGCCCACCGGCCCGGCGATCGCCCCGGCAGCGGCGCCCACCGCCGCGCCGCCGACGGCGGCGCCCACGCCCGTGCCAACCGGGTGGGCACCCGGCTCCAGCGTGATGGGATCCTGGTTGGCGGGGTTGGGATCAGGCTTGCGCTTGAACAACATACGGTGCGTTCTCCATCGGGACCCACACAGTGTAGGCCAGCACGCGACTGCCCCGTTCGCGCAGCCGCTTGTCCAGCGCAAGCAGGGCCTTGTCCTTGCTGAACAGCAGTGCGCCATGCCGCGCGGCAAGGTCGGCAAAGGGCTGGTCATCGGCATCCCGACAGCGATGGCCGCAATAGGGCGCGCTGTCGTGCCAGAGCACATGCGCATCCATCCAGGCCAGCGCAGCCGCGGCCTGGGCGGCGCCGCGCGCCGCGAGCCTGGGGTAGGCCAGCACGCGCGCCAGCTCGGCGCGCATCGCGGGCGTGGCGATCCAGGCCAACTGGCGGCTTTCAATGCCGTCGCGCAGCCGCCCGGCCGCGCGCTCGCCAAACAGCGTGAGATCGAGCACCACGTTGGTGTCGATGACGGCGCTGGGCTTCATGGCGCGGGCTTGGCGCGTCCCTCGACCAGATCGAAGCGGAACAGGCGGCATTCGATCGGCCCGTTCCACAGCGGCACGCGGCGCGACTCGGCCAGGCGCATGCGCCCGGGCAGCTTGAGGTCGGGCGTGAGCACCCAGGCGGTCCAGCCGGCGTAGTGGCGCTTCCAATGGGCCGCGAGCTGCTGAAAAAAGTCGCCGCCGCCATCGGCCACCGCCATCTCGCGCCCCGCCCGCCCGGCGCGCGCCACGCCGCCGGGCGCGATGCGCTCGCCGTACGGCGGGTTGAGCAGCAGCACGCCCGGCCGATCCGCCGGAGGCAGGCGCTGCAGCGCATCGCCGCCGCGAATCTGCACCGCGCGCTCCACGCCGGCGCGCGCCGCGTTGCGCGCGGCGAAATCGGCCATGCGGTGCGACAAATCGGAGCCAAATGCGGCCTGGGCCTTTTCAACTTGCCCACGAGCAGCTTCTGTTTTCATAGCGCGCCACGGCTCGGGGCGGAACGGCAACAGGTTCTCGAAGCCAAAGCGCCGCAGCGCGCCGGGCGCGATGCCGCAGGCCATTTGAGCGGCCTCGATGACGATGGTGCCGCTGCCGCAGCAGGGGTCGTACAACGGCACGCCGCTGGCCGGGTCCCAGCCGCTGGCGGCGATCATGGCGGCCGCCAGCGTCTCCTTGAGCGGCGCGTCACCGGTGTCCTCGCGCCAGCCCCGCTTGAACAGCGGCTCGCCTGAGGTGTCGATGTAGAGCGTGAAGTCGCGCGCGCTCAGATGCACATGCACGCGCACTTGGGGCCAGCGCGTGTCCACGCTGGGGCGCACGCCGCCGGCGCGCTCGCGAAAGCGATCGCACAAGGCGTCCTTGACGGTCAGGGCGGCGAAGTTCAGGCTTTTCAGCGGGCTGTGCTGCGCCGTCAGGTCGATCTTGAAGGTCTGGCGCGGAGTGAACCAGACTTCCCAGGCCACGGCTCGCGCGGCGGCGGAGAGATGGGCTTCCTCGGCGTAGGGGCCGCTGGCCAGCTCCACCAGCACGCGCTGGGCCAGGCGGCTGCGCAGGTTGAGCGCCAGCATGTCGCGCCAGGCGGCGACCAGGCGCACCCCGCCGCGCGCCGGCTCGGGCCGCGCGCCGGGGGCGATGCGGGCGACTTCCTCGGCGAGAAAGGCCGCGACGCCGCCCGCGCAGGGCAAAAACAGACGCAGATCGTTCACTACAGGGCCTTGCGGAGGTTGGCGGGCGCGATGCGCAGCGCTTCGCGGTATTTGGCGACGGTGCGGCGGGCGCATTCGATGCCCCGCTCGCGCCGCACGTCGGACAACTGGGTGTCCGACAGCGGCTTGTTCGGGCGTTTTGCGGCCCCCGACTGGCGGGGCAGCGCACGCACCCCGGTGCTGGAGGCGTTGCCGCCGGTATCGGTGCCCAGCGCCGATCCAAAAAAATACTTCAGCTCGAAGGTACCTTGCGGCGTGGCCATGTACTTGGCGTTGGTCACGCGCGAAATCGTCGATTCGTGCAGTTGCAGCTCGTCGGCGATTTCGCGCAACACCAGCGGGCGCATGGCCAGCGCGCCGTGCACGAAAAACTGCTTTTGCCTCTCGACGATGGCTTCGGAGACGCGCAGGATGGTGTCGAAGCGCTGCTGGATGTTCTTGATGAACCAGCGCGCCTCCTGCAGGCGCTGCTGCAGCGCGGCATGGCCCTCGCCCTTGTGCTGGCGCATCGCGCTGGCGTAGATCTCGTGCACCTTGAGCCGGGGCATGACCTCCGGGTTGATGCTGACCGCCAGGCGCGCGAAGGCGCCCGGCTTGCCGCTGATCCAGCGCACGATCACGTCGGGGACGATGACGTTGCGCTCGACGTCGGCGAAGCGCCGCCCGGGCTTGGGTTCAAGCTGGGTGATCAGGCGGATCGCGGCGCGCAGTTCGTCCTCGCTGGCGCCGGTGGCGCTGGCCAGGCGCTTGAGGTCGCGCCGGGCCAGCCATTCGAGCGGCTGGCGCAGCACGGCCAGCGCCACGCGCGCGGCGTCATCGACGGGCCGCTCGGCCACCTGCAGGCGCAGGCATTCGGCCAGATCGCGCGCGCCCACGCCCGCGGGCTCCAGCGACTGCAGCCAGGCCAGCGCGGGGGCGAGGCGCTCGGCCAGGTCCTGCTCGGCCTCGGCGTCGCCCCGCGCCAGGGTGGCCGCATGCTCGCTCAGACTGCCTTCGAGGTAGCCGTCGTCGTTGAGGTTTTCGATCAGGTAGCCCAGCAGCGCGCGATCGGGCGGCGCCAGGCGCAGCGCCAGCGCCTGGCGGTGCAGATGGCTGGCCAGCGATTCCAGCGCGGCGGTGTAGCCGCCGGCGTCCTCGCCCTCGTCGTCCGCGGCCGACGCGGCGCCGCGCGCGGGGGCATCGCCGCCCCATTCGGCGTCGTCGGGCGCGAAGCTGGCGTCACCTTCGCCTTCCCACTGCGCCTCAATCACCTCGGTGGCCGCCCCCGGGGCGTCGGGAGCATCCCATTCGGTGGATGCCGCGCCTTCCGGGTTGTCGGCAACGGCCGGGGGAGCCGCGATCAGGCCTGGCGCCGCCTCCTGGCTCCAGGCGTCGGCACCGGGCAGGTCATCCTCCTCGCGCTCGAGGAAAGGGTTGTCGCCCAGCAGTTGATCGACTTCCTGCGCCAGCTCCAACGTGGACAGCTGCAGCAGCCGGATGGACTGCTGCAATTGCGGCGTGAGCGCCAGATGCTGCGACACGCGCAGCGCGAGACCCGGCTTCATCACATGCGGAAATGCTCGCCCAGGTAAACGCGTCGTACCTCGGCGTTGTCCACGATTTCATCGGGTGAGCCCTGCGCCAACACCGAGCCCTCGCTGATGATGTAGGCTTGGTCGCAGATGCCCAGCGTCTCGCGCACGTTGTGGTCGGTGATGAGCACGCCGATGCCGCGCTCGCGCAGAAAGCCGATGATGCGCTGGATCTCGATCACGGCAATCGGGTCGATGCCGGCAAAGGGCTCGTCGAGCAGGATGAAGCGCGGATTGGTCGCCAGCGCCCGCGCGATCTCCACGCGCCGACGCTCACCGCCGGACAGCGCCATGGCCTGAGCGTCGTGCAAATGGCCCACGCGCAGGTCACCCAGCAGTTCAGTCAGGCGCTCCTCGATGCGCTCGCGGGGCAGCGGTTTGCCATCCTCGCCGGTTTGCAGTTCGAGCACCGCGCGCACGTTGTCGGCCACGTTGAGCTTGCGAAAAATCGAGGCTTCCTGCGGCAGATACGACAGGCCCAGCAGCGAGCGGCGGTGAATGGGCAGGCGCTCGATGGGTTCGCCGTCGATGGAGATGTGACCGCCGTCGGAGCGGATCAGCCCGACGATCATGTAGAACGAAGTGGTCTTGCCCGCGCCATTGGGGCCGAGCAGCCCGACGACCTGCCCCTTGCGGACCGACAGCGACACGTCCTTGACGACCTTTCGGCCGCCGTAGGATTTTTGCAGATGCTCGGCCCGCAATCCGGCGCCCAAGCTGGTGTCCGCCACCGGCGGCGCGGTCACTTGCCGCCCTCGCTCAGGCTCGTGCTGGATTTGAGCGCGGCGGGGGCTGACGGCGAACTGGCCGGACTGGGCGGCTGGCTCGCGGCCGCGGGGGTCAGCACGGCTCGCACGCGCGTGGCCTGGCCACCGGGCGTGGTGGGACGGCCGTCCACGGTGTAGACGTCGCGCGTGTTGTCGTAGGTGATGAGCTGGCCGGACATTTCGTCGTTGACGGTGGCGCCCTTGAAACGACGCATGTCGGCCTTGCGGATGAACTTGACCAGATCGGCCTTGCCGTCGTAGTCGATCACCTCGGCCTCGCCTTCGATGAATTCGTCCACGCCGTCGCGCTTTTGCCGGTAGTAGGCGCGCTTGCCGGGCTCGGCGGTCGCAACACCGAACTGGTAGCCCTGGGCGTCCTGCCGCACCTCGACCTTGGTCCCGCGGATGATGAGCGTGCCCTTGGTCAGCACCACATTGCCGGTGAAAACGCTGATCTGGCGCAGGTCGTCGAAGCGCAGGTTGTCGGCCTCGATGTTCATTGGCTTCTGGCGGTCGGCCCGCTCCGCCCAGGCCGGCAGCGTGGCCAGGAGGCCGCCAAGCACCACAAGAAACGTCGCAGCGAAACGGAAATCAAAAATGGTCATGGGCACGAAACTTGCTGTGAGCGAATTCTACGACCCGCGCAGGCCGTTGGAGGACGCTCGCCCAAAAAAGAAGCCCGCGCTCGGGCGGGCTCTGCCAGAAGCCGGACAACGGCTGATCAGGACTTCTTGCGCGAGTTGGCCACCAGATAGTCCACGACCCGCAGCGCGTTTTCCATGCTGCCGGCCATCGGGCCTTCGGTGTAGTAGCGCCCGGCCACGCCGAGCGCGGGCACGCCGCCGACCTTGTAGTCGTCCTGCAGTTGCTTGGCGCGGGTGGCGTTGGACTGCACCGAGAACGAGTTGTAGACCTCGGTGAACTTGGCCTTGGGCAGGCCGTTCTTCTCGGCCCAGGCGATGATCTGCTCCTGCGTGTTCAACGGAATCTTCTCCACGTGGATCGCATGGAACACCTTGCGGTGCATCTCGTCCACCTTGCCCATCGCCTCAAGCGTGTAGTACAGGCGCTGCTGCGGCACGAAGGTGTCGCGGAACGCCACCGGAACCCGGCGCACCACCACGTCGGCGGGCTGGCGCTTCATCCACGCGTCAAACGTGGGCTCGAAGGCGTTGCAATGCGGGCAGCTGTACCAGAAGAATTCGATCACCTCGACTTTTCCGGGCGGCGCGCTGACCGGCGCGGCCTTGTCCAGCGAGACGTATTCGGCGCCATCCTGCGGCGCCTTGGGCTGGGCGAAGGCGGCCTTGGACTGGAGCGCGCCAACCGAGATCAAGCCTGTGGCCGCGAGTGAAAAGTCACGTCGTTTCATGAATGTCCTGTTTCGTTGAATGTGTTCGGTTGACCCGACAACGCGCAAAAAGTTCTGCCGATGACAGTCATCAGCGCTGAATGCGCACCAAAGCGGAGTCGATGCCTGCGCCGTCCAGCGATTCCTTGATCTTTTCGGCGTCCTCGCGCGCGTCGTATGGGCCAACGCGAACGCGGTAGACGACACGGCCGTTCTGCTCGCGCTCGGACACGCGCGACTGCACGCCCAGCATGGACAGCCGCGCCTTTTGCGCCGAAGCGTCGTCCAATCCCGCGTAGGCCCCCGCCTGCACCCAATACGTGAAGGGGTCGGCGGCAGCGCGGCTCTTGGCCTTGGCAAGGTCGCCCAACGGATCGGCGGACGCGCCGGGCTTGGCCTTGGCCTCCTTGACCTCGCTGTCCCGGGCGTCCTTGTCCTTGGCGGCGGCCTTGGGGTCCTTGTCCTTGTCCTTCGCGTCGGCCTTCTTGACCGGTTTCCTGTCGTCCGGGGCGGGGGCGCCAGCGGGTGCTGCATCCGGCGGCGGCGGCGCCTCGGTTACCGGCCGCGTGGCCGGGTTCTTGCCATACAAGGGGGCGTTGGGGTCCCAGTTCTTGTTGCGCTCGGTCTCCTGAGCGTCCTGCGCGGCGCTGCGTGCCGGCGGCTTGGCGAGGAAGGGCACCGGCACCTTGGTGACGTACACCGCCACGGCCAGGGCCGCCCCCAGACCGGCCACCAGACCGAGGATGAAGCCGAGAAAGGTTCCGCCGCGTTGCGGCCTGCGCTGTCTGATCATGTGGAAGTTCACATTCTGGTGGGTGCATCCACGCCGAGCACGGCCAGCCCATTGGCCAGCACCCGCGCGCTGGCTGCCACGAGCGCCAGCCGCGCGCGCTTGACCGCCTCGTCGTCCACGAGGATGCGCTCGGCGTCGTAGTAGCGGTGATAAGCGGCCGCAAGGTCGCGCAGGTAAAACGTCACGTCATGCGGCGCAAAGTCCTGGGCGGCGCGCGCGAGCATGTCGGGGTAGGCCGCCAATTGCGCCATGAGCGCCAGCGCGGCGGGGCTGTCCAAGGGCTCCAGATCGGCGCTGGCGAGCGCGCCAGCATCGCCCCCCCAGGCGTCGAGCACCGAGCAGATGCGCGCGTGGGCGTACTGCACGTAGTACACCGGGTTGTCGTTGTTCTGCTGTACGGCCAGATCGACGTCGAACACATATTCCGTGTCGGGCTTGCGGCTGAGCAGAAAGAACCGCACCGCGTCCTTGCTGGTCCATT
>DAIOSZ010000029.1:0-24116 GCA_036752305.1 Burkholderiaceae bacterium
GCTCGATGTCGCGCGTCATGCCGCCGGTCTGGCGCTCCAGGTGAAAGCGCAGGCTGAGGTCGTGCAGATGCCGAAACACTTCGAGCGCGATGCGCCGCGCGGCGCCCTCGGTGGCCTTGGCAAAGGTCAACTCGCGCAGCTCGGTGAACAGCGAACTGGCCAGCCGCAGCATCCCGTACCCCAGCAGCAGGGCCACCGGAACCACCAGCGCCGCCTGCGCCGCGGTCTTGACGTCCATCGCGTCCACCAGATCCTTGAGGATCAGCGGCACGCCAATGTTGGCCAGCTTGGCCGCCAGCATGAAGGCCAGCGCCAGCATGACCCGCCACTTGTACCGCCACAGATAGGGCAGCAGACGCCGCAGCGTCCGCGCGTCGGAACCGCGCTGGCTCGGGTCGGCCGCATGAGCCAGCGTGTCGCCCCCTTTGCCCATGCCTCGCATGTTGGACAATCTCCTGGAATTTCGAGCAAACCGGAGATTGTGCCCCCATGAACGCCCCGCCGCTGCCACCCGTGACATTGCCCTCCGACAAGGATTTGGTGATGAAAGTGATCCCCATGCCGGCCGACGTGAACGCCAATGGAGACATCTTCGGCGGCTGGGTGATGGCGCAGGTCGATCTGGCCGGCTCCGTGGTGCCGGCGCGTTACGTGCGCGGGCGCATGGCGACAGTGGCGGTCAACGAGTTCGTCTTCAAGCAGCCGGTTCGCGTGGGCGACATCCTCTCGTTCTTCGCTCATGTCACGCGCATCGGCCGCACCTCGATCACGGTGCTGGTGGAGGTCTACGCCGAGCGATTTCGCGCCCAAGGCAGCTTTATCAAGGTGACCGAAGCGTCGCTGACGTATGTGGCGATCGACGACAACGGACGGCCTCGCCCGATCCCGTTGCAGGACCTGCAGCCTGCGTGAACAGCCCCTGAATTGGGCAGCATGCCACGCGAACCGTCACGCCGTTTTTGGCGTGATTTCGACGCCAACGCTAGAAAACACTACCACGACCAGCTACAAAAAATGTAGCTTATAGAGGTTTTCCCGAGGTTGTCGCCAACATGCCACCCTGGGTTAATGGTGAGTTCTTAGGATTCACCCGCCGCGCGGATTCCACCGCTGCGGAGCCAACGGAGACAAGGTGCAGTTGCTTCAACTGGTCATCAGCGGGATCGCCCAGGGGTGCATCTATGGGCTGATCGCGCTGGGATTCGTGCTCATCTACAAGGCGACCGAGACGGTCAGCTTCGCGCAGGGCGAACTGATGATGCTGGGCGCCTTCGGCGCGCTGGCGGGCATGACGCTGCTGGGCTTCCCCTATTGGCTGGCGGTGCTGTGCTCCGTGGCGGGCATGGCGCTGTTTGGCGTGCTGCTGGAACGCACGGTGATCCGGCCCATCCTCGGCCAGCCCGCCTTCTCCATCGTGATGCTGACCATCGGCATTGGCTACGTGGCGCGCGGGGCGATCACGATGATTCCAGGCATCGGCACCGAGACGCACACGCTGCCCGTGCCCTACAAGGATGTGCTCTGGCATGTGGGCTCGCTGGTGCTGGCGGCCGAGCAAATGGTGGTGATCGCCGCCACCGCGGTGCTGTGCCTGCTGCTGTTCGCGCTGTTCAACTACACGCGCCTGGGCGTGGCCATGCAGGCGTCGTCGCAGAACCAACTGGCGGCCTACTACATGGGCATTCCGGTCAAGCGCCTCAATGGTCTGGTGTGGGGCCTGGCGGCGGCGGTGGCGGCGGTGGCGGGGGTGTTGCTGGCGCCCATCACCTTTGTGCACGCCAACATGGGCTTCGTGGGCCTCAAGGCATTCCCGGCGGCGGTGGTGGGTGGCTTCGGCAGCCTGCCGGGCGCCATCGTCGGCGGGCTGATCGTGGGGGTGGTGGAGTCGCTGTCGGGCTTCTACCTGCCCGACGGCTTCAAGGACACGGCGCCCTACATCGTGGTGCTGGCCATGCTGATGGTCAAACCCAACGGTCTTTTCGGCGAGAAGCTGCGCAAGAAGGTGTAGGTACGATATGCGCTTCATCTTCAAGACCGACTACGAGCAGGACATCCGGCTGATCAAGCACGGAGGCCAGGCCTTCTGGTATGGCCTGCTGGTGCTGGCGCTGTTCGCGGCGCCGTGGCTGGTGCCGGAATACTGGCTGGCGCAACTGACTTTCGTGCTGATCTACGGCATCGTCGGCTTGGGCCTCATGCTGTTGGCGGGCTTCACGGGCCTGTTCTCCATGGGACACGCAGCCTTTCTGGGCGTGGGCGCGTACACGCAGGCGGTGCTGACCAACCAGGGCATTCCCTTCCCGGTGGCGCTGGTGGCCGCCGCGCTGCTGTCTGCGGTGGTGGGCATCGTGGTGGGCCTGCCCGCGCTGCGGGTAAAGGGCATCTATCTGGGGATCGCCACGCTGTCGTTCGGCTTCATCGTCGAAGAGGTGCTGGCGCGCTGGGAGAGCGTGACGGGTGGCAACGCGGGCATCCACGTCAAGGTGCCGGCCATCGGCAACTGGAAAATCGAGTCGGGCGAGGGCTTTTATTTTCTCTGTCTGGTGCTCGCCGTCGGCTCCACGCTGGTCATTCTCAACCTGCTGCGCTCACCCACCGGACGGGCGTTCGTGGCGATCCGCGACTCCGAGGTGTCGGCGCAGAGCATGGGCATCCATCTGGCGTACTACAAGACGCTGTCGTTCGCGCTGTCGGCGGCGCTCGCGGGCATTGGCGGCGCGCTGTACGCGCACAAGCTGCAGTTCATTTCACCCGATCAGTTCAACATCATCCAGTCGATCGATCTGCTGTTGATGATCGTAATCGGCGGCCTAGGCTCGGTGCATGGCGCGTTCCTGGGCGCGGTCTTCCTGATTTCCATGCCACAGGTCATCGCGCTGGGCAAGGACTACCTGCCAGCGGCAATCGGTCAGGCGCCGGGCTTGCAGGCCGTGGTGTACGGCGCGGTGCTGATCGCTTTCGTGCTGTTCGAGCCCCTGGGCCTGTATGGCCGCTGGCTGAAAGTCCGCACCTGGCTGCAACTGTTCCCGTTCTACCGCCAGGGCATGTTCAAGCGGCAGAAATCCTTCCAGAAATCGGATCGACTGAAATGACCGATGGCTACGCCCCGCCGGTGCTGCTGTCCGCGCGCGACCTGAGCGTGCGCTTCGGTGGCGTGCTGGCCGTCAACAACGTGAGCTTTGACGTGCGGCGCGGCGAGGTGTTCACGTTGATCGGCCCCAACGGCGCGGGCAAGACGACGGTATTCAACCTGATCAGCCGCATCTACACGCCCACCACCGGCGAGATCGAATATCTGGGCGAGCGCCTGACCGACAAACCGCCGCATCAGATCGCCAGCCTGGGTATCGCGCGCACCTTCCAGAACATCGAATTGTTCGAGCACGCCAGCGTGCTGCACAACCTGCTGATCGGCCGCCATACGCACCGGCGCACCGTCCTGTGGCAGGACATGCTGTTCACTCCCCCCACGCGCCGCGCCGAGGTGGCCGCGCGCGAAAAGGCCGAGCAGGTGATCGACCTGCTTGACCTGCAGCATTACCGCGAATCCCTCGTCGCCGGCCTGCCCTATGGCGTGCGCAAGGTGGTGGAACTGGCCCGCGCGCTGTGCACCGATCCCAAGCTGCTGCTGCTGGACGAGCCGTCATCGGGCCTGAACGTGGAGGAAACCGAAGACATGGCGTTCTGGATCCAGGACATCCAGAAGGAATTGGGCATCACGGTCCTGATGGTCGAGCACGACATGTCGCTCGTCTCCAAGGTGTCAGACCGCGTGTTGGCCATGAATCAGGGCGAGGTGCTCGCGGTGGGCTCGCCGAGCGAGGTGCAGAGCCATCCCGGGGTGATCGAAGCCTATCTAGGCAGCATCGACGACGTGAGCAGCCTGCGCCGGGCGCAGCCGCTGGAAGTGGCGCGATGAACGCCGCGGTCCCCATGCTCGAACTGCTGAACGTCGAGAGCGCCTACGGCCCGATCAAGGCGATTCGCGGCGTGAGCCTGAAGGTTCAGCCCGGTGAAATCGCCACCGTGCTGGGCAGCAACGGCGCCGGCAAATCGACGATCCTCAAGACGATCTCGGGCATCATCGACCCGCGCAAGGGCAGCGTGCATTTCAAGGGGCAGGACATCACGGCGCGCGACCCCGCGCACATCGTGCAATTGGGCCTGTCGCACGTCCCCGAGGGGCGCGAGGTGTTTCCGCTGCTATCGGTGCGCGACAACCTGCTGATGGGCGCCTACACGCGCACCGACCGCGACGGCGTCTCGCGCGACATGGAGCAGGTCTACGCCTACTTCCCCATTCTCAAGGAGCGTGCCGCGCAGGACGCCGGCCTGCTGTCGGGCGGGCAGCAGCAGATGCTGTCGATCAGCCGCGCGCTGATGGCCGCGCCCGCGTTGATCCTGCTCGACGAGCCGAGCCTGGGCCTGTCGCCGCGGCTGACCAAGGAAATTTTCGAGATCGTCGTGCGCATCAACCGCGAGCGTGGCACCACTATTCTGCTCGTCGAGCAGAACGCCAACATGGCGCTCAACGCCGCCGACTACGGCTACGTGCTGGAGAACGGCCGCATCGTGATGGAAGACAGCTGCGCGCGCCTGCGCGAGAAGGAAGACATCAAGGAGTTCTATCTGGGCATGAAAGATGCTGGCGTGCGCGGCGAGCGTCGCTGGAAGAAAAAGAAAACCTGGAGATAACTGGGCATGGCGCATTACCTCTGGGATCTCAGCCACATCCAGCCTCGCCACGACGTGGCGATGGCGGGCGAGACCATTCCAGCAATGTTCTGGAACGCCGTACAGGCCCGTGGCGATGCAGTCTGGCTGCGCCAGAAGGAATTGGGCATATGGCGCGCCTGGAACTGGAACCAGGTCGGTCAAGCCGTGCGTGAGATCGCCCACGGGCTCCTGAGCATGGGCTTTGCGCCGGGTGAATGCGCCTCCATCCTCTCCAATACCGTGGTCGAATGGGTGCTATCCGACCTGGCCGTGCTGTCCTGCGGCGGCGTGTGCAACGGCATCTACCCCACCGACGCGGCCAGTCAGGTGCACTACCTGTGCGAAGACTCGCGCACAACGGTTCTGTTCGTTGAAGACGACGAGCAACTGGACAAGGCGCTCGAAGTGCGCGAGCGCCTGCCCCTGCTGCGCAAGATCGTCGTCTTCGACATGGAGGGCCTGGGCGGCCTGCAGGACCCGGACGTGATCGGCCTGGAGCAACTGCGCCAACGGGGCCGCGAGCATCTGGCGCGGCACCCCGGTCTTCTCGCCGAGCGCGTGGCGGAGGTCAAGCCGGACGACCTGGCCATCCTCGTCTATACCTCGGGTACCACCGGCAAGCCCAAGGGCGCGATGCACTCGCACGAGGGCCTTGTGTTCACGGTTCGCGGGTACAACACGCTGATCTCGCGCGACGAGAGCGACGAGTGCATGTGCTTTCTGCCGCTGTGCCACATCGCCGAGCGGCTGGGCGGCGAGTATTTTTCGCTCTACACCGGCTCCAAGCTCAATTTCGTCGAGAACCCCGAGACGGTGCCCGAGAACGTGCGCGAAATCTCGCCCACCGTTTTCACCGCGGTGCCGCGTGTCTGGGAAAAGTTCTACTCCGCCGTGATGATCGGGCTCAAGGAAGCCACGCCCTTGCAGCGCGCGGTCTATGGCTGGGGCATCGGGCTGGGCGAGCGCATCGCCACCGACGTGATGGCCGAGCGGCCCGTGGGCGGCGGCACCCGGCTGCAGTACCGCATCGCGCGCTGGCTGGCGCTGGACAACGTTCGCAAGATGATGGGCATTCACCGCGCGCGCTTTCTGGTCACGGGCGCGGCGCCGATCTCGCCAGACCTCGTGAAGTGGTACCTCGCGCTCGGTGTGCCAATGCTCGAGGTCTGGGGCATGACGGAAACCTGCGGCGCGTCCACCGGCATGCCGCCCGAGCGCATCCGTCCCGGCAGCATCGGCCCGGCCACCGCCTACAACGAGGTGCGCATCGATGCCGAGACCGGGGAAATCCAGGTACGCGGCAAGAACGTGTTTCGCGGGTACCTGAACCTGCCGGAAAGGACGGCGGAGACCTTCACCGCCGACGGCTGGCTCAGAACGGGCGACGTGGGCACGGTGGACGCCGATGGCTTCTTCCGCATCACCGACCGGATGAAGGACATCATCATCACGGCGGGCGGCAAGAACGTCACGCCCAGCGAACTGGAAAACGAGCTCAAGTTCTCGCCCTACGTCACCGATGCCGTGATCATCGGCGACAAGCGCCCCTTCCTCACCGCCATCGTCATGATCGACCAGGAAAACGTCGAGAAGTACGCGCAGGACAACGATGTGCCGTTTTCCAACTACGCCAGCCTCACCCGCACCCGCGAGGTGCAGGACTTGATCCAGGGCGTGATCGACGGCGTGAACGCCAGGTTTGCGCGCGTCGAGCAGATCAAGAAATTTTTCCTGCTCGACCGGCAGTTGACCGCCGAGGACGAGGAACTCACGCCGACGATGAAGCTCAAGCGCAAACTGGTCGAGAAAAAGTACGCCGAGCCCATCGAAGCGATGTACCGCTGAGTCCGGAAAATCAGGGAATCCGCCAGTACCCGGCCGCGGGTGCGGGCCGTTATAAAGCCGTTCAACCTCCAGGAGACAAAACCCATGTCCAGCCGCAGCCTCGTTTCCCTGTCCATCGCGGTGCTCGCCGCCGTGCCATTGGCCGCCAGCGCTCAGCAGCAAGGTGTGTCGAAAAATGAAATCCTGGTCGGCACGATTCAGGATCTTTCGGGTCCGCTGGCCGGCTATGGCAAGCAGGCCCGCAACGGCATGCTGCTGCGCATCGACGAGGTCAACGAGCAGGGCGGCGTGCATGGCCGCAAGCTCCGCCTGGCGGTGGAAGACGATGGCTATGACCCCAAGAAAGCCGTTCTGGCCGCACAAAAACTTGTCAACCAAGACAAGATTTTCATCATGGCCGGGCACCTCGGCACCGCCCAGAACATGGCCGCGATGCCGGTGCAGTTCGACAAGGGCGTGATCAACCTGTTTCCGATCACCGCCGCGCGCGAGATGTACGAGCCTTTCCACAAGCTCAAGTATTCGTTCGCTGCCACCTACTATGACCAGATGC
This sequence comes from Burkholderiaceae bacterium, assembly GCA_036752305.1. GTDB lineage: Bacteria > Pseudomonadota > Gammaproteobacteria > Burkholderiales > Burkholderiaceae_C > DAIOSZ01. Next base: position 7,115 of record DAIOSZ010000029.1, read on the forward strand.
GCCTGACGCTGCCCACGCTGGTGAAACAGAAGTCCAGCAAAAAGGTCTGCATCATCTATCAGGACGACGATTTCGGGCTGGAGGTTCTGCGCGGCGCGGAAGCCGGCCTCAAGTCGATGAACATGGAAATGACCGAGAAAACCAGCTACAAGCGCGGCGCGACGGATTTCTCGTCGCAGGTCGCCAAAATGAAGGCTGCCGGCTGCGACATGGTCGTGCTGGGCACCATCATTCGCGAGACCATCGGCACCATTGCCGAATCGCGCAAGACCGGTTTTAGCCCCGTGTTCTTTGGTTCCAGCGCGGTGTACACCGACTTGATCCACAAGCTCGGCGGCAAGGCCATGGACGGGCTGTACGCCACCATGACGTCACAGCACCCCTACCTGGACGAGGCCTCGCAGCCCATCCGTCACTGGGCCAACAAATACAGGACAAAGTTCAACGAAGACCCGACCGTGTTTTCGGTCTACGGCTACGGCATCATCGACGCCCTGGTCCGCGTGGCCGAAAAGACCGGACCGAATTTGACCACCGACAGCTTCGTCAAGACCCTGGATGCGAACATGACGATCCCACCTGACATGTTCGGCGGGCCCGAACTGAAATTCTCCGCGTCCAAGCGCCTGGGCAACGACTCCAGCCGCCTGTCGCAAATCCAGGACGGCCGCTGGAAGGTGATCAGCGAATACATCAAGCCCTGAGATTGACCCAATACAAGCGGCGGCCACCGCGGGCAACCCGGTGGCCGCCGCGCTTTGCGGCTGCGCCACAATGGAGGCATCGACTGTCACGACGCCCCTCGCACACGGGCCGCGAGGCCCGACAAACCATTCGCATGAGAATCGCATGAGCGCATCGCCTCGTCTCCAGACCTTGTCCGACATCCTGCGCCGCAGCGCGCAACGCCTGCCCGGCAAAACGGCCGTCATCTGCGGTGATACGCGCTGGACCTATGCCGAATTTGACGCGCTCGTCTCGCGCCTGGCCGCGGGAATGGCGCGCCACGGCGTGGCGCAAGGCACGCGGGTGGCGGTGCTCGCGCGCAACTCGCACGGTTTCGCCGCCATGCGCTTTGCGCTGGCGCGCCTGGGCGCGGTCCTGGTGCCGATCAATTTCATGCTCAAGGCGGACGAAGTGGCCTACATCCTGCGTCACGCGGGCGCGCCCTTTCTTGCCACCGACACCGACCTCGCCCCCCTCGCGCGCGAGGCCGCCCTGCGGGACACCGCCGTCGAAAGCTTCATCTGGCTGCCTTCCGAGGAATCATCGGCGCCCGCCGCGGGCATGCTGAGCTTTGACGATCTCGCCGCGTGCCAGGACCCACCGCCCGAGGCACCGCTGCAGAGCACCGATTTGCTGCAGATCGTCTACACCAGCGGCACCGAATCCAGCCCCAAAGGCGCCATGCTGACGCACGACGCGGTGCTCTGGCAATACGTCAGCTGTGTGATCGACGCCGAGATCGCCGAGCACGACCTCGCGCTGCACGCCCTGCCTCTGTACCACTGTGCGCAGCTCGACGTGTTCTTTGGCCCGGCGGTCTACGTCGGCAGCACCAACATCATCACCGCCAAGCCGACGCCGGACAATCTGCTGGCGCTCATGGCGCGCCATCGGATCACGAGTTTCTTCGCGCCGCCGACGGTGTGGATCGCGCTCCTGCGCTCACCGTTGTTCGATCAGACCGATCTCTCGGCGCTCGCGAAGGGCTACTACGGTGCCTCGATCATGCCCGTTCAGGTGCTCAAGGAACTGGCGGCGCGGCTACCCCGGGTGCGCTTGTGGAACCTCTACGGCCAGACCGAAATCGCGCCGCTGGCTACCCTGCTGCGCCCCGAGGATCAGTTGCGCAAGCCCGGCTCCTGTGGGCGCCCGTGTCTGAACGTGGAAACCCGGGTGGTTGACGACGCGATGCGAGACATCGGCGAAGGCGAGGTCGGCGAAATCGTGCACCGCTCGCCGCACCTGATGCTGGGCTATTTTCACGACGAGGAGCGCACGCGCGCCAGCTTTGAAGGCGGCTGGTTCCACAGCGGTGACCTCGCCACGGTGGACGCCGAGGGCTACATCACGGTCGTGGACCGAAAGAAGGACATGATCAAGACCGGCGGCGAGAACGTCGCGAGCCGCGAAGTCGAGGAGACGATCTACCGGCTACCGCAGGTCAGCGAGGTGGCCGTCGTCGGCCTGCCCGATCCGAAATGGGTCGAGGCCGTGACCGCCGTGATCGTCGTCAAGGCCGGCGAGCAACTGTCCGAGGCACAGGTGATCGCGCATTGCCAAGCAAACATGGCGCACTTCAAATCGCCCAAGCGCGTGGTCTTCACCGAGGCACTTCCGAAAAACCCGAGTGGCAAACTGCTCAAGCGCCAACTGCGTCAGGATCTGAACCAAGCCTAGAGGCGGCAGGGCAGAAACTTGAACGAAACCCTCAGTCTGCTTCATCCGGTGACGATGAGCGTCCTCACGGGCGCGGCGGCGTTCTTTGCGTGCCTGGTGTTTTCGGCCTTGTTGCGCGTGGACCCTCGCATGCCGGGCCTGCGCTGGTGGACGGCGAGTTCGGTCATCGGTGTGCTCGGCCTGATGCTGCTGCCGCTGAGCCTGTCCTTCCCCCCGACGCTGCGTGGCTGGTTTTATTTCTCCAACAATGCCCTGAGCCTGACGGCCATACTGCTCAATCTAGAGGGTGTGTTCCAGTACAGGCTGCGCCCGGCCGGCACGCGCTGGATATGGTGGACCATGCTGGGCGCCATGGTGTTGGCGCTGCTGTTTCTGTGGAGTTCGGAGGATTCGCCTCGGCAGATTGTGTTTGGCTTCGTCTCGGGACTGTTGCTGCTGTCCACCTCGGCAGCGCTGATCTGGCGTGTCGAGGAAACGGAACGCTTTGCCAACGCCATTGCCGCCAGCGTCTGCGTCGTGATGGCGGTGGCGGTCCTGGTTCGCGCCGGCGCGCGCGTGATCGACGTCGAGAACGTCGCCTCGCAGATGGCCTGGCCGCAAACCCTTGTCTACGTGTCGGCCCTGGTCTACATGTTCGGCTGGACGCTGGGTGTCAGCATCATGTGCTTTCAGCGCACCTACCTGCGCTCGCAACGGGTGGCCCGCGAAGACAGCGACTCCGGACTGCTCAACCAGACGGGGTTTGCCCAGCGGCTGGACCATGAATGTGCGCGCTGCAGCCGCGGCGCTCCCGGATTCGGGTTGATCCACCTCGAGATCGCGAATTTCGACGATTTGCGCCGGATGCACGGCGTGACCTTTGCCGATGAGCTGGCAAACGGACTCGGCCGCCACCTGCGCTCAACCGTGCGCGTCGTCGACGCGTGCGCGCGCCTCGACAAGGCCCGGTTCGGTCTTCTGGTGATTGTCGTGCGGACCCAGAGCGAGATCGACACCATCTGCGCACGCGTCATGTCTCGGCTGGACGGCCCGTTCTCCGCGCAGGGCACAACGGCCGACGTCAAACTCCGATTCACCAGTGCGCTGCACGGGTTCGACGGCGCCGACGCCGCAACGCTCAACACAAGGCTTGCCAACCGTGCTTCGTAGCGCAAGCCTTCCGGAAAAACTTGAAAAGTCCCTCGCGGCGCGCATTCGCGGGGAGTTCTTCGGCTTTGCCCTGAGGCGCCATCGATGACTCTGAAATTTATAGCTGCCCGTGGTCGTTTTTCCTGGCTCTCTTGCGCATTGAGTGCTCAAAATTTCACTCTGGAAGCCTCCACATGAACTCGCCACGCACCCACATCGGCGTCCTGACGGGCGGAGGCGACTGTCCGGGCCTGAACGCCGTCATCCGCGCCGTCACCCGCTCTCTGATCCGGGACTGCGGCGCCCAGGTGCTGGGCATCGAGGACGGCTTCGCCGGCTTGATCGAAGGGCGCTTTCGGCCATTGGACTGGATGTCGGTGGCTCCGCTTACCGCGTTGGGCGGAACCGTGCTGGGCACCAGCAACCGGGCCAACCCGCTGGCCGACGAGGAAACCACCCGCCGCACGCTGGCCAACGCCGCGCGCATGGGCCTGAGCGCCCTGGTGGCGGTGGGAGGTGACGGGACCATGACGATTTCGCAAGCTCTCTACGAGCGCGGCCTGCCCATCGTGGGGGTGCCCAAAACGATCGACAACGACATCGAGGGCTGTGAACGCAGCTTCGGCTTCGACACCGCCGTCGCCACCGCCACCGAAGCCCTGGAACGCGTGCAAACCACTGCCCTGTCGCATGGCCGCGTGATGATCGTCGAAACCATGGGCCGCTACTCCGGCTGGATTGCGCTGGAAGCGGGCATCGCGGGTTCGGCGCATGTCATCTTGCTGCCCGAAATCGACTATGAGCTCGAAGCCGTCGCCGCCGTCTGCCGCAAGCGTGAAAAGCAGGAGAAATACACCCTCATCTGCGTAGCCGAAGGCGCCAAGCCGCGCGGCGGCTCGTTGACAATCGAGCGGCGCCTGGAAGGCAGCCCGGACCCGATCCGCCTGGGTGGCGTGGCGCATGCATTGCGCGAGGCGCTGCAGCCCCATGTCGCCAGCGAGGTGCGCTCGACCGTGCTTGGCCATGTACAGCGCGGGGGCTCGCCCACGCCATTCGACCGCATCCTGGCCACGCACTTTGGCGTGGCCGCGGCCCAGCTCGTCCACCAGGGCGAGTTCGGCCAGATGGTCGCCACGTCGGGTGAGCGCATGACCCGCATTCCCCTGTCCCGCGTGGCCGGAGTCAACCGCAAGGTGCCGCTGGATCACCCGCTGATGCAGACCTCGCGGCAGATCGGCATTTCGTTCGGCGAGCCCCGGCTCTGATGCGCCGCCTGGACTTCTGGCTGTTCTCGGCCGTGCTGGCCCTGGCGTCGATGCCCGGACAGTCCGCGCCGCTGGACGAGCAAGTCAAGGCTTGCACGCATTGCCACGGCCCGCAAGGCAAGGCAGGCCCCGATGGGTACTACCCTCGCCTGGCGGGCAAACCAGCCGCCTACCTATACCAGCAGCTCACGCATTTCCGCGACAGCCGACGCCACTACGGCCTGATGACGCACCTCATGCAGAACCTTGGCGACGGGTATCTGCAGGAGATCGCCGAGCACTTCGCGGCTCAGAGCCTGCCCTATCCGCCGCCCCCGGCCGTGCCCCAAGGCGCGGCGCAGGCCGAGCAAGCCCGCAAGCTGGTCCGCTCTGGCGATGCTCCGCGCGGCCTGCCCGCCTGCGCCAGCTGCCATGGTGAACGCCTGACCGGCATGCTGCCCGCCACGCCCGCGCTGCTGGGTTTGCCGCGCGACTATCTCAACGCGCAACTCGGCGCCTGGCAGACGGGCCAGCGCCGCGCCCACGCGCCCGACTGCATGGCCACCGTCGCCAGGAAGCTGGCGCCACGGGAGGTCGCCGCTCTCGCAACGTGGCTGTCCTCGCAACCCGTCCCGGCCGACTCGCGCCCGTCCCCCTCACCCGCCGGCCCTCCGGCCGTGCGCTGTGGCAGCTTCGACCCTCCCGCGCCGCCCGCCGAGCCACGGCTGTCCGGCGAAGCCGCGCGCGGCGCGTATCTCGCGCGCATCGGCAACTGCCAGACCTGCCACACCGCCCCTGGCCAGCCAGACTATGCCGGCGGCCGCGCGATCCCCACGCCCTTCGGCAACGTGTTCGCAGGCAATCTCACGCCGGAAGCGGCAACCGGCATCGGCGCCTGGACCGCGCAGGACTTCACGCGCGCCCTGCGCGAAGGCATCTCCAAGGATGGGCGCTTGCTCGCCCCCGCCTTTCCGTACACGCACACCACGCGGCTTGCGCAGGCCGACATCGATGCACTGTGGGCCTACTTTCGCCCCGTCGCACCCGCCAGCCGGGCCAATGCGCCGCACCAGCTGCGCTGGCCCTTTGGCACGCAGACGGCACTGTGGGCCTGGCGAAAGCTGTATTTCACGCCGGGCGAATACCGCCCGGAGCCAGCGCGCTCGGCCGAATGGAACCGCGGCGCCTATCTCGCCGAGGGCCTGGGCCACTGCGGCGCCTGCCATGCGCCGCGCAACCGCTGGGGAGCCACCTCGCATGCCGAGCGGTTCAGCGGCGGCGTGATACCCATGCAGAACTGGCTGGCGCCCCCGCCGACCGACAACGCCGAGGCCGGCCTGGGGGGCGGGAGCGTGGAGGACGGCATGCAACTCTTGCGCGCAGGGCGCAATCCCCACGCCACCGTGTCCGGCCCCATGGCGGAAGTGACCCGCGCGTCGCTGCAATACCTCAGCGACGCCGACGCCCGTGCGCTGACCGTGTTCTTGCGCGCGCTGAGCTCGCCGGCTCCCGGGCGGCAAGGCTCCTCCCCCTCGGCATTCGAGGCCGCGAGCGCGCGCGTGCTACAGCGCGGCGAGACACTCTACGCCGATCACTGCGCCGACTGCCACGGCAAGCAGGGCGAGGGGCAAGCCAACCGCTACCCGCGACTGGCCGCCGGCAACCGGGCGGTAGCGCAGGCCAACCCGGTGAATCTGGTGCAAATCGTGCTGTTCGGGGGTTACGCCCCCGTCACGAAGGACAACCCTCGGCCCCATGGCATGCCGCCCTTCGTGCAGACCCTGAGCGATGCCGACCTCGCGGCCACGCTAAGCTTCGTGCGGGGCGCATGGGGCAACCGGGCGGGAGCGGTCTCCGAGCTCGACGTGGCCCGCATTCGCGACGCCACGCGCGCCAACCCATGACCGATCACCCCGTCCCGCGGCTGTCGCGCCTGGACCAGGCGCTCGTCGATTTGCTTTCGCGGACGCGGGTCGCCACGCTCGCCACCTGGGATGCCGCGCGCGACAGCCCGCTGGCCACGCTGGTGCCCTTTGCCGTGGCGCCCGGAGGATCACTGGTGGTGCATATCAGCGACCTGGCTGCGCATACGCGCCATCTGCGCGCGCACCCCGCCGTCTCGCTGCTCGTCGCGCAAGCCGACAGCGCCGATGCCGAACCGCTCGCGCTGCCTCGCGTCAGCCTGAGCGGCCATGCGGCATTCGCCGCCCCGGACCACGTGGCGCCGCTGCGCATGGCCTATCTCGAACGATTGCCCAGCGCCGCTCCGCTGGCGGATTTCCCCGATTTCCATTGGGTGATGATCCGCGTGGACCGCGCGCGACACGTGCAGGGCTTTGGCGCCGCGCGCAACGTCGAAGGCGACGTGCTGCAGGCGGTACTCAACGGCGCAGCAAAGACCTCAGCGACATCCCAGCGGCCGCGAGCGCGGCGAAGTAGATGACGATGGCCGCGCCAATGACCGCCAGCAGCAGACCGATGCGCTGCACGGCTTGTCCGGGCATGTTCAGCCACGGGACGGCGTTGCCGGCCCACATGAGAAACACCACCACCAAGGCAGTTGCCGCCACCACCTGGAGCAGGAGCTTCCACCAGCCCGCGCCGGGACGGTAGCGTCCGCGCTGCAGCAGCCCGATCAGCATCCACAGCGCGTTGATCAGCGCGCCCAGGCCGATCGACAGGGTCAGCGCGGCATGCGCCAGTCGCGGCACCAGGATCGCATTGAACACTTGCGTGAGCACCAGCACGACGATGGCTATCTTCACTGGCGTGCGCACATCCTGCTTGGCAAAGTAGCCGGGGGCCAGCACCTTGATCGCCACCAGGCCCACCAGGCCCACGCCCCAGCCTATCAGCGGCTCCACCGTCTGCGCCACGTCGTGGGCGGAAAACCGGCCGTAGTGATACAGCACCGCCACCAGCGGCTGGCCAAACACCAGCAGGGCCGCCGCGCAGGGCACGGTGAACACGATCATCAGCCGCAGGCCCCAGTCGAGCAGCGCGGAATAGCGCGCCTCGTCGCCCGCCTGATTGGCCGCCGCCAACTGCGGCATGAGCACCACCCCCAGCGCCACGCCCAGCAGTGCCGTCGGAAACTCCATCAGGCGGTCGGCGTAGCTGATCCAACTGACGCTGCCTGGCGCCAGATACGAGGCGATCTGCGTGTTGATGACCAGTGACACCTGCGCCACGCCCACCCCGAGCAGGGCCGGCGCCATCAGCGCGGCCACGCGCCGCACACCCGCGTCTGCCCAGGCCTCGCGCAAGGCCGGAGCACTCAGGCTCAAACGCGGCAGCAGTCCCAGGCCGGCCAGGGCCCGCAATTGCACCGCGAGTTGCAACAGCCCGCCGATCATCACCCCCGCGCACAGCGCGTAGATCGGCTCGATGCCGTGCGCGCGAAACCACGGCGCCCCCCACCAGGCGGCCACGATCCAGCACAGGTTGAGCAGCACCGGCGTGAACGCCGGGATGGCAAAGCGCTTCCAGGTGTTCAGCACCCCCGACGCCAGCGCCACCAGCGACATGAAGCCGATGTAGGGAAACATCAGGCGCGTCATCCAGACGGCGGCGCCGTAGCTCTCGGCGCTCTGCTTCAGGCCGCTGGCCATCAACCAGACCAGCAGCGGCGCGCCGATCACACCGGCCACGCAGGTCACCAGCAGCGCGGCCGTCAGCACCGAGGCCACCTTGGCGATCAACGCCTGCGTGGCCACCTCGCCCGCGCCTTCCTTGCTGGCCGCCAGCACCGGCACGAACGCCTGGCTGAACGCGCCTTCGGCGAACAGGCGCCGAAACAGGTTGGGAATGCGCCAGGCCACGTTAAAGGCGTCGGTCATCGCGCTCGCCCCGAAGGCCGAGGCCATGAGCAGCTCGCGCACCAGTCCCGTCACGCGCGAGGCGAGCGTGAGCAGCGAGACGGTCGAGGCGGCTTTGAAGAGGCTCATGATGGGCCGCGCAGTGTAGCAAGGCTATAATGACGGGCTTTGCCGACAACATCCACAGACACCGATAAGGACTTCAGACATGGCCGCTGGAAAGCCCAAAAAGAAGAACCCGCGCCTCGCGTCGGGCCGTAAGCGCGTCCGCCAGGACGTGAAACTCAACGCCGCGAACACCTCGCTGCGCTCCAAATACCGCACCGTCGTCAAGAACGTCGAGAAGGCCGTCGCCACGGGCGACAAGGCCAAGGCGACGGAGCTTTTCGCCAAGATGCAATCGGTCGTCGACAGCGTCGCCGACAAGGGCATCTTCCACAAGAACAAGGCGGCTCGCGACAAGAGCCGTCTGTCCGCCAAGGTCAAGGCCTTGGCCGCCGCCTGACCCAAAACATCAGGCACAAGCCCGGGCGTCGCATCAGGCGCCCGCCGTTTGTACCGGGTGCGCTGTCTGCAAAAGAAACAAGGGCCGCTTTCGCGGCCCTTGTTTCTTTTCGGAGTTCAACCCGCGGCCGACTTGGCCTTTCTCGGCCAACGCGCCAGCAACTCGCCCACGATGCCGCGGCGGAACAGCAACACGCACGCAATGAAGATCAGGCCCGTGACGATCGTGACCGATTCGCCGAGCGAGCGGAACCATTCCAGGCCCGTCAGCGCGGCCAAGCCATTGCCGATCTCGCCCAGCTTGTTCTCCAGCACCACGATCAGAAATGTGCCGATGATCGGACCCAGCACCGTGCCAAGGCCGCCCACCAGCGTCATCAGCACCACCAGGCCCGACATGCTCCAATGCGCGTCGGTCAAGGTCTCGAAGCCCAGCACCAGCACCTTGGTGGCGCCCGCCATGCCGGCGAGCGCGCCGGAAATGACGAAAGCCAGCAGCTTGAAGCGGTTGGCGTCGTAGCCCAGCGAAATGGTGCGTGGCTCATTCTCCTTGATCGCCCGCAGGACCTGCCCGAAAGGAGAATGAATCGTGCGGTTGATCAGCCAGAAGCCCAACACGAACACCGCGAACACCACGTAGTAGAGTGTCAGGTCGTCCTGCAGCGAAATCACGCCCAGCAGCTTGCCGCGCGGCACGCCTTGCAAGCCATCCTCACCACCGGTGAAGGGCGCCTGCAGCCACAGAAAATACAGCATCTGCGACAGCGCCAGCGTGATCATCGTGAAGTAAATGCCCTGGCGCCGAATCGCCAGCCAGCCCATGACAAGGCCGATGAGCGCGGCGAAGGCCGTGCCGGCGAGTATGCCCAGCTCCGGCGTCAGACCCCAGTCGCGCATCGCATAGCCGGCCACGTAGCCCGCTCCGCCCAGAAAGGCGGCGTGACCAAATGACAGCAGCCCCGTGTATCCGATGAGCAGGTTGAACGCACAGGCAAACAGCGCGAAGCACAGCAGCTTCATCATGAACACCGGGTACACCATCAGCGGCGCGAGCAACCCCAACACGAACAGGAGCAGGTATCCGACGGCTTTTTGCTTGGGGCTCATGGGCTATTTTTCCTTGCCAAACAGACCCGCCGGACGCACCAGCAGCACGAGCGCCATGATGATGAACACCACCGTGTTCGACGCCTCCGGATAGAACACCTTGGTCAAGCCCTCGACCACGCCCAATCCAAGCCCCGTGAGAATGGCCCCCATGATCGAGCCCATGCCGCCGATCACCACCACCGCGAAAACCACGATGATGAGGTTGGACCCCATCAGCGGAGCCACCTGGTACACCGGGGCGGCGAGCACGCCGGCGAACGCCGCCAGCGCGACGCCAAAGCCATAGGTCAGCGTGACCATCAGCGGCACGTTGATGCCAAAGGCTTCCACCAGGCGCGAGTTCTCGGTGCCCGCGCGCAGGTAGGCGCCCAGCTTGGTCTTCTCGATCACATACCAGGTGGCGAAACACACCACCAGCGAGGCCACCACCACCCAGGCGCGGTAATTCGGCAGGATCATGAAGCCCAGATTGGTGCCGCCCTGCAAGGCATCCGGAACGGAGTACGACTGTCCCGAAGAGCCAAAAATCGACCGGAAAATCCCCTCGATCAGCAGCGTGATTCCGAACGTGAGCAGCAGGCCATACAAATGATCGAGCTTGTACAGCCAGCGCAGCATCGTCCGTTCGATCACAATGCCCAGAATACCCACCAGCAGCGGCGCCAGGGCCAGCATGACCCAGTAGGGAATCTCGAAATAGGCGAACCCCATCCACGTGATCATCGCGCCGAGCATGAACATGGCCCCGTGCGCGAAGTTGATCACGTTGAGCAAGCCGAAAATCACCGCCAGGCCCAGGCTGAGCATCGCGTAGAACGATCCGTTGACCAGCCCCAGCAGGAGCTGGCTCAACATGGCTGACAGGGGAATGCCAAAAATTTCCATCGAGGTCCGGTCCGTCTCGCGTTAGCAGCGTCCGCCCGTGGCGAGCGGGCGCTGTTGTCGAATCACTTCTTGACCAGCGAGCACTTGGACTCGGCCAGCGTCGTATAGGCCTGATCGCCGGGCACCACCGCCACCTGCTTGTAGTAGTCCCAAGGCTTGGTGGATTCGGACGGCTTCTTCACTTCCATCAGGAACATGTCGTGCACCATGCGGCCATCGGCGCGGATGGTGCCGTTCTTGGCGTACATGTCATTGATCCTCGTCTTCTTGAGCTGCTCCATCACCTTGTCGGCATCGTCGGTGCCCGCGGCCTTCACGGCATTGAGGTAGGTGGTCATCGCCGAGTAGTTGGCCGCCTGGATCGACGAAGGCATGCGCTTGAACTTGGAGAAGAAGCGCTCGGAGAACTTGCGCGTCTCGGCATTCTGGTCCCAGTACCAGCTGTCGGTGGCCAGCAGGCCCTCCGTGTTCTTCAGGCCCAGGCTGTGGATGTCGTTGATGAACACCAGCAAACCGGCCATCTTCATCTTCTTGTCGATGCCAAACTCCTTGGCGGCCTTCATGCTGTTGATGAAGTCGCCGCCCGCATTCGCCAGCCCGAGCACTTGCGCCTTGGAATTCTGCGCCTGCAGCAAGAACGAGGAAAAGTCCGACGCATTGAGCGGATGGCGCACCTGGCCCAGCACCTTGCCGCCATTGGCCTTGACCACGTCGGCCGAATCCTTTTCCAGCGAATGACCGAATGCGTAGTCAGCCGTCAGGAAAAACCACTCCTTGTCGCCGCGCTGAATCATCGCCTTGCCCGCCACCTTGGCCAGCGCAACGGTGTCGTAGGCGTAGTGGACGGTGTAGGGCGTGCAATCCTCGTTGGTCAGGCGGGCCGAACCGGCGCCCATCACGATGTAGGGACGCTTCTTCTCGGCCGCCACCTTCGCGCTGGCCAGCGCCGCGCCGGAGTTCGTGCCGCCCATGAGCGCCGACACGCCTTGCTGATCGATCCACTCGCGCGCCTTGGACGCGGCGATGTCGGCCTTGTTCTGGTGATCGACGGTCAGCAGCTCCACGTTGCGGCCCAGCACCTTGCCACCAAAGTCGGCAATCGCCATCTTCATGGCTTCGGCGCCCGCATTGCCATCGATGTCGGCGTACAGGCTCGACATGTCGGTGATAAAGCCGATTTTCAGCGGCGCGCCCTGGGCAAACGCGGGCGCGGCCGACAGGCCTGCCAGCGACGCGGCGACGGCGGCAAGGGTTCTCTTGTGCATGGATGCTCTCCTTGAAGTAAACAATGACAACGCCCGGCAAGCCCGGGCGGCGGCGTGCGCCCCGGTTGGCCATGGACGACGCGGCAATGCCGGTTGGCCTCGCGCGTTGCCCGGGCCTCTGCTCATACGCCCAGCAACTCGGTCAGCACCGGCATCTTGGCGTTCAACTCGGCCGCCGCGAACTGCTCGACGATGCGACCGTGCTCCATCACGTAGAAACGGTCCGCCAGCGGCGCCGCGAAGCGGAAGTTCTGCTCGACCATCACGATGGTGTAGCCGCGCGCCTTCAGGTCCCGGATCATGCGCGCCAGCGCCTGCACGATCACCGGCGCGAGGCCTTCCGAGATCTCATCGAGCAGCAGCAAATTGGCACCGGTGCGCAGGATGCGCGCGACCGCCAGCATCTGCTGCTCGCCGCCCGACAGGCGCGTGCCCGGGCTAGCGCGGCGCTCGGCCAGGTTCGGAAACATCGCGTAGATCTCGGCCTCGCTCATGCCCCCGGGCTGCAGCACCGGCGGCAGGCGCAGATTTTCCTCGCACGAAAGGCTGGCAAAAATGCCGCGCTCCTCGGGGCAGTAGCCCACGCCGTGATGCGCGATCTTGTATGCCGGCAACGCAATGGTTTCCGCGCCACCCAGGCGGATCGAGCCCTGGCGCCTGCCGGTCAGGCCCATCACGGCACGCAGTGTGGTCGTCCGCCCCGCGCCGTTGCGCCCCAGGAGCGTGACCACCTCGCCGCGCCGCACCTTCAGATCAACGCCATGCAGGATGTGCGACTCGCCGTACCAGGCGTGCAAATCCCGCACCTCCAGCGCCAGGGGCGTATCGCCGCTCATCTCAGTGCGCTCCTTGCAACTGCGCGTCGGTCGAGCCCATGTAGGCCTCCATCACCTGCGGGTCATGCGACACCAGCTCATACGGCCCCTCGGCAATCACCGCGCCGCGTTGCAGCACGGTGATCGTGTCGGCAATGCTGGAGACCACGTTCATGTTGTGCTCCACCATCAGGATGGTGCGCCCCGCCGACACCTTCTTGATGAGCTGCGTCACACGGTCCACATCCTCGTGGCCCATGCCCTGCGTGGGCTCGTCCAGCAGCATCAGCTCGGGCTCCATCGCCAGCGTGGTGGCGATCTCCAGCGCGCGCTTGCGGCCATAGGGCAGGTTGACGGTCTCCTCGTCGGCAAACGCCTCCAGTCCGACCTCGGCCAGCAGTTCGCGCGCCCGCCCGTCGAGTGCCGACAGGCTCTTTTCGCTGCGCCAGAACTGATAGTGCGTGCCGAGCTGGCGCTGCAGGCCAATGCGCACGTTCTCCAGGACCGTCATGTGCGGAAACACCGCGGAAATCTGGAACGAGCGGATGATCCCGCGCCGCGCCACCTGCGCTGGCGCCTCGCTGGTGATGTCCACGCCGTTGAAGAGAATCTGCCCCCGCGTGGGCACCAGGAACTTGGTCAGCAGGTTGAAGCAGGTCGTCTTGCCCGCGCCATTGGGGCCAATGAGCGCATGGATATGCCCCCGCCGCACGCGCAGGTTCACGTCGCTGACGGCGGTAAACCCCTTGAACTCCTTGGTCAAGTGGCGGGTTTCGAGAATGGTTTCGCTCATGACGGATGCACTCGGCCCCAAAGGCCAGGCCGGCGAGCATAACCCGACACCATCACTCGGCCGCAACCGGGTTTGCCCGGGCCGGTCGCGCGGTCACGCCCCGGCCTGCCCAGGCGGATCGGGCAGCAGGCAGGCCTCGAACACCTGCAGATCGTTGTCGCGGGCAAAGTTCATCACAAAGTCCCAGGCCAGCACATCGTGATCGCGCAAATCCTCGTGCACCACCACGCACTTGACGTTGCCAACCGACGTGGGAATGCACCACGGTGAATAGCTCAGGTGCGTGCCCGGACCGGCGCCGCCCGGCCGGAACGGGCTCATCACCCCTGCCAGCCGCTCGGCCCAATCGCTGGGGCGAAACGTCTTGCCGCCTTTGGTGATGCCCTGAATGAAGACTTGTTTTGGGTTGGAAGACACCATCAATCGCGCGCGAAGGATGCAAAAACGGGCCGGACGGCCAAGGAAATGAACTTTAGATTTTACCCTCTAAGGCCACGCGCCATTGGTGTTTCTACCGAGGCGCGGCGTTCTGGGTTGATCAAAAAATAGAACGATCGTTCGTTCTTATTTTTCATTCACTCATCCAACCCACCCACCATGCTCCGCCGCCTCCTCACCGCCCTCAGCGCAGGCCTGGCCCTGCTGGCCGCCGCGCCCGCGCAAGCCCTGACGCCCTGCCGCGACGCCACCCCCGCCGAAGCCCTGATCTATACCTTGCCGCAGGCCATGCCCGGCGTCGTCTCGCCCCGCGACGGCACCTGCTTCATCGGCAACCTGCGCGTCACCGCAACCGACGGCGTGCAACTGACCGCCAACGTCTTTCTGCCCCCGGGGGCGGCCAGCGGCGCGCGCTTTCCGGCAGTGCTGCACATCAGCAGTTGGGCCTTGACGGACTACTTCGAATACCTGGGCCAGCAGCACAAGCTGGCCAGGAACGGCTACGTCGCCATGGCCTACACCACGCGCGGCTTCTGGGGCTCGGGCGGCGTCATCGGCGTGGCCGGGCCGCAGGACGTGGCCGACGTGTCCAGCGCCATCGACTTCCTGATCGCCCAGACGCCCACCGACCCCACGCGCATCGGCTCGGCGGGCATCTCCTACGGTGCCGGCCTGTCGCTGCTCGGCGCCGCGCAAGACAACCGCCTGCGCGCCATCGCCGCCATGTCGGGCTGGGGCGCGCTTGCCGACCAGCTCTATGGCAACGGCGTGCCCAACGTCACCTGGGCCACGGTGCTGGAGAGCTCGGCCTACCTCACCGGCCGCGTGGACCCCGATCTGTCGGCGCGCGTGGCGCAGGTGCGCGACCCGGACACCTCGCAGGCGGCCATCCAGTCCATCATCGCCTGGTCCGCCGTGCGCTCGCCCAGCAGCTACGTGGACGCGCTCAACCGCAACGGCACCGCCGTGTTCATCAGCAAGAACTGGCAGGACGACATGTTCTCCCCCAACTCGTCGATGGCGCTGTTCGCCCGCCTGAGCGGCCCCAAGCGGCTGCTGCTGCAACCGGGCATCCACACCTCGGCCGAAATCGGCGGCGCCATGTTCGGCTGGGACAACGCCGTGGTGGACGACGCCATCCGCTGGTTCGACCGCTGGCTGAAGTTCCAGCCCAACGGCATCGACACCGGCCCCAAGGTCGTGCTCAAGCCCAAGTTCGGCAACCAGACCGAAACCCTGTCCAACTGGCCCGCGCCCGAGCTGCGCAGCCTGAACTACGCGCTCTCGCCGCGCGGCGCGCTGCGCTGGGAACTGGGCTGCCTATGCTGGAAGGGGCTCACCGCCTCCATGGGCTCCGGCACGCCCGCCGCCGCCGCCAGCGACACCATCGACAACCTGCTGGACACCACCGCCACCACCGGCGTGCTGCCCATCCTCACCGTGACGGCCGAAACGGCGGGCGTGCCCGTGGTCAACCTCATGGATAGCATCCTGCGCGGGCAGGGCATCCGCTTTGAAGGCCCCACGCTGGCGCAGCCGCTGGCCATTCGCGGCATTCCCTCGGTCAAGCTCAAGGTCAAGCCCAGCCAGGCGCGCGGCCTGCTGGTGGGCTACTTGTACGACGTGAACGCGCTGGGCGTGGGCACGCTGGTCACGCACGGCGCGCGCGCCGTCCACTGGGCCACGCCTGGCGCCACGCTGGACTTGAGCTTCGACCTCAACGCCACCGCCTACGACGTGCCCGCCGGCCATCGCCTGGTGCTGGTGTTCGACACCGCCGACAGCCTCTACGGATCGCCGGTGCGCGCCTTCGAGGGCTTTTCGATGTCGCTGCTCACCGGCGCGGGCACCGGCTCGGCGCTGAGCGTGCCAATCCGCTGAGCGGCGCGGCCCGGCGCGGGCATCGCGCATGAATGCGATGCCCGCTTTGCAACAATCGCGCGCCGCGCGGCTCCTAGAATCGGTTTCCACGTCACAGGAGTCCCGCATGAGCGCAGCCGCCCCCGAAATCACCTCCCCGCACACCATGAACACCTACGGGCGCCTGCCCGTGATGCTGGTGCGCGGCCAGGGCTGCCGCGTGTGGGATTCCAACGGCAAGGAATACCTCGACGCCCTGGCCGGCATCGCCGTCAACACCCTGGGCCACAACCACCCCCGGCTGGTGCCCGCGCTGCAGGAGCAGCTCAGCCAGGCCATCCACCTGTCCAACTACTTCCACATCCCCAACAACGAGGCGCTGGCGGCCAAGCTGTGCGAGCTGTCGGGTCTGGAGAACGTGTTCTTCTGCTGCACCGGGCTGGAGGCCAACGAGGCCGCGCTCAAGCTCGCGCGCAAGTTCGGGCACGACAAGGGCATCGCCCGGCCCGAGATCGTGGTCTACGAAAACGCCTTCCACGGCCGCTCCATCGCCACGCTCTCGGCCACCGGCAACCCCAAGGTGCAAAAAGGCTTCGAGCCGCTGGTCGAAGGCTTCATCCGCGTGCCCCTGAACGACATCGAGGCGCTGAAGAAAGCCACCGAGGGCAACCCCAACGTGGTCGCCGTGTTCTTCGAGACCATCCAGGGCGAAGGCGGCATCAACGCCATGCGCTGGGAC
>DAIOSZ010000030.1:0-14878 GCA_036752305.1 Burkholderiaceae bacterium
GCGCTGCGGGATTCGCGCTTGGGAGCGGCCCGGCGCGCTCACTGGACTACCCTCCGCGCACAGCGCTGCGGGATTCGCGCTTGGGAGCGGCCCGGCGCGCTCATGGCGCCTCCCGGCGCCGGGCCTTGGAGCCCGCGGCATTCAGCAGATCGGCCGCAAAACCATCCAGCACCGCGATCCGGCGCTGAATGGCGCGTCCGAGATAGTTGTAGCCAAACACCGCCGGTAACGCCACCGCCAAGCCGGCAGCGGTCATCACCAGGGCCTCGCCCACCGGGCCGGCCACTTGATCGAGGCCCAGTTGTCCTGCGCCCACCAGGTTGCCCAGCGCGTGGTGGATGCCCCAGACCGTGCCCAACAGGCCGACAAAGGGCGCTGTCGCGCCGACCGAGGCCAGCGTGACCTGACCGGCCTCCAGTGCGCCGCGCGCGGCATGCAGCGCGGCACGCAGATGGCGCGTGAGCGGCGCGGTGTCCGCGCCCGCGTGATCGCGCGCGGCCTGAAGGAACGGGCCGAGCAGGCCGCCGTCATCGAGCGCCAATGCCTGCTGGGCGCCTTCGGCCCAGCTCTCGCCGCGCCAGAAGGTCGCCAGGGCGGCGGTCTGCGCGCGCGCCACGCGCCGCAGCCACCAGGATTTGTAGACGATCAGGCTCCACGAGACAACGGACATCAGCACCAGCACCAGCGCCACCGCGCGCGCGACAGCATCGGCGTGAGCCCAGAAGTCGAGCAACCCCACGGCAAGGCGCTCAGTTCAGACCGAGCACGTCGAACATGTCCCACAGACCCACGCCCGGCTGGCTGGCCAGGAAGCGCGCGGCGCGCAGGCTGCCCTGCGCGTAGGTGGCGCGGCTGGACGACTTGTGCGTGATCTCGATGCGCTCGCCGGTCCCGGCAAACAGCACGGTGTGGTCGCCCACGATGTCGCCGCCGCGGATGGTGGCAAAACCGATGGTCGAGGGGTCGCGCTCGCCGGTCACGCCTTCGCGCGCGTACACGGCGCAATCCTTCAGGTCGCGGCCCAGCGCCTGCGCGATGACCTCGCCCATCTTGAGCGCGGTGCCGGAGGGCGCGTCCACCTTGTGGCGATGGTGCGCCTCGA
The DNA here is from genome assembly GCA_036752305.1 of Burkholderiaceae bacterium. GTDB lineage: Bacteria > Pseudomonadota > Gammaproteobacteria > Burkholderiales > Burkholderiaceae_C > DAIOSZ01. Next base: position 1,103 of record DAIOSZ010000030.1, read on the forward strand.
TGATCTCGATGTCGTACCCGGTGGACAGCGCCTTGGCGGCCATCTCCAGCAGCTTGAGCGTGACGTTCACGCCCACGCTCATGTTGGGCGCCATCACGATGCCGGTGCGCTCGGCTGCGGCCTTGACTTCATTCAGTTGCCAGGGCGTGAAACCCGTGGTGCCAATGACCATCCGGATGCCCTGCCGCGCGCACGCGGCGGCATGCGCCAGCGTGCCCTCGGGGCGCGTGAAATCGATCAGAACCTGCGCATCGCGCAAGCCCTGCGCGATGTCGGCGGTCACGACGACGCCACTCACCCGGCCCAGGAACGCCATGGCGTCCAGACCCAGCGTGGGACAGTCTGGCCGATCCAGCGCGCCGGCCAGCACCATGTCATCGGCCTGGCTCACGGCCTCGATCAGCATTTGGCCCATGCGGCCGCTGGCGCCCGCGATGGCCACGCGCAATGGCGCCGTTGAGGGACTCACGGTGGCATTCCTCCGAATAAAAAAATCAGCGGCGCGGCGCTTCGAGCGGCGGGTATGACAGGGGCATCGGCCCGCTTTCACTGCCCCCCCCCGTCCCTTGCGCCTGAGTGGAAGGCCGGGCCAGGCGATCCCGCTCCTCGGCCGACAACTCCAGCACCGGCGGCTTGGGCAGTTTGCGGCCCGATTGCAGGCTGGCGACGAATTCGGTCTCGCTGGGCATCTCATCGCCCTCGAAGCGCGCGAGCTTGTCGCCATCAAAAAACACCGCCAGGCGCCGGCTCTGCTCGGGCTCGCCCTTGCGGCGCAGCGTGAACACGTAGTCCCAGCGGTCGGCATGAAACAGGCTGGTGAGCATGGGCGTGCCCAGCAGATCGCGCACCTGCGCGCGCGACAGGCCGGGCTTGAGCATACCCACCTGCTCGCGCGAGACGAAATTGCCCTGCACCACCTCGGACTGGTACGGCGTCATTGAACGCAGCAGCGACGAACCGCCGTCCGTGATCGACGAACAACCCACCAGCGGGACGCAAAGAGCGGCGCCTGCCAGCCAGGCCAGGCGCGGCGCAGCGGACGAGGCGGGAGCGCGGAAACGAAGGCGAGACATGCGGACCATTGTACCGGCGCCCTCCGGCGGCAGGATGTTGCCTGGGCTGGGGTTGGGTCGCGCAAGAGGGAACTTCAATATTGATAGCTGCCTGTGGACGTATTTAAATGAATTCAGGCCATTTTTATTATCAAAATGAGCCTTCAAACCGGCTTATGAGGCGCCAATTAGACAAATTTTGTTGATGCTACGACATATCTGTAGATGAATCTACAAATATGTCGTATCCGCCGGGTTTTCATGGACCAAGCCATGCGCGGCCTGTCGCGGATGACGGAAAATCCCCGCCCATGCCGAACTCCAATGCCGACGACATCAAGAGCACGGGGCTGAAAGCCACGCTGCCGCGCCTGAAGGTGCTGGAAATCTTTCAGACCAGCGGCTTGCGCCACATGACGGCCGAGGACGTATTCCGCATCCTGCTGCAGGAGCGCGCTGACATCGGACTGGCCACGGTCTACCGCGTGTTGACGCAGTTTGAGCAGGCCGGCATCCTGTCGCGCAACCATTTTGAAAGCGGCAAGGCCGTCTACGAGCTCAACGAGGGGCAGCACCACGACCACCTGGTGTGCCTGGACTGCGGCCGGGTCGAGGAGTTCTACGACGCGGAGATCGAGGCCCGTCAGGCCGCCGTGGCGCAGGCGCGGGGCTTTTCCATCGCCGAGCATGCCCTGAGCCTGTACGCGCATTGCACGCGCACCGACTGCCCGCACCGCCCGACGCCGCGCGGGAGATCGGCATAGGGCCTCAGCCGCCCGCCTCCATCGCGTCGCGCTGGCGCTGCACGAAGTCCATGAAGGTGTCGATGCCGCGCAGTTGGAGGATGGTGTTGCGCACCGCCGCCTCGACCAGCACGGCGATGTTGCGGCCGGCGACCACCTGGATGATGACCTTGCGCACGGGAATGCCCAGCACGTCCTGCGTGAGCGGCTCGTAGGGCATGCGCTCGTAGTCGCGCTCCAGCGTCTCGCGGCGCACCAGATGCACGATCAGCCGCAGGCGCATCTTGCGCCGCACCGCGGTCTCGCCAAAGATGGCCTTGATGTCCAAAAGACCGATGCCGCGTACTTCCAGCAGGTTGCGCAGCAATTCGGGGCAACCACCCTCGATGGTGGTCTGGTTGATGCGCGACAGTTCGACCTGATCGTCGGCCACCAGGCCGTTGCCACGCGAGATCAGCTCCAGCCCCAACTCGCTCTTGCCCAGGCCCGATTCACCGGTGATGAGCACGCCCAGGCCCAGGATGTCCATGAACACCCCGTGCATGTAGGTGCGGTCGGCAAAGTGCTTGGACAGGTAGGCGCGCAGCGAATCGATGACGAAGCCTGACGACTCCGTGGTGGCGAACATCGGGATCTGGGCGCGCTCGCACAGCGAGATCAAGGCATCCGGCGGCGTCTGCCCTTCGGCCAGCACCAGCACCGGCGGCTCCAGCGTCACGATGCGCGAGATCCGCCGCGCGCAGTCTTCTGGCGTGGCATTCGAGAGATACGCCACCTCGCGCTCGCCCAGGATCTGGATGCGATAGGGATGGATGTAGTTCAGGTAACCCACCAAGTCGGCGCCTGAGCGGGCCTTGTGCACCGCCTCTTCGTCGAACTTGCGCTCCGAGGCGCCCAGTCCCGCCAGCCACTGCCACTTGAGAATGCCGCGAAATTCCTCGAACAGAACGTCGGCGCTGACGAACTTGGGCTTCATGCGCGGGCTAGCCCGCCGCGTGCGCGGCGGACCAGGCGTTAATGGTCTGGTGCAGCCACGCCGCGTCCTGCGCGCCCTTGAGCTGCTCGCGCAAGACACCGTCGCTCAGCAGTTCGGCAATTTCCGAAAGAATCTCCAGGTGCTTTTGCGTCGCCGTCTCGGGCACCAGCAGAAAGATCATCAGGCTCACGGGCTGCTCGTCCGGGGCGTCGAAGCCGATCGGGTGCGCCAGTTGAAACACCGCCGCCATCGGCGCCTTCAGGCCCTTGATGCGCCCATGCGGAATGGCCACGCCGTGGCCCAAGCCCGTGGAGCCCAGGCGTTCTCGGGCAAAAAGGCTGTCGGTCACGAGCGCGCGGTTGAGGCCGTGTTCGGCCTCGAAGAGCAGGCCGGCTTCCTCGAACGCCCGCTTCTTGCTGGTCGCATCAACGCCCACAAGGACCTGGGCGGCAGGCAGTATGTTCGCTAAACGGTTCATGTCGTCGGGAAATTATGCCTCGGAACGAAAAAGCCACCCGCAGGTGGCTTGGTTTGCGCGCGCCTCGGGCGCCGGCGCTCACATCAGGTGTTTCTTGGCCGTTTCGTGGCCGTGCTCCTGAATCTTGCCTTTGTGGCGCACGACCTGTCGGTCGAGCTTGTCCATCAGTTCGTCCACGGCAGCGTACAGGTCTTCGTGGGCGCTCTCGGCAAACATGTCGTTGCCCTTCACGCGGATGTTGCATTCGGCGCGCTGCCGTCGCTCTTTTTCCTTTTGTTTTTCCACGGTGAGCAGCACCTTCACGTCGACCACCTGGTCGAAGTGGCGCGTGATGCGATCAAGCTTGGTCGTGACGTAACTGCGCAGCGCGGGGGTTACTTCGAGGTGATGACCGCTGATCGTCAAATTCATACTGACTCCTCACTCAAACACGGGTTTCAATCACGCCGCGCCGCTGTCTCCACGGGCGGCTCCGCTGCCGAGCCCCCATGGGCCCGACAGTCGGTATCACTATGCCCCCGCTCCATGCAAAACGCAACCTCCGCGGCCGGTACCCACGCCGGACAAGGGAATACGCCCGGCAGATGCGCGAAATGGTTGGCATCAGCCACGGTACGCCGGCGCGGTCGATCCACAGGCAAGGCTGAAAAATTCCGTCGCGCCGCGCGCATTCGCGGGAACTTCTGCAACCTTGCCCTAATATGGAGGCACATGGCGCTCAGCACGGCATTGCTTTCCGGCTTGGTGGAAGACCGTACGCCGCACGCGGCGCGGCCGGCGCTCGTGCTCATGGGCGGCGGCGCGCGCACGGCCTACCAGGTTGGCGTGCTGCGGGCGATCGCGCGGCAATTGCGGGCGCGGGCCCACCAGTTGCCGCACGGCGACCTGTTTCCGTTCAAGGTGCTGGTCGGCACTTCGGCCGGGGCCTTGAACGCAGCCTTCCTCGCTGGACAGGCGGCCGACGGGATGGCCGGCTTTGAGCGGCTGGCCAGTTTCTGGGCCTCCCTGCGCTCCTCGCAGGTGTACCGGATCGTCGTGCCCCCCTGGGCGCGGAGCAACAAATGGCTCACCGCTTTTGCGCTGGCGCGAGCGGCGCGCGAGCGCGGCGCGCTGCTGGACAACACGCCGCTGATCCAGACGCTTGAGCATGCGGTCTCGCTGCCGGGCATTGAGCGCTCACTGACCAGCGGGGCCCTGCGGGCACTGGCGGTCACCGCGTCGAGCTACACCACGGGTGTGCACTGGACGTTCTGCCACACCTCGGCGGACTCTCCAAGAAAGGTCTGGGAGCGCCCGGAGCGCCGGGCGATCTTCCTGCCCATCGCGGTGGAACACCTGATGGCCTCCAGCGCGATTCCGTTCATCTTTCCGGCCCGACCCATCGACATTGGCGGCCGCGTCGAATATTTCGGCGACGGTTCGATGCGGCACCTGTCGCCGCTGTCCGCGCCGCTGCACCTGGGTGCCCGGCGCGTGCTGGTCGTCGGCGTCGGCCAACCGCAGCGCGCCGGGTTCGCAGGCCTGGCTTCCGACACGGCACGCGCCCCGACGCTGGGCGCCATCGCCGGCCACGCCATGGCCAGCGTCTTCCACGACACCTTGCAGGCCGACGTGGAACAAACCAATCGCGTCACCCGCACGATGCTGGAATTGCCGCGCGAAGTGGCCGCTCACATGCCCTACAAGCCCATATCGGTGCTGTCGATTCAGCCCACGCAGTCATTGGACGCGCTGGCGCAACAACATTCCCGCGAGTTGCCGGCCATCACGCGCAAGGCGCTGGGCGACGCGGGGGGGCTGGCAGGCAGCGGCGCCGCCATGGCGAGCTATCTGCTCTTTGAGCCCGGCTTCGTCAATGCGCTCATTGCCCTCGGCGGGCACGACGCCCAGGCGCGCGAAGCCGACATCGCCGCATTTTTCGACGACTCGCGTGTTGCAGTGCAATAATCGCGCGTTTGCTTCACTGAAATATCCAGGACACCGCATGGAAAGCACGCCCAGTCGCGTGCTTTCAGTTCCCTGAAGACGATCGGCCAAGGCCAACCGGATGGGGACTGAAAGCGCCACGCCCCCATCCTCTTTCCGCCCGAAAGCCCCATAGCCGCCCCACAGCCTCAGGGAGCACCGCGATGCTCAACGTCTTCACCCTTGCCAACGGCCGTCTGTTCCAGCACGATATCGATTCGCTGGAAGAGTTGCGCGACCTGCGCCCCGTCTGGATCGACCTCGACGCCCCGAGCCCGGAAGAAAAGCTCTGGGTCGAGCAGGTTTACCAATTCGCCTTCCCCACCGACGCGGTGGACGACGACCTGGAGGAATCCGCGCGTTTTTATGAAGAAGAAGGCGGCGCCCTGCACATCCGCTGCGACTTTCTCGTCGCGCACGAGGAAGAGCCGCGCACGGTGCGGGCCGCCTTCGTGCTCAACCAGCCCAGCGCGTCGGGGCGCGGCGAGGGCGTGCTGTTTTCCATCCACCAGGAGGACGTGCCGGCCTTCCGCCTGGTGCGCTTGCGCGCCCGGCGCGCCGTCGGCCTGGTGGAAAACGCCAAGGAAGTGCTGCTCAAGCTCTTCGACGCCGACGCGGAATATTCAGCCGACACGCTCGAAGGCATCTACGACGAGCTGGAAAAAGCCGGCAAAGCGGTCCTCGCTGGCGACGTGACCGACCAGCAGGCCGGCGAAGTGCTCGGCGCCATCGCCCGGCAGGAAGACTTGAACGGCCGCATCCGCCGCAACATGATGGATACGCGCCGCGCGGTCAGCTTCATGATGCGCTCCAAGCTCCTGTCGGCTGAATTGTTCGAGGAGGCGCGCCAGATTCTGCGCGACATCGATTCGCTGGACGGCCACACCGCCTTTCTGTTTGACAAGATCAACTTCCTGATGGATGCGACGGTCGGCTTCACCAACATCAACCAGAACAAGATCATCAAGATCTTCTCGGTGGCCAGCGTCGCGCTGCTGCCACCCACGCTGATTGCCAGCATCTACGGCATGAACTTCCAGCATATGCCCGAGCTCTCCCAGCCTTGGGGCTACCCCGCCGCGCTGGTGTTGATGGTGCTCTCGGCCGTGGTGCCCATGCTGTATTTCCGCCGCCGGGGCTGGCTGCGGTAACGGCGGGCCAATCAGGCCGTCGCCAGGCAACGGGGCGCGCCGCCATCCCCTTCGGCACAGTCCTGGATCGTCCAGATCTCGTCGTGCAACGCGCCCAGGCCCGGACGATGGCCGATAGAGATGATGGAGCCGCCTCCTTCGCGGACGACCCGGATGAGCGCGGCGTACAGCGCGCTCTCGGCCTCGACGTCAAGCGCGCTGGTGGCCTCGTCGGCCAGCACCCAGCGCGGGCGCTGCAAGAACACGCGGGCCAGCGCCAGGCGCTGCAGTTCTCCGCCCGACAAGAGCTGGTCCCAGGCCTGCGATTCGTCCAGCCTGTCGGTCAGATGCGCCAGCCGCGCCTCGTTCAGCGCGCCCTGCATTTGCGTGGTGGAGTATCGGCTCGACCCCTGCGGGTAGGCCAGCGCCTCCCGCCGCGGGCCGTTGGGCCCATAGGGCCTTTGCGGCAGCCCCCCCCAATCACCCGGCCGGGCGGCCCCCCCGCGGGCAAACGGCCAGACGCCCGCCAGCGCGCGAAACAGCGTGGACTTGCCGCTGCCCGAAGGCCCCTGGAGCAACACGGCACGCCCTGACGGGAGATCGAAACACACGTCGCGCAGCACCGGAGTGCCGCCGGGCAAGGCCAGTTGCAGATCGCGAGCGGCCAGTTCCCGATCCGAGATTTCAAATTTGATAGCTGGCAATGGTTGTGTTCCGTCCTCTTTAGCCAGATTTAGGTCCGACATCGCATGCTCGAACCCCGTCAAGCGCCCGGTGGTGGCGCGCCAGACGGCCAGCTTGTCGTAGTTGTCCACGAACCAGGACAAGGAGTCCTGCACCCGGCCAAAGGCCGACGCGATCTGCATCAGCTCACCCAGTTGGATGGCGCCCGAAAAGAAACGCGGTGCGGCGACGATGAACGGGAACACCACCGCCACCTGCCCAAAGCCGGTCGTGAACCACACCAGGCGCTTTTGCGCCCGCAGCAGGCTCAGGTAGTTGCTCAGGACCTTGCCGAACCGGCTCGACAACCGCCCGCGTTCAACCGGCGCGCCGCCGTCCAGCGCAATGGCCTCGCCATGCTCGCGCACGCGGATCAGGTGGTGGCGAAAGTCGGCCTCCAGGCGCTGCTGGTTGAAATTCAGGCCCGCCAGCGGCTTGCCGATCCATTGCGTGAGGAACGAGCCGACGATGCAATACACCAGCGCGGCCCAGACCATGAAGCCGGGAATCGCCACGCCGCCGAGCGTGAAGTCGCCCGACAGGCTCCACAGAATGCCGACAAAGGACGCCAGCGTGATGCTGGCGTTGAGCAGCCCCATGCACAGCGAGACGCTGTAGCCGGTGAACAGATTCAGATCTTCCTGGATCCGCTGATCGGGGTTATCGGCGCCCGCCGCCGCGGTGCGGCGCATCAGCTCCAGGTGGTAGTGCCGGTTCTCGCTGGTCCAGCGGCTGAGCATCTGGTCGGTGAGCCAGGCGCGCCAGCGCACTTCCAGAAGCTGCGTGAGATAGAACTTGTAGACCGCGATCACGATGAAGGCCGCCGCAAGCCAGCAAAAGCGGCCCAGTTGCGTCCAGAACACGTCTTGGTTCTTTTGTTGCAGCGCGTCGTAGAACAGGCGATTCCAGTCGTTGAGCTGCACCAGCATGAACACCGAGCCCAGGTTGAGCAGCACGATGGCCGCCAACAGTGCGCGGGCGCGCCATTTTTCCTCCGACGAGCCGAAGTACGGACGCGCCAGCGCCCAGGCGTCTCGCAGAAAGCGCGACAGCGGGGGCTTCGGATTGGCTGGCGTCGGGCTGTCGCGATCGGTCATGGATTGGCAACCCCGCTGGCCACGTGCCCGGCCGGCACATGCCGCGCTGCGGATTCGATGTGACCGGTCTGATCGTCAAAAAAGAAGTCGGGTTCGAACTCGCGCAGGAACTCGCCCTTGGCCAGGCCGCCCAGGAACATGGCCTCGTCCACCTCGATGGACCAGTCCATTAGCGTGCGGATCGCGCGCTCATGCGCGGGGGCGCTGCGCGCGGTCACCAGCGCGGTGCGAATGCGCATGGCGCTGGTTCCCTCCTGCTGCAAGCGGTGCAGCGCCGCCAGCACCGGCTTGAACGGACCGGCTGACAGCGGCTGCGCGGCCTTCTCACGCTCATGCGCCTGGAACGCGGGCAGGCCCTGGGCCTGAAACACGCGCTCCGCCTCGTCGGAAAACAGCACGGCGTCGCCGTCGAACGCGATGCGCACCTCGCGCGGGTGCGCGTCGGATGCGCGCGCCGACTGCGGATACACCTGCGCCGCCGGCACGCCGGCAGCCAGCGCCGCGCGCACGTCTTCCAGATTGGCCGACAGAAACAGATTGGCCTTGAGCGGCCGCAGATAGCGCCACGGTGGCGCGCCGCGCGTGAACACGCCGCGCTCCAGCGCCAGCTTGTGCATTTCGGCCGAGCGGAACACGCGCATGCCGGAGACCGGGTCGTTGCGGCTCAGGATCACGACCGCCACCTTCGTCGAGGCGGCCGTGTTGAAGGCCAGCAGCTTGTTGATCAACGAAAAACCCACGCCCGGCTTGGCGGGGACGTGCAAGCGGTCGAGCTGCAATTTCATGTACGGCTCGTCGCTGCCGGCCTCGAACACGCGGTTCTCTTCCTCGAAGTCGAACAACGCGCGCGAGGAAATGGCAACGACGAGCTGGCCCTCCAGCGTGTAGCCCATGGCGGTCACCTCACGAATTGGTTGAGCTGAATGATCGGCAGCAGCACCGCCAGCACGATGAGCATGACCACCACCCCCATCGCCACGATGAGCAACGGCTCCAGCAGCGTGGCCAGCTGGAGGGCACGGCGCTGCACCTCGTCGGACAATTGCCGCGCCGCGCGCTCCAACATGGCGGGCAGTTGCCCGGTCTGCTCGCCCAGGCGGGCAAACATCGCCAACAGACCGGGAAAGCGCTTTTTCTGCGCCAGCGCCGAGGCCAGCGGCGCGCCCTCGCGCACCAGCACCAGAGCATCTTCGGCGTCGGCGCGCATGGCCTGGTTGTGCAGCGTGTCGGCCGCTGCCTGAAGGGCCTTGAGGATGGGCACGCCCGAGGCGGCCAGCATGGCCAGCGTGCGCGCGAAGCGCGCCGCGTTGTAGCCACGCGCCAGGCGCCCAACCAGCGGCAGGCGCAGCCACAGCGCGTCCCAGTTTTGACGGATTGACGCTGAAGACAAGGCAAATCGGCCAGCAATAGCTACCAAAATGATAGCCATCAACATCAGACCGCCCCATTCGCGCACCGCCGCGCTGATGGCAAGCATCGCGCTCGTCAGCAGAGGCAGCGCGCGCCGCGTCCCGGCAAACACACCGGCCACCTGGGGCACCACGTAGCTGACCAGGAACACCACGATCACCACCGCCACCAGGCTGACGATGGCCGGATACAGCGCCGCGCCGATCAACTTGGACTTGAGCGCCTGCTGCGCCTCCAGATCGTCGGCCAGGCGTTCGAGCACGGCGCCAAGCGCGCCGCTTTGCTCGCCCGCCGCGACCACGGCGCGGTACACCGCCGAGAACTCGCGCGGATGGCGCGCCAGCGCCGCCGCGTAACTCGCGCCAGCGTTCACCTCGGCGCGCAACGCCGCCAGCAGATGGTGGGTCCGCTCGTCCTCGGCTTCCTCGGCCAGCGCGGTCAAAGCGCGCTCCAGCGGCAGTCCGGCACCCACCAGTCCCGCCAACTGGCGCGTGTAGATCGCCAGGCCTGTGGCGCTGAACACCCGGCGGCGCGGCAGACCCAAACCCGCGGCTTCGTCGGCGTCGGCGGTAGCGCCGCCCGCTACCGGCTGCACATCCAGCGGCACCAGCGACTGCGCCCGCAGCAGCGTGCGCGCCGCGCGCGTGGTGTCGGCCTCGATCACGCCCTTGCGGGACTGGCCGTCGGCGGCAAGGGCTTCGTAGGCGTAGGCGGGCATGGACGGTCCGTCAGTCCCTCGTCACCCGCAGCATTTCCTCGCGCGTGGTCACGCCTTCGCGAACCAGGCGCTCGCCGTCCTCGCGCATGAGCGTCATGCCGCCCTCGATGGCCTGGGCGCGCAACTGGGCCTCGGGCGCCTGGGCGTGGATCAGCGCGCGAATCGCGTCGTTGGCCGCCAGCAGTTCAAAAACGCCGGTGCGGCCCTGGTAGCCGGTGTGGCCGCATTCTGCGCAGCCGCTGCCGCCGCAGGAGCGGCAGGTCTTGCGCACCAGTCGCTGCGCCAGAACCCCCAGCAGGCTGGAGCTGAGCAGAAAGGGCTCCACCCCCATGTCGGTCAGGCGCGTCACCGCGCTGGCCGCGTCGTTGGTGTGCAGCGTGGCGAGCACCAGATGGCCGGTCAGGCTGGCCTGGATGGCGATCTGCGCGGTCTCGAAGTCGCGGATCTCGCCGATCATGATCACGTCCGGATCCTGGCGCAAAATGGCGCGCAAGGCCTTGGCGAACGTGAGATCGATCTTGGGGTTGACCTGGGTCTGGCCCACCCCGGGCAGTTCGTATTCGATGGGGTCTTCCACCGTCATGATGTTGCTGCTGGCGGCGTCGAGATGGCCGAGCGCCGCGTACAGCGTGGTGGTCTTGCCCGAACCCGTCGGCCCGGTGACGAGAATGATGCCGTGCGGCTGAGCGACCAGTTGTCTGAAGCGCGCGAGCACGCTGCCCTGCATGCCCACCGCCGCCAGCGTCAGGCGCGTCTCGGTCTTGTCCAGCAGGCGCAGCACCGCGCGCTCGCCATGAGCCGAGGGCAGCGTGGAGACCCGCACATCGATGGCGCGCGTGCCCAGGCGCAGGCTGATGCGACCGTCCTGCGGCAGGCGCTTCTCCGAAATGTCCAGCTCCGCCATGATCTTCAGGCGGCTGATCAGCGCGGCGTGCAGCGCGCGGTTGGGCTGCACCACCTCGCGCAGCGCGCCATCGACGCGAAAGCGCACACTGGAATGGCGCTCGTAGGGCTCGATGTGGATGTCGCTGGCGCCGTCGCGCGCGGCCTGCGTGAGCAGCGCGTTGAGCATGCGGATGATGGGCGCGTCGTCGGCCGCGGCGAGCAGATCCTCCACGGCCGGCAGCTCCTGCATCATGCGCGACAGGTCGGCATCGGACTGCACCTCGCTGACCACCGCCGCCGCGCTCGATTCACCCTGCGCGTAGGCGGCGCTGATGCGTTGCGCGAGCGGGCCGGGCTCCTCCACCTCCAGATGCCGCACGGTGTACTTGCGCAACACCTCCGACAGCGCTCCTCCCGCCGCCGCGCCGGGCGTCACCCACAGGGTCGCTCCGTCCTCCACGCCGGCGTCGGCCAGCAGCACCTGCTGGCTGCTCGCGAACGCATAAGGCAGCGGGTAGCGCAGGCTCACGGCGCGACCCTGGCGGATGAGGCGTTCGGGTCCACCGGCGCGGGCGAACCGCCCGTCGGCGGCCAAGCGGGCACCGGGCGCACCGGAATCGAGGGCACCACGATGGCCGCCGGCGTGGTGCCCGACGGTGCCTTGGCCGGCGCGGGCGCCAGTTGCGGGCCGCTGTCCTGGCCCAGCACCGCGCTCGGCACGGGCTGCACCATCTGCTGCGTCGAGCGCATCAATTCGTAGCGATCGAGCGACAAGGTTTCGGCGGCTGCGGCGTCGCGCACCACCAGCGGGCGCAGGAACACCATCAGGTTGGTCTTGCTGCGCGTGCGGCTTTCGGTCTTGAACAGGTTGCCCAGCACCGGTACGTCGCCCAGTCCCGGCACCTTGTCCACGGTATCGGAATACTCGTCGGACAACAGGCCGCCGAGCACGACGACGGAGCCGTCGTCCACCAGCACATTGGATTCGATCGAGCGCTTGTTCGTCACCAGCCCGGTGCTCGCCCCCACCGACGCGGGATCGACGCTGGACACCTCCTGGAAGATGGCGAGCTTGACCGTTCCGTTCTCGCTGATCTGCGGCTTGATGCGCAAGGTCAGGCCCACGTCCTTGCGCTCAATGGTCTGGAACGGGCTCACCGTGCCGCTGGTCACCGGCGTGTTGGCCGACAGGTACTGCCCGGTGACGAAGGGCACGTTCTTGCCGATCACGATCTTCGCCTCCTCGTTGTCGAGCGTCAGCAGCGTCGGCGTGGACAGCACGTTGCCGTCGCCATTGGTTTCAAGCGCCCGTGCCAGCGCGCCAAGCACGTACACGCCATTGACCCGCTGCAACAGGCCGAAGTTGATGCCCGTGGACGGCAGCGTGGCGGTCCCGGTCAGGCCCTGCGCCGACAGCGACACCAGGTTGCGCCCCTGGGTGCCGAAATTGGTGCCCAGCAGGCCGATCGTCCCGTCGCCTTTCTGGCCCAGCGGGCCTTGCCACTGGATGCCGAACTCGCCCGCCTTGTCGGCGCGCACCTCGGCGATCAGGCTTTCGACGAACACCTGGGCGCGCCGCGCGTCGAGTTGGTCGATCACCGCGCGCAACTGCCGATACTGCGGCTCGGGCGCGGTGATGATCAGCGAATTGGTCGCCGGGTCGGCCTGGATTTGCCCACCGGTCGAGGGCTGCGCGCTGGCGGCAATCGGCTGGGTGGCGGCGTTCGCGCCAGGCGCGGCGGCCTGCGCGGTCACCGGCGACGCACTGGCCCCCGTGGCGGTGGCGCCGGAGGCCATGCCGGTGCCGGCGTTCGCGGCGGCCAGCGCGGCGCGCAGCGTGACGGCCAGCTTGGTGGCGTCGGCGTTCTTCAGGTAGACGACGTGGATGTTGCCGCTGGCCGTTCCGGCGCTGGGCTGGTCGAGTTTTTGGACCAGTTGCCGCACCAGTTGCGCGCGCGCCGGGTTGGCCGCGCGCAGCACCACCGCATTGCTGCGCGGCTCGGCCAGCAAGGTGGTGCGGTAGGACGTGTCGGCCTGCGCCTGAGCACCTGGCGCGGCCGCGCTCGCCCCCGCGCCTGCGCTGCCGCCGGCGTCCATCAGCTTTTGCACCAGCGGCACCAGGTCCTGCGCCAGGGCGTGCTTGAGCGGGATGACCTCCACGTCGGTTGCGTTGCTCACGTCCAGCGCGGCGATGATGCGGGCCAGCCGCTGCAGGTTCTCCACGTAGTCCGTGATCACCAGCGAGTTGTTGCCCGGATTCACGTTGATTGTGTTGTTCGGCCCGATCAGCGGGCGCAGCACCGCGACCAGATTGCCCGCCGACTCGTGGTTGAGCTTGAAAATCTGCGTGGCGATCTGCGTGCCCGCGCGCGCGCCGCCGCCCAGATTGCCCACGCCGCCCGCGTTCACGGCGCCGGCTTGCAGCTTGGCGTCGGCCTCGGGCACGATCTTCACCAGGCCCGCGCTCTCCACCGCCGCATAGCCTTGCAGGCGCAGCACGGCGAGAAACTGCGTCCACGCCTGCTGTGGCGGCACCGGCCGGTCGGTGGACAGGTTGATCGGCCCCTTGACGCGCGGATCGACCACCACCTGCCTGCCC
>DAIOSZ010000030.1:14888-16259 GCA_036752305.1 Burkholderiaceae bacterium
ATGGGTTCGTCGGCGACGATGAACGAAGGGTTGGTCGCCAGCGCGCGGGCCACGGCTTCCACATCGGCGTTGACAAAGTTCAGCGTGATCGGCTCGCCCGCGCGCGCGGGCGCGGCGGCAGCCGCGGTGGCGGGCGTCTGAGCCTGAGTCTGAAGGCAAAAAGCGCTCAAACCTGCCACCAAACAACCACGAGCAGCTATATGTTTCATAGCATCACGTTTCATGCCTATCCCACGGAAATGAACGAGCGGGCGCCTTGGCGGCGGCCCACGATGTTGAGCAGGTTGGCCAGTTGTGCCTCCCGGTCATCGGCGGCGGTGGCCTCGCCGGAAAAGCGCAACCGCGAGCCCACCCATTGTCCCTGTCCTGTCAGGCGCAAATCGCCCCCCAGCGTGGACAGGGACAACAGAGGCACCTGACCGCCCACCAGGTCGAGCCGGTAGCTGCCCAGCGGGCGCAGGCTCGACAGGCGCGAGGCCATGTCGAGGGCCTGCAGTTCGGCTCCGCCATCGACCACCCATCGCCCTTGCGCCCGCTGCACGCGCAGGCCGCGCAGCCCGAGCCGCAGCGCCCCGTCCAGGCCGAGCGTGTTCCACGGCGTGCCCAGGCCGGCCAGCAGCGCCGCCGGCCAATGGCTGACGCCGTCGGCGAACGCCGCCTGCCACGACCCCAGGCCCAGGCTCAGGTGCACCTCCGCCGGCCGAGGCAGGCAGCAGTCAGCCCCCAGTTCCACGCTCCAGCGCAGCGGCGTGAGCGGACGCAGGCGCCAGGTGAGGCGGCCAGGCAGCACCGAGGCATCTTCGCTGCCGGACCCGCCAGTCAGGGCCAGCGACGCCGAACCCGTCCACACCGTGCCCCGGGCCTCGCCCAGCAGCAGTTGCCCGCCGCTGGCGCGGTCCACCGCCCGCCCCAGCCAGGCTGCGGGAGCGGCCAGCACGCCCGCCGCCGCCGCGCCGACCACGCAGCCCAGCACGGCCAGCCAGCCCAGCCCACGCCCGGCGCGTGGCCGCGGCGCAAAGCGGGACTTGCGGGCGCCCAGGACCGGCTTCACGGCACCAGACCCATCACCAGCGTGCCGCTCCAGCTGGCGCCGTCGGCGCCGCGCGTCAGACGTGCGTCCAGCGGCAGGCTGCGCGCGTTGGCGCGCGCCTGGGCAAGAAATTCGGCGAGCCGGTTGGCGCTCACGCCCTTGAGCGTGAGCGTAGCGCGTTCGCCCGCGAATACCGCCTGCGCGGCGGCGCCCAGGCGCTCGCGCACGGCGGCCTCCAGCGCGCGGCGCGCCTCATCGGGCGCCGGGCGCGGCGCCAGCTTCAGTTGTTCCGCCCGCGCCTGCTGCGCGCGCAGCACCTGCAACTGCGCGTCGAGCACGGG
>DAIOSZ010000030.1:16269-23993 GCA_036752305.1 Burkholderiaceae bacterium
GCATCCGCGCGGCGCAGCGCCGCCAGCGCGGGCGCGATGGTCAGCCACCACAGCAACGCGCCGGCCACCAGCAGGGCCGCGATGCCCACCAGCGCACGCTCGCGCGCGGCCAGACCCTGCCACCAGGCACGCCAGGCGGCCTTCACGGCGGGCTCCCCAGCGGCGCCACCCTCAGTGCATCGCCGTCGCGCTGCACGCCCAGGCCCCTGGGCCGCAGCGCCTGGGCCAGCCGCTCCACGTCGGCGTCGGCCGTGGGCAATCCCTTGGCGCGCAGGCGCTGGTCGGCAAATTCGATCGCGCTCAGCGTGGCGCCCGGCGGCACGGCAGCCGCCAGCGCCTGCAGCTGCGCCTCCATATCCTGTGGACCGAGTTGTCCGGCCGCCTGCTCCAGCGCGTGCATCTCGCGCTGCATTTGCAGCGGCGCGTCCAGGACCGCCCGCACCTTGGGAAAGGTGGTTTGCAGAATGCGCGCGGCCTCGGCCTGACGATCCTGCGTTTCGCGCGCCTGGTGCCAGGCCCAGGCGTTGAGGCCCACCAGATTGGCCGCCGCCAGCGCCGCCAGGCCCCAGCGCACCACGCGCCACTCGGGCGCGCGCAGCAGGGCCGCCAGCGCCATGCGCGAGCGCTTGGTGGCTTGCGCGCGGCGGTCGTTGGCCAGATCGAACTGCGCCAGGCTCCAGCGCGCGTCCAGCGCGGCGCGGACGGCCAGCGCCGCCTGGTCGGCGGCCGTTGCCCCGCTTGCGGCGCTCGCGCCGGCGCGCCGCGGGCCCCGCTCCGCGGCCAGCCCGGGCTCCGCCACGGCGCGCGCGGCCGGAGCCTCGCCGTCAGCCGTCCAGCCCGGCACCAGGCGCGCGCGGCTGGCCTCGGGCAGCGCGCGCACCGCTTCCCAGGGCAGCGCGGCCACGCCGGCCGCATGTTCGGCAATCAGCCAGGCGCCCTCCGATCCCTGGCGCAGGCTCAGGCGCGGCGCCTCGTCGTCAGACAGTGGCAGCGCGCCGGGCAGGATGTCGTCCACGTTCAGCCCGGCGGACTGGGCCTCGCGCAGCCAGGCCTCCAGCGGCTCGCGCGCGCAGGCGGCCACCCAGGCCGGCGCCTGGCCGGCGGCATCGGCCGCGCCGGGCGCGAGCGCCAGATGCAGCCGGACGGGTTCGTCGAGCAGACGGTCTTCGAGCGCGCCGTCCAGCACCGCGCGCACCCGCGCCGCGCCCGCGCGCGACACGCTGCGCGGCGGCAGCACGAGCCGGTGCCACGACAGGTTTTCGGCCGGCACCAGCAGCACCGTGAGCGTGCCGCCCGGTGGGCGCGGCACGGTGGCCAGGGAGCCCTGCCCGGGCGCGAGAACGCGCCCCGCGTCGTCCACCCTGACCCAGCGCCACGGGCCGGCGCCGGACGCAGCGGGTGCTTGCAGGATCAGAAGGCTCATGAGGCGGCGGGCGGCAAGGGAGCGTTGGGGGCCGCCTCGGCGGCGGGCGGCGCCATTGTAGGCAGCGGCACCCCGCGCCGACGCCACAGCACGCTCACCTCCTGCCCGTCGCGCTGCACCAGCGAAATTTCCTGCACGGCGATGTTGCCGTAGCGCAGGCGCCCCTGGATTTCAAAGAAGCGCGTGGCGATGGCGTGCTGGTCGGCGTTGAGCCGCTCGGGCGGCACGTCCAGCGCCTTGGCGGCCTCGGCCAGATTGGCAAAGGGCTTGGCGCCGCGCAGCGCCACCGCGCGCTGCACGCGGTCCATCTCCACGCCAGGCACGGCCGCGTAGATCAGCTCGGGCTCGGCGGTGTTGAGGTTCAGCGGCGTGCGCGCGGGCAGCAGCGTGACGCGCCCGTCCAGCCGCGCCAGCGTCTGCGGCGAAAGGCCCAGCCAGGCCAGATCGGCCACCTGGGTAGGCCACAGCGGCGCGTTGGAGGTTCCCTCGGTGCGCTTTTCGGCCGCCGCGCGCAGACCTTGCGTGAGCGCTTGCAGTTCCCGATCCGGCAGACCCAGCGTCTTGAACAGGCGCTCGAACATGGCCTGGCCCTGCTCCGAGATTTGCCCGTCGTTGACCAGGTTCAGCACGTTCAGCCGCGACTGGGCATCGACGATCTGGCCCGAGAGAAACACGTCCATGCCGGTCGGATCGCCGCCCTCGATGCTCACGCCGCGCTCGGCGGCGAGAAACGTGGACAGGCGCGACTCCTTCAGCGGCACGGCCCAGGGCTCATCCAGATGGTCCGGACCACCGTTGCGCCCATCGGCGCGCAGCACCAGCCGCGCCCAGTCCAGCGCGCCGGTCAGCACCCAGGCGGTCTGCGCGCGCCCCCGCTCGGCGGTCTCCACCTCCACCGCCCGCCACTGCTGCCACAAGGCTCCCGCCGCCAGGCTGGCGACCAGCGTGACCGTGATCATCGCCATCAGCAGCGCCGCGCCGCGATGGAAGAAGACCCCGCGCCGACCGCTGCAAGACCCGCCATCGGCCAATCGACGCGCGCCAGCCGGCGCCGTGGATCCGGCTGCGCCGGTCCACCGTTGCCCGCCTCCCCGGGGGGGAGGCGCCGAAGGCGCTTCGGGGGCGGTCATGACCGGCTCACCGACAGGTTGGGCCGCACCCAGTCGCGTACCAGGCGGCCCGACAGTCCGTCGCCGGCGGGCAGCACCAGCACGGCGCGCACGCCGCCGGGCAGCGCCTCGGCGGCCGTGCCGCTGCTCGACTGCGGATTCGTCCAGGCGTCGTTGCGGTAGAAGAACACCTGCCAATCGGCCAGCGGGATGAGCGCCGTCTCGCGCAGGCGGTCGTCGGCGCCGGGCGATTGCGCCCATTGGCTGGCCTGGGCCAGGGCGGATTGCAGTTCGCCGCGCGTGGTGACGGGAGGCGACTGCCAGCGCATCCAGTACGGCCCCTGGACGGCGCTGACGCCGTCGCGCGGCGCCGCGGCGGCCAGATCGCCGGATCGCGCGGCGAGGGTGCGCCGGGTCCAGGCGCTCACCACGAGGCCGGGCGTGCGCGGATCGGCGCCATGGCGGATGATGAGCAAGGCCAGGCCATCCCAGCGGATGGCGCTCTGGTTGGGCAAGGCGGTCGCCGCGTCCAGATCGGCCTGCCATTGGGCCAGGCTGGCTTGCAGCGTGATGAGGGCGTCTCCGCGCGCCGCGGTGGCCTCGCGCGTGCGCGCCATGCCGGCAATGCCTTGCCAGCTCAGCAGCCCGAGCATGGCCACCACGGCCAGCGCGACCAGCAGTTCAATGAGCGTGAAGCCTCGCAGGCGGCGCATGTCACCCGTTCCCCATCAATTGCGCCCCAGCACCGTGGTGACCTGCAGCAGCGGCTGGCCCTCGGCCAGCACGCGCGCGTCGATGCGGCGGAAGTTGGGGTTTGGGGTGGGAATGACGCGCGTTTCCACCTGCAAGGTCTGCCCAGCCTGCTCGCAGGGGGTGACGATGTCGCCAACGCCCGGGAGCTGACGCGACAGGCGCAGCCGCACGAGCTCGTTTTCGGCGCACAGCTGAGCCAGGATCACCTGCGCCTGGCGATCGGCGTTGCGCGTGAGCGCGCCGCTGGCCTGCGCGCCCGCCGCCAGCGCGATGGCCACCACGACCAGCGCGACCAGCACCTCGATCAGCGTGAAGCCACGCGCAAGGGGCGACAGGCGGCTTGGGCGCATCACCGGCTACGAGCCGCCGACCTGGAAGGGCCGCAGGCCGTCGGTGGCGACGCGCACGCGCAGGCCGGGCGTCTCGGCGCTCGTCAGCACCACCGCCTGGGGGCCGATCAGCGGTTCGGGCCCCAGCATCAGTTCGCTGCCCGCCGCCACCCGCGTGGCGGGCGAGAGCCAGGCTTCGCCGCGCGCGCCGGGCAAACCGTCGAAGCGGAAGCCCTCGCCCTCGGGCCGCCAGCGCACCGGGGAGCCGCTGGCGCGCGCCACGGCGCGGGCGGCCTCGAGCCGCGCGGCCAGGCGCTCGGCCTCGCGCGTGAGCTGCGTCTGCGCCGGATCGCGGACCGCCAGCACGACGGCGCCGGCCGCCAGCGCGCCGATGGCCACGACGACCATCAGCTCCAGCAGCGTGAAACCCCGCGCGGACCGTGCGCGGGCGGCACCGGGAGCCCGCCGCCTATTGCCAGCTGCCGATGTCGGCATTCTTGCCCTCGCCGCCGCTCTGGCCGTCGGCGCCGAACGAGAACACGTCGATCTCGCCCTTCACCCCGGGGTTGAGGTACTGGTAGGGCCGGCCCCAGGGGTCGGCGGGGAGTTTGTCGAGGTAGGGCTTCCAGTTCGGGGGCAGCGGATCGGTGCCGGGCTTGCGCACCAGCGCCAGCAGGCCCTGCTCCGCCGTGGGGTAGCGCAGATTGTCCAGGCGGTAGAGCTTGAGCGCCTGCATGAGATTGGTGACGTCGGTCTTGGCCGCCGTGACCCGGGCGTCGTCGGCGCGGTCGAGCACATTGGGCACGATGAGCGCGGCCAGGATGCCGATGATGACGAGCACGACCATCAGTTCGATGAGCGTGAAGCCGCGCGCGATGGCGCGGCGCGAACGGTGCAGGAGCGTGGGATTCATGGGCCGCGCCATGATAATCGCCGCATGCAAAGCGCTGGTGAATCAAGGGGTGGTCGCCGCTGGGGCCTGGGGCTGCTGGCGTTCGGGACATGGGCGCTGGCGGCGGCCAGCGCGGTGGCCTGGGCGCTGAAGTTCAGCGCCTCCCCGGCGATACCCGCGCAGGCCCGCCTGGCCGTGGGCGCGCCCGCGGCCACGGGAGCTTCGACCGAGGCCGTGGGCCGCCTGCTGGGCGCCGCGCGCACGGCAGCCGCCCCAGGTCAGGCGGCGCCCGCCAGCAGCCAGTTCGTCCTCCAGGGCGTGGCGGCGGCGGCCGGCAAGGCGGGCAGCGCGGGCGCGGCGGTGATCGCCGTGGACGGCAAGGCGGGGCGGAGCTTTCGGATCGGGGCCGAGGTGGCGCCGGGCGTCGTGCTGCACCGGGTTGAGCCGCGCGCCGCCGTGTTGGCCGACGCGCGCACCGGCGCCGTGGTGCAACGGCTGGAATTGCCGGTGCGGCGCTGACCGGCGGTAGCCCGCCGGGCCCGGCGCACGAGATGCGCGCCTGTGCCCGGCATCTCATGAGCTATGAAATCAGTAGCTGCCCGTGGTTGTATTTATTGACGTTCAGGCTTATTGAACACTCAAAATTGGCCTCAAAACCCGCCTGCCAGCCCTTCAATCGACAAATTTTGTTAACGTTACTACATTGTATGTAGACACATCTACAAAATTCATCGTTTCAAGCCCGATTTTCACAGAGTTTTTGACCTGATCTTCAATCAATACCACCACAAGCAGCTATTGTTTTTGAAGTCCCCGCGCATCAGGCCTTGAGGAACAGGCGGTACGCCGGGTTGTGCGTTTCCTCGACCCAGGGGTAGCCCAGCGTGGCCAGGAATTCCTCGAAAGCGGCGGCGTCCTGCGGCGGCACCTGCATGCCGACCAGGATGCGGCCATAGTCGGCGGCCTGGTTCCGATAGTGGAACAGCGTAATGTTCCAGCCCGGGCGCATCAGGCTGAGGAATTTGAGCAGCGCGCCCGGACGCTCGGGGAAGACGAAGCGCAGCAAGCGCTCGTCCTGCGCCAGCTGGGTGCGCCCGCCGACCATGTGGCGCAGGTGCTCCTGGGCCAGGTCGTCGTGCGTCAGGTCGATGGCCTGGAAGCCGTGCTGGATAAAGTTCTGCGTCAGGCGCGGTGATTCGCCGCGACCAT
The DNA here is from genome assembly GCA_036752305.1 of Burkholderiaceae bacterium. GTDB lineage: Bacteria > Pseudomonadota > Gammaproteobacteria > Burkholderiales > Burkholderiaceae_C > DAIOSZ01. Next base: position 21,985 of record DAIOSZ010000030.1, read on the forward strand.
GCGTGGTGAGGCCGACGAACACATGCGCCTGTGCCTCGTCGCTGATGCGGTAGCTGAACTCGGTGACGCTGCGCGCCGGCCCGGGCAAGGTACCGATCAGCTCGCAAAAGCGCCGGAAACTGCCACGCTCCTCGGGAATCGTGACGGCGAACAAGGCTTCGCGCTCCTCGCCGACCTCGGCGCGCTCGGCGACGAAGCGCAGGCGGTCGAAGTTCATGTTGGCGCCGCACAGGATGGCGGCGTAGGTCTCGCCGCGCGTCTTGTGCGTGGCGACATACTGCTTGACGGCCGCCACGGCCAGCGCGCCGGAGGGTTCGACGATGCTGCGCGTGTCGATGAAGATGTCCTTGATGGCGGCGCAGACTTCGTCGGTGGAGACGACGACGTAGTCGTCCACCAGGCCGCTGGCGACACGAAAGGTCTCCTCGCCAACCAGCTTGACGGCCGTGCCGTCGGCAAACAGACCCACGTCGGGCAGCGTGACGCGCTCGCCGGCCTGCACGGAGCGCAGCATGGCGTCGGAATCGCGCGTCTGCACGCCAATGACCTTGATCTCGGGCCGCACGGCCTTGATGTAGTTGGCCACGCCCGAGATCAGCCCGCCGCCACCGATGGCGACGAACACGGCGTGCAGCTCGCCCTTTTCGATGCTCTGCACCTGGCGCAGCAGCTCCATGGCGACGGTGCCCTGGCCGGCGATCACGTCGGGGTCGTCGAAGGGGTGAACGAAGGTCAGGCCTTCCTTGCGCTGCAGCTCGACGGCGCAGCCGTAGGCGTCGGAGTAGCTGTCGCCGAACAGCACCACCTCGCCGCCCAGCGCGCGCACGGCGTCCACCTTGACCTGCGGCGTGGTGGTGGGCATGACGATCACCGCCCGCGTGCCCAGCTTGTGCGCCCCCAGCGCCACGCCCTGCGCGTGGTTGCCGGCGCTGGCGCAGATCACGCCCTTGTGCAGCTGCTCGGGCGTCAGGTGCGCCATCTTGTTGTAGGCGCCGCGCAGCTTGAAGCTGAACACCGGCTGCTGGTCCTCGCGCTTGAGCGTCACCTTGTTGTGCAGGCGGCGGCTGAGGCTGCGCGCCGGATCCAGGTCGGACTCGACCGCCACGTCGTAGACGCGGGCGGTCAGCACCTGCTTGAGGTAGTCGGTCGGGCTCAGGGCGGCGCCGGCGGGCGCGGAGGCGGGCGGTGTCATGGGGGCGGGTGGGCACGCGATGGGAGCCGAAATCATACGGGCCCGCGCGCCGGCCACTGGCCGCCACGGTGCAGTGCAGCAAAAAAAAGCCCCGGAGCGGTTGCGCCGGGGCTTGAATCCACCTTGTTGAAGGGGTGGAGGAGACAAACGGTGCGAATGAAACCTCACTCGCTTGCAGGCAAGTATAGGCGAAAAGCACGGTCGTTCGACAAGTCTTTGCTGCAATGCAACAGCGGCGCTGTGGTGAAAACGGTACTTTTTGGTGCTTTCGCGCGGCCGCGGCGGCTGGCGGCGCCATCCGCTACGCTTGCGGCCCTGCAACAGACACACGGAAAGGATGGCGGACATGGAATGCACGGTGAGCTGGACGGGCGCGGCGGGCACGCGCTCGGGCATGGGTTTCGTGGCGGAGACCGGCTCCGGCCACGTGCTCGCCATGGACGGCGCGCCGGACGCCGCGCGTCCGGAGCTGGGCGGCCAGAACCTGGCGCCGCGCCCCATGGAAACCCTGCTGGCCGGCGCCGGCGGCTGCACCGCCTACGACGTGGTGCTGATCCTGCGGCGCGGCCGCCACGAGGTGCGCGGCTGCTCGGTGCGCCTGAGCAGCCAGCGCGCCAGCGAGGATCCCAAGGTGTTCACCGCCATCCACATGCACTTCACCGTCACCGGCCGCGGCGTGCCGGCGTCGGCGGTGGAGCGCGCCATCCAGCTCAGCCACGACAAGTACTGCTCGGCCTCGATCATGCTGGGCAAGACGGCGGCCATCACCACTTCATTCGAGGTGGTGGAGGTCTGAGAGGTTGAGCGTCTTTTGCCC
>DAIOSZ010000031.1:0-3142 GCA_036752305.1 Burkholderiaceae bacterium
CCAGCGCGCCCTTCACCTTCGTGATGCGGGTGAGCTGGTAGAACAGTCGGTAGTTCGTTTGCTTGTCGTTGTCGTAACCTTGGACGGACGCAGAGTCCTCCGAGAGGATGTGCTCAGCGATCACGAGGCGGTGCTGGTGGACGCCAGCGCGCTGGGCGATGGCGCCCAGTTTGACGTTTCCGCGCTGTGGGCACTGCTGCGCCGCCACCGCATGAGTCCGGTCGCGCTGCGCTCGCCGTCGCTGGCGCTGCGCCAGTCGGCCCTGGCGGCCGGGATCGCGCTGGCCGCCGACGCATCCGCATCGCGCGCCCGGCCGGTGCGCACGGTGGTGCGGGAAGTGATCCGCGAGGTGCCGGTCGAGGTGCCCGTGGAGGTGCGGGTCGAAGTGCCCGTCAGCACGCCCGAGCCCGCGCCGCAGGCCGCGCTGGTCATCGACAAGCCGTTGCGTTCCGGGCAGAAGGTGTACGCGCGCGGGCGCGATCTGGTGGTCCTGGCCATGGTCAACCCGGGCGCCGAGGTGGCGGCCGACGGCCATATCCACGTCTATGCGCCGCTGCGCGGCAAGGCGATGGCGGGGGCGCGCGGCAATGCCGAGGCGCGCGTATTCGCACTGGCCATGGCGCCGGAACTGGTCTCCATCGCCGGCATCTACCGCACCAGCGAGCATGAATGGCCACCCGAGGTGCAAGGCAAGCCGGCGCAGGTGCGGCTGGACGGCGAAAAGCTGTTGTTCGAGCCGCTTTAGCGCGCACCACCCATCATTGAACCAAACGGAAGAAAGATGACCCAAATCATTGTCGTGACATCGGGCAAGGGCGGCGTGGGCAAGACCACGACCAGCGCGAGCTTTGCCTCCGGCCTGGCGCTGGCGGGCCACAAGACAGCCGTGATCGACTTCGACGTCGGCCTGCGCAACCTCGACCTCATCATGGGCTGCGAGCGCCGCGTGGTCTACGACTTCGTCAACGTGATCCAGGGCGAAGCCACGCTCAACCAGGCGCTCATCAAGGACAAGCAGTGCGAGAACCTGTACGTGCTCGCCGCCTCGCAGACGCGCGACAAGGAGGCGCTCACGCAGGCCGGCGTCGAGCGCGTGCTCCAGGAACTGGAAGGCATGGGTTTCGACTACATCGTCTGCGACTCGCCCGCCGGCATCGAAACCGGCGCGCTGATGGCGATGCACTACGCCGACCAGGCGCTGGTGGTGACCAACCCCGAGGTTTCAAGCGTGCGCGACTCCGACCGCATCCTCGGCATGCTGGCCTCCAAGACGCGACGCGCCATCGAAGGGCGGGAGCCCGTCAAGGAGCATCTGCTGATCACGCGCTACAACCCCGCGCGCGTGGCCGAGGGCCAGATGCTCTCGCTGGAGGACATCCAGGACATTCTGCGCATCAAGCTGATCGGCGTGATTCCCGAGAGCGAGTCGGTGCTGCAGGCGTCCAACCAGGGCATTCCGGCCATCCATCTGAAGGATTCGGACGTGGCCGAGGCTTACAAGGACGTGGTCGCGCGTTTCCTGGGCGAGGAGCGGCCGCTGCGGTTCATCGAGGCCGAGAAGCCCGGCTTCTTCAAGCGCCTGTTCGGCGGGAGGTAAGCCGCATGTCCTGGCTCGACATTTTCCTGGGGCAGAAAAAGAAGACGGCCAGCGTCGCCAAGGAGCGGCTGCAAATCATCCTCGCGCACGAACGCGCGGGCCGCAACGCGGCCGAGCCCGACTACCTGCCCGCGCTCCAGCAGGAGCTGGTGGCGGTGATCTCCAAGTACGTGCGCATCAACCCGCAAGACATCAAGGTGAACCTGGAGCGCCAGGACAACCTGGAGGTGCTGGAGGTCAAGATCGAGTTGCCCGAGGGCGCGCGCTGAGCAGCCGCTCGCCATGAACCTCGCCCACCTGCTGCGGCGCCAGGCGCTGCGCGCGCCGGACAGCCCGGCCATCCACGAAGGCCCGCGCCTGGCGGTCACGCACGCGCAATGGGCCGAGCAGGCGGCGCGTCTGGCGGCGTACTTTCGCGCGCAAGGCGCCCAGCCCGGCGATCGGGTGCTGATTTTCATGCGCAACCACCCGGCCTATCTGGTGGTGCTCTGGGGCGCCTGGTGGGCGGGGCTGGCGGTGGTGCCGGTCAACGCCAAGCTGCACGAGCGGGAGGCGCGCTGGATCGCCGCCGACGCCGGCGCGCGCCTGGCCTTCATCACGGCCGACGTGGGCGCCGGGCTGCACGACGCGCTGCCCTGCATCGACGTCGCGCAGGCCGCCTTCGCCGACGCCCTCGCGGCGCATGCGCCACTGGCCGAGCCGGTGCCGCGCGCGCCGGGCGATCTGGCCTGGCTGTTCTACACCAGCGGCACCACCGGCAAGCCCAAGGGCGTGATGCTCACGCACCGCAACCTGATGACGATGGGCTTGACCTATTTCGTGGACGTGGACGCCGTGGCGCCGGGCGATGCCATCGTCTACGGAGCGCCCATGTCGCATGGCGCCGGGCTATACGCCATTCCCCACCTGATGGCCGGTGCCCGGCATGTGGTGCCGGCATCGGGCGGATTCGATCCGGCCGAGCAGTTCGAGCTGGCGCGCTCGATGGGGCCGCTGTCCATGTTCGCCGCGCCGACCATCGTCAAGCGCCTGGTCGATCACGCCCAGGCCAATGGCCTGAACGGCGCGGGCTTCAAGACCATCGTCTACGGCGGCGCGCCCATGTACCTGGCCGATATCCGGCGCGCGCTCGACGTGCTGGGCCCGCGCTTCGTGCAGATTTACGGCCAAGGCGAAACGCCGATGGTGGCCACCGCCCTGTCGCGCCAGCAGATCCTCGATGCCGGCCACCCGCGCCACGCCGAGCGGCTGGCATCGGTCGGCACCGCCCAGACGCCCGTGCGCGTGCGCGTGGCCGGACCGGATGGCGCCGCCCTGCCACCCGGCGAGACCGGCGAGGTGCTGGTGCAGGGCGACACCCTGATGGCCGGCTACTGGAACAATCCCCAGGCCACGGCCGCCGCCATCCGCGACGGCTGGCTGTGGACCGGCGACATGGGCAGCCTGGACGACGACGGTTTTCTCACGCTCAAGGATCGCAGCAAGGACCTGATCATCAGCGGCGGCTCCAACATCTACCCGCGCGAGGGGGAAGAGGCGCTGCTC
>DAIOSZ010000031.1:3152-22212 GCA_036752305.1 Burkholderiaceae bacterium
TCGGCCAGCCTGACCCGGAGTGGGGCGAGGTCGTGACCGCCTTCGTGGTGCCCGCCGCCGGCACCCAGCCCGACGCCGCGCTGCTGGACGCCCATTGCCTGACGCAGATCGCCCGCTTCAAGCGCCCCAAGCACTACCACTTCGTCGCCGAGCTGCCAAAGAACAACTACGGCAAGGTGCTCAAGACGGCGCTGCGCGAACGCCTCCAGCGCGCACCATAGGCGCCTCGCCGCCGCTCACCCCCTCTTCTATTGCCATGGCCGCCGAACTGAGCTCCGACCTCGTTAAAACCGTTGCGCTGCTCGCCGCCGGCGTGGTGGCGGTGCCGCTGTTCAAGCGGCTGGGCCTGGGCTCGGTGCTGGGCTACCTGGCGGCGGGGTTGGCGATCGGCCCATTCGGGCTGGGGCTGTTCGAGCACCCCGAGACCATCCTGCACGTGGCCGAACTGGGCGTGGTGATGTTCCTGTTCGTCATCGGGCTGGAGATGCAGCCCTCGCGGCTGTGGAAGCTGCGCAAGCAGATATTCGGCCTGGGCGTGGCCCAGGTGGCCGTCTGCGGCACCCTGCTCACGGTGGCGGGCATGCTGCTGTGGGACCTGCCGGTGGAGCGCGCCTTCGTCGGTGCCATGGGCTTCGTGCTGTCTTCCACCGCCATCGTGATGCAGATGCTCGACGAGCGCGGTGAAACCGCCACGCCGCGCGGCCAGCGCATTGTCTCGGTGCTGCTGCTGGAGGACATGAGCATCGTGCCACTGCTGGCGCTGGTGGCGTTTCTGGCGCCAGCCGGTTCGGCGGGCGACGAATCGCGCTGGCTCACGATCGGCATCGCGCTGGCGGCCGTGCTCGGCCTGGTGGCCGTCAGCCGCTGGCTGCTCAACCCGCTGTTTCGGCTGCTGGCCCGCTTTGACGCCCGCGAGGTGATGACCGCCGCCGCGCTGCTGGTGGTGCTGGGCTCGGCGCTGCTCATGCAATGGGGCGGCCTGTCGATGGCGCTGGGCGCTTTCGCCGCCGGGGTGATGCTGTCGGAGTCGAGTTTTCGCCACCAGCTGGAGGCCGACGTGGAGCCGTTTCGCGGCCTGCTGCTCGGCCTGTTCTTCATGGGCGTGGGCATGTCGCTGGACCTGGCGCTGGTGCGCGACAACCTGGGCATGCTGCTGATGGGCGTCACCAGCTACATGGTGATCAAGTCAGCGGGCATCTACGCGGTGGCGCGGGCCACGCGCAGCGGCCATGCCGAGGCGCTGGAGCGCGCGGGGCTGATGGCCCAGGGCGGCGAGTTCGCCTTCGTGCTCTACGCCGCCGCCGCGGCGGTTGGCGTGCTCAGCGCGCGCGCCAACGCGCTGCTGACGGCGGCCATCATTCTGTCGATGGCGTTCACGCCGCCCTGGCTGGCGCTCCTGCGGCGCCTGGCGCCCGGTGGCTCGGCGACCGATTTCACCGACGTGGAGCATGCCGCCAATGCGACGCCGGGCGAGGGGTCGGTGCTGATCATCGGTTTTGGCCGGGTCGGGCAGATCGTCAGCCAGGTGCTGCTGGCGCGCGGCGTGCCGGTGTCCATCATCGACACCGACACCGACATGATCCGCGCCGCGCAGCGCTTTGGCGCCAAGCTCTACTACGGCGACGGCTCGCGCCTGGACGTGCTGCACGCCAGCGGCGCCGGGCATGCGCGCGCCATCCTGGTGTGCGTGGACAAGCGCGAGGCCACGCGGCACATCCTGGAGCGGGTCAAGGAAGCCTTTCCGCTGGTGCCGGTGCTGGTGCTCGCCTTCGACCGGCAGGCGGCGATCGAACTGGTGCGCGAGGGCGCGGACTTCCAGGTCCGCGAGACCTTTGAATCCGCGCTGCGCCTGGGCGAAGCCGCGCTGCGCCAGATCGGCCTGCCCGAGGACGAGGCGGCCTCCGTCATTGCCCATGTGCGCCAGCTCGATACCGAACGCTTTGAAGCCGAGCTGCTGGGCAACGAACCGCCCGAGATCATCGCGCGCAACTTCCTGCGCAAGCGCTGGGAGCCCACGCCGCTGACCAACCCCGCCCAACCCGGTCTGGCGCTGGATGCCGCCACCGCCGAGGTGCTGGCGGGCGACAACCCGGCCCCGCCGGCCGGGCAGCCGCCGGCGGCATGAACCAGATCGACATCGGCGCCGACGCCGCCACGCTGCGGGGCGAAGCCGCATCGACGCCGCTCCAGATTCCCTTTGGCAGCCGTGGCTTCGACGCGGCGGCGCGGCGCGGGCATGACGCGCCCTCGGAGCGCGAGATCGAAGCCGCGATCGACCGGATCGAAGACGCGCTGACCGGCGCGCCCCGCCACGGTGGCGCTGCGTTGCGCTGGCCCGGTGGCGGCGCGCTGGGGTTTGGCGCCGCCGCGCCGCTGCCGCGCGAGACGGTGGAGGCCTGGTTTGAGCACATCGCCGCCCGCGCCCGGGGCGGCATCCGGCAAGCCCCGCCCGGACTGCCCGAGGGACTGGCGGCGGCGGCGACGGTGCTGCTGCTGCGCGAAGTCATGCACCACCTGGACTACGCAACGCTGCGCCTGGATGAACCGGGCTGAATGTGAGCGCTGGCAGCGGCGGCGGATACTTTAAAAATGATAGCTGCTCGTGGTTATATTTATTGGTTTTCGGGTCAATTTTATATACAAAAATAGCCCCCCAGCGCTGCTCCAGGAGGCTCAGATCCCGGTTTTTGTAGATGCTACTACATTTTATGTAGAATCATCTACAAATATTGCTTAGAATAGCCGATTTTTACCCTACAAATTGGCCAATTCTTCAATCAGAATCACCACGGGCAGCTATATTTTTTGATTCGCCCTGCGCGCCGATCAGCGTGCCCCGGCGGCCATCAGCAGCACCTCGATGGCCGTGTAGCCGTAGGCGCGCGCCAGTTGCAGCGGGCGGCGGCCGTCGCGGTCGGCCAGTTGGGTGCTGGCGCCGGCGTCGAGCAGGGCGCGGACGACGGCCTGGTGGCGCGGGCCGCCATTGCCCAGCACGATGGCCTCGATGAGCGCCGTCCAGTGCAGGTTGTTCACATGGTCCAGCGGAGCGCCCGCGGCGATCAATTGGCGCACCACGCCGTCGTGACCGAGGTGCGCGGCGGCGATCAGCGCCGTGCCGTCGTAGCGGCTGGTGGTCAGCTTGGCGCTGGCGCCTTCGGCCAGCAGCACGCGCAGCGTCTCCTCGTCGTCGGCCACGGCGGCGATGGTGACGGCGTCGTAACGGTCCTGATCGAGCGCGGCGGTGGAGGCGCCCGCGTGGATGAGCGCCCGCACCGCCGCGCGCCGGCGGGCGAACGTGGCCACGTGCAGCGGCGTGCGCCCGTGGGCGTCGCGCGCGTTCAGCTCGGCCGGCGCGAAGCCGGGCGCGTCGGTGGCCCGGGCAATGGCCAGCGCGTCACCGCGCTGCGCATCGGCGTGCAAGCCCGTGTAGGCCGCCTGGTCGGCGCTGCTGGGAGGGACCTGGGCTTGCGCGGCCAGGGCCAGCGCCGCAGCCAGGGTAAGGGTGAAACGCGCGAACGTCATGCTGCGATCCTTGCGCCAAACAAAGCCGTGCCCACGCGCACCAGGGTGCTGCCCGCCGCGATGGCGGCTTCCAGATCAGCACTCATGCCCATCGACAAGGTGTCCCAGTGCGTCAACCAATCCTTCTCGCTGGCCAGGATGGCATCAAACAGCTCCTTGACCCTTTGGTGCAAGCTACGGGAAGCTATGAAATCGGGAGCAATTTCCGGGATGCTCATCAAACCGCGCAGCGCCAGGCGCGGCAATTGCGCCACATCGCGGGCCAGCGCCAGAGCGTCGGCTGGCGCAACGCCGGACTTGTTGGCGCCGCCGTCGATGTTGACCTGCAGGCACACCTGCAAGGGGGGCAGGTGCGTCGGGCGCTGCGCCGACAGGCGCTCGGCGATCTTCAGCCGGTCCACGGTGTGCACCCAGTCGAAATGCTCGGCCACCTGGCGCGTCTTGTTGCTTTGCAGCGGGCCGATGCAATGCCATTCGATGCCCGCCAGGCCGCGCGTGGCCTCGATCTTGCCCAGCGCCTCCTGCACGTAGTTCTCGCCAAAGGCGCGCTGGCCCGCCGCGTGCGCGGCGCGCACCGCATCGGCGCCAAAGGTCTTGGAGACCGCCAGCAGCCGCACGTCGGCCGGATCGCGCCCCGCCGCGCGGGCGGCGGCGTGCATGCGGGCGCGCACCTGCTTCAGGGCAGCCTCAATCGTGTTCATAATGAGCCATTGTCATGTTCTTTGGGAGTATGGAGCTTGGACATCACGCAACTGCTGGCCTTCAGCGTCAAGAACAAGGCGTCGGATTTGCACCTGTCGGCGGGGCTGCCGCCGATGATCCGCGTGCATGGCGACGTGCGCCGCATCAACGTCGATCCGCTGGACCACAAGCAGGTCCACGCGATGACCTACGACATCATGAACGACGCGCAGCGCAAGCAGTACGAGGAGCACCTCGAATGCGATTTCTCGTTTGAAATCGAGGGCCTGGCGCGATTTCGCGTGAACGCGTTCAACCAAAACCGCGGCGCGGGCGCGGTGTTCCGGACCATTCCGAGCAAGATCCTCACGCTCGAACAGCTCAACGCGCCCAAGATCTTCGGCGACCTGGCGCTCAAGCCGCGCGGCCTGGTGCTGGTGACGGGGCCGACCGGCTCGGGCAAGTCCACCACGCTGGCGGGCATGATCAACCACCTCAACGAGACCGAGTACGGCCACATCCTGACGGTGGAGGACCCGATCGAATTCGTCCACGAGTCCAAGAAATGCCTGATCAACCAGCGCGAGGTCGGGCCGCACACGATGAGCTTTTCCAACGCGCTGCGCTCGGCGCTGCGCGAGGACCCCGACGCCATCCTGGTGGGCGAGATGCGCGACCTGGAGACCATCCGCCTGGCGCTGACCGCCGCCGAGACCGGCCACCTGGTGTTCGGCACGCTGCACACCTCCAGCGCGGCCAAGACGATCGACCGTATCGTGGACGTGTTCCCGGCGGAAGAAAAGGAGATGGTGCGTGCGATGCTGTCGGAGTCGCTGCAGGCGGTGATTTCGCAGACGCTGTGCAAGCTCAAGGACGGCTCGGGCCGCGTGGCGGCGCACGAAATCATGATCGGCAACCCGGCCATCCGCAACCTGATCCGCGAAAACAAGATCGCGCAGATGTACTCGGCCATCCAGACCGGCCAGGGCGCGGGCATGCAGACGCTGGACCAGAACCTCACGGAACTGGTGCGCCGCAACGTGATCAGCCCTGCGGAGGCGCGCGGCAAGGCCAAGATCCCCGAGAACTTCCCCGGATGAAGCCTGACCCCCACGCTCCCTTCGCTTCGCTGCGTTCGCTGCCCCCCGAGGGGGCGCTCGCCGCTTGGGACGGCCCGGCGCGGCTCAGGCTGACCCCCACGCTCCCTTCGCTTCGCTGCGTTCGCTGCCCCCCGAGGGGGCGCTCGCCGCTTGGGACGGCCCGGCGCGGCTCAGGTTGGCCCCCACGCTCCCTTCGCTTCGCTGCGTTCGCTGCCCCCCAAGGGGGCGCTCGCCGCTTGGGACGGCCCGGCGCGGCTCAGGCTGGCCCCCACGCTCCCTTCGCTTCGCTGCGTTCGCTGCCCCCCCGAGGGGGCGCTCGCCGCTTGGGACGGCCCGGCGCGGCTCAGGTTTTGACATAAGGAGGCGCGATGGAACGCGACCAGGCCAGTAAATTCATCAACGATCTGCTGCGGCTGCTCAACAGCCGCAGCGGCAGCGATTTGTTCATCACCGGCGACTTTCCGCCGGCGATCAAGGTGGACGGCAAGGTCACCAAGGTGTCGCCGCAGCCGTTGACGGCGCAGCACACCATGGCGCTGGCGCGCTCGGTGATGAACGACCGGCAGATCGCCGAGTTCGAGCGCACCAAGGAATGCAACTTCGCCATCTCGCCGCCGGGTTCGGGGCGCTTTCGCGTCAACGCCTTCGTCCAGCAGGGCAAGGTCGGCATGGTGATGCGGGTGATTCCCACCACGCTGCCAACCATCGACGGCCTGGGCCTGCCGCCGGTGCTCAAGGACGTGGTGATGACCAAGCGCGGCCTGGTGATTCTGGTGGGCGCCACCGGATCGGGCAAATCGACCTCGCTGGCCGCGATGGTGGATTACCGCAACGAGAATTCCTATGGCCACATCATCACGATCGAGGACCCGGTGGAGTTCGTGCACCCGCACAAGAACTGCGTGGTCACGCAGCGCGAGGTGGGGCTGGACACCGACTCCTGGGAGGCGGCGCTGAAGAACACCTTGCGCCAGGCGCCCGACGTGATCCTGATGGGCGAGATCCGCGACCGCGAGACCATGGAACACGCGGTGGCCTTTGCCGAAACCGGCCACCTGTGCCTGGCCACGCTGCACGCCAACAGCGCCAACCAGGCGCTGGACCGGGTGATCAACTTCTTCCCCGAGGAGCGGCGCGCGCAGCTCCTGATGGACCTGTCGCTCAACCTCAAGGGCCTGGTCTCGCAGCGCCTGATTCCCAAGCAGGACGGCAAGGGCCGCGCGGCGGCGGTGGAGATTTTGCTCAACACGCCGCTGATTTCCGATCTGATCTTCAAGGGCGAGGTGTCCGAGATCAAGGAGATCATGAAAAAGAGCCGCAACCTGGGCATGCAGACCTTCGACCAGGCGCTGTTCGATCTCTACGAGAAGAACGCCATCACCTACGAGGACGCGCTGCGCAACGCCGACTCCGTGAATGACCTGCGCCTACAGATCAAGCTCAACAGCCAGCGCGCCAAGTCGCAGGATCTGTCGGCGGGCACCGAGCACCTCTCGATCGTCTGACCTCGTTTTCCCCGTCCCTCCCCATTCCCCTCGAACCATGACCGGCAGCTGCAACCCCAAAACCTACGAACCCCCCCCCGCCCGGCAAGCCGCCTTTCTCGGCCTGGGCGTCATGGGCCTGCCGATGGCCGGGCATCTGGCGCGCGCGGGCCACGCCGTCACGGTGTACAACCGCAACCCGGCCAAGGCGGCGGCCTGGGTGGCCGAGTTTGGCGGCGCCTCGGCGCCCACGCCGCGCGAGGCCGCGCGGGACAAGGATTTCGTGTTTTGCTGCGTGGGCAACGACGACGATCTGCGCAGCGTGGTGCTCGGCCCGGACGGCGCCTTTGCCGGCATGAAGCCCGGCGCGGTGTTCGTGGACCACACCACGGCCTCGGCCAACGTGGCGCGCGAGTTGTATGCCGCCGCGCAGGCGCTGGGCCTGAACTTCGTGGACGCGCCGGTCTCCGGCGGCCAGGCCGGTGCACAGAATGGCATGCTCACCGTCATGTGCGGGGGCGACGAGGCCGCGTTCGAGGCCGCCCGGCCGGTCGCCATGGCGTTTTCGCGGGCGTTCACGCGCGTGGGCGGCGCCGGCGCGGGCCAACTGGCCAAGATGGTCAACCAGATTTGCATCGCCGGCCTGGTGCAAGGCCTCGCCGAGGCCGTCGCTTTCGGCCAGCGCGCCGGCCTGGACATGAAGCAGGTGCTGGATGTGATCGGCAAGGGCGCCGCGCAGAGCTGGCAAATGGACAACCGGGGCAAAACGATGGTGGACGGCCAGTTCAGCTTCGGCTTTGCCGTCGATTGGATGCGCAAGGATCTGGGCCTGCTGCTCGACGAAGCCAAGCGCAACGGCGCCCGCCTGCCGGTCACCGCGCTGGTGGACCAGTTCTACGCCGATGTGCAGCAGATGGGCGGCGGGCGCTGGGATACCTCGAGCCTGATCCAGCGCCTGACCTGAAGGTGCGCTGCCCGTTCGGCCCTATCCGGACAGGCGGGCAGCGTTTTTTCCACAACCCGCCGCGGCCTTGATGCGGATCAAATCCAACCCTCGCCAACCGGCAAGAATTCAGCCCCGTGGCATCCGCCCGCACCTGGTCTGGCGGATCGTGCTTTTTTCTGCTTTTCCCATCACTGGATAACGCCATGCGCACCGATATGTTTCAAACGATTTTGGAGGAACTGACGAGTTCCTCCGCCGACGTGGAGGCCTCGGCCCTGATCTCCACCGATGGCCTGATGATTGCGTCGGCCTTGCCGCATGGCATGGACGAGGATCGGGTGGGCGCGATGTCCGCCGCCATGCTGTCGCTGGGCGACCGCGCGGTCCGCGAGCTGGCTCGTGGCACGCTCGACCGCGTGCTGCTGCAAGGCGACCGGGGCTACGTGATCATGAGCTCCGTCGGCCCGGAGGCGGTGCTCACGGTGCTGACCAAGGCCAACGCCAAGCTCGGTCTGGTGTTCCTCGATATCAAGCGCGCCTCCGAATCGCTGGCGAAGCTGCTCTGAACCCCGGGAGAGCGACATGACCCTGGCAGACATGCCCAAGCCGCCTGAGGCGGCCACGGAGCACCGGCTCCACTTTCACGACGGCAGCTCGCGCACGGTCTACGTGATCGACCGCGAGGTGCCTTTTCCAGAAGGCCGACTGATCATCTCGCGCGTCGATCTCGGCGGCGTGATCACGCACGCCAACGACGCCTTCGTCGAAATGAGCGGCTATGCGCGCGACGAGTTGATCGGCCAGCCGCACTGCATCCTGCGCCACCCGGGCATGCCGCGCGCGGCGTTCAAGGATTTGTGGGACACGATCTCGTCGGGCAAGAAGTGGCACGGTTACGTGAAGAACCTGCGCAAGGACGGCGCCCACTACTGGGTGTACGCAACCGCGGTGCCCAATGTGCGCGGCGGCAGCATCGTCGGCTACACCTCGGTGCGCCGCAAGCCCTCACGCAAGAAAATCGCGGAGCTGTCGGCGGTGTATGCCGACTGGCTCGCGCAGGAAAAGGCGGCCTGACATGACCCACCTGAACATTCTCATCGCGCCGGACTTTCCGCCCGAGCGTTTTGCCGCCTGGCACATCCTCAACACCTGGCTGCAGCGCAAGTCGGGGATCGCGCTGCACCTGCTCACGCCGGCCTCGGCCCACGAGCAGGCCGAGCTGATCGCTGGCGGCAAAGCCGACGTGGTGTACGCCAACCCCTTCGACGCCGCCGCCATGGTGCGCGACGCCGGATTCCAGGCCGTGGCCCGCCCGGTCGGCAAGGCCGACGAGATGGTCATCGCCACGGGCGCCGCGTCACCCGCCAACGTGGTGGAAGACCTGCAACCGGGCTGCAAGATCGCCATCACCGACAACCGCGACGTCAAGCTGATCGGCCTGCGGCTGCTGGAACCCGCTGACCTGACCGAAGCCGACGTGCAGTGGACGATGACCGACTCGTTCCAGGCCGCCGCGCGCCTGGCCATCAAGGGCGAGGCGGACGCGGTCTTCCTGCTGGCGGATGCCTACCACTCGCTGTCCAAGCTCTCGCGCGCGCAGTTGAAGCTGCTGATCGAAAGCCGCCTGTCCGACATCACGCACGTGCTGCTGGCCCGCCCGGGCCTGGGCGAGCAGGCCGAGCAGATCGTCGCCGCGCTGGTCGCGCTCCAGGACACGCCCGACGGCCAGCAGGTCGCCGCCGATCTGGGCATGCCCGGCGGATTCGAGCGCATGAGCCACGAGGATGCCGAGTTCATGATCGACCTGATGGACACGCTGCTCGACTGAGCGGCCAAGAGTCCTTCCCCATGCACGATCGAGCCGAGTTCCGCGCCCTGGGCCGGCGGGTGTACGCCGCGCCGGGACAGGCCACGCTGCACGCCAAGCGGCTGGCCGCCGCGCTGCCGCTCGAAGGAACCGAGCCGTTTCAGGGCGCGTTGGCCGATGCGTTTCGCGGTTGCCTGCCGGGCCAGCGGCTGGCGGCGGCGCGCATGCTGGAGACGGCGCGCGAGCGGATGACGCCGCATCTGACGGCGGCCTTCGAGGCCTACCTCGACCAGAACGCGCCGTTCCCGGTGTGCAGCCCGCTGGCCACGCGCTGGAGCGTGCTTACCACCCCGTCGATGACGGTGCCGCGCCGCGCCTTGCGCTGCAGCGCCGACGACTCGCGGCGCATCGCAGCGGCTTTCGTCGAGCAGCAGACGCGGGAGCCCACGGCGGAGGCGGAGCAGGCGTTTCTCGACCATTGCCTGCAATGCGGCGACCCCCTGGCCTTCATGCTGGCGCGGCGCGCACTGGTCAAGGCTGGCCAGCATCCGGCGGTCGCGACCTGGGACGATGTGATGAACCAACTGCCGCGATCGGGAGCCTGAGCGTGAACATTTTGCTGGTCGGATTCGGTACGCAGGAGGCGGCGGCCATCGAGATCATGCTCGGCATGGCATGGCCTGATTCAAAGCCGCTGACGCTGGCCCGCACGCCCGATCTGTCGGTCCCGGTGCAATCGCGCGAAGCCAAGGCCTGCCAGTTCTGCATCGTCGATCTGCTTGGCCTGGGCGTGCGCAGCTATTCGCGGCAGGCTCTGGAACGCCTCGAATCGGTGCTCATCGGCCGCAGCGCCGTGCTGCTGAATCGGCAAAGCAGCGGCGAATGGCTCAAGCATGTGGTTGGCAACCCGTTCCAGAACATCCAGTGGGTGCAGCATCCGTACACGGGCGCCGAGATGCGCGCGGCGGTGCAGCGCGTGCGCGACGCCTTCAGCCGCGACCGCACGGTGCAGCGCATCGCCGAGCCCAAGCGCAGCGTGGCCGATCTCGCGGCGGAGCGCAAGGCGCGCACCTTGCGCGGGGCACCGCTGGTGGCGCCCCAGCCCGCGATCCGCCCGACTCCGGCTCCCGTACCAGCGGCGGTACCGCGCAACCCGTTCGCCGACACCGCCCCCGCGCCGCAAGGCCCTGAGCCCGCGTCCGCCGCACGGCGGCGCCTGCCCATGCGGCACGAGGCCCCGGCTCCTCCGGTCACCGATTACCACGACGGCGACATGCCGACGCGGCGGCACAGCGGCTACATGGCGCCCGACGGCGCCATTGGCACCGAACTGCGTGACGGTGGGCTGCTGCTGGTGCTGGCCGCCTATCCTCGCCTGGCGGATCTACCGCTCATCAAGCTGCTGCGGCCTCTGGCCTTGCAGACGGAGGCCGTGGTGTGGACGGTTCATGGCCTGCCACGCGCGGTGATTCACCCGGTGGAGGGCTGGATCGCCTCCAGCCTGAGCGTGACCGCCCTGGTCAGCCTGCTCGACAAGCCCGCGTTGCTGGACGAGTGCGAAGCCGGCCCGCTGCCACCGGAGGCAATCGACTCCACGCTGGCAAGCCTGTCGCCCAATGGCGTGGCGCCGCCCAAGACGAGCCTGGCGGATTCGATGTGGGAACTCGTGCATTCCATCGCGCTGCGCGTGCAGCCGACCGTGCAAGCCGACCTGCGCTTCCAGTTGCGGCACATGCCCAACCTCACGCGTCTGCGCGGCGCCACGGCACCGGACCTCCAGCTGAGCGCGATCTGTCTGCACCTGCCCAAATCGGCCACCGAGCTGCACCGCGCATTTCCCAAGCTGAGTCCGGTGCAAATCCACGCGTTCGCGCTGGCCTGCGTCCTCTCGGGCAAGGCATTGAGTTTCCCCGTGGCCCTGAGCCGCGCGGGAGCCTCCACCGCGCCGGCGGCTCCCGCGCCGGAGTTGCCCAAGCCCAAACCCCTTCCTCCCGCGCGCAAGGGTTTTCTGCGCGCTTTTCTCGACAAGCTGCTCTAGCCCCTTTCCGCATGGCCACCACCACCATCTACAAACTCGTGTTCGCCGGCCCCGTGGGCGCGGGCAAGACCACGGCGATTCAAAGCCTCTCGGACATCGAGGTGGTGGCGACCGACGCCCACGCCAGCGACGAAGTGCAGGACATCAAGCCCACGACCACGGTCGCCATGGACTACGGCCTGATGCGCCTGCCCGGCGGCCATCAGGTGCGCCTGTACGGCACGCCAGGGCAGAAGCGCTTCGACTTCATGTGGGAAATCCTCACGGAGAACGCGCTCGGCCTGGTCTTGCTGATCAACGCCGCCGCCGAAGACCCGGTGCGCGACCTGCGCACCTACCTGGCCGAGTTCAAGACGCTCATCGATCAGACCACGGTGGTGATTGGCATGTCGCACACCGACCGCGGCCCCTGGGATGCGCGCGCGCGCGTCAACCGGGAACTGGAGCGCCTGGGCCTGCATCCCTGCGTGATGGACGTGGACGCGCGCCGCCGCGAAGACATGACGCAGCTCGTCAAGGCGCTCATCTACACCATCGACCCCTTCACGGGCGTGGGTGAAGGCATTTCTCCTACCTCGCGTCTCCATGCTTGACAAGTCCACGCCACCTCCGCCCGGCTGGCTGCTCATGACGCCCGCCGGCGCCATGGCCGCCTTCGCGGTCCGCGAACCCAGCGCCGACATGGCGGCCCTGCAGGCGCTCACCGCCGCGCCGCACGCGCTCACGCTGGCCGAGTGGTTGGCGCAGGCGCCCGAGAACGCCGCGCGTCACGACCGCTTCATGGAGCAGGGCTGGATCGAGATCAGCCCGCGCCGGCTCAGCGGCCCGGAAGTGCAGCTGGACGGCTTCCTGCCGCACGTTATCGGCGGTCTGTCGGGCTCGCGCCGCGCCGCGCTGGCCTCGCAGGATGGCTTCACGCTCGCCCACACCGGCTTCACGCACGAGGAAGCCGACGGCCTGTGCGCGGCGGCGGCCGATTTCATGGATTTCGTCGAGCGTCAGGTCACCCGGGGCTGGACCGGCGTGTGCCATGCGGTGTCGTTCCACGAAGACGTGGCGATGCTGATCCCCGCCAAGACCTTCCTGCTGTTCTGGGTCGATGGCGTTGCCTACTGGCTCGTCATCGGCGACGAGCCGCTCATCAACAACCAGGCCTTCGTCGAGTTGATCTGGGGCCTGAAGATGGCTGGCCGGCGCTTCAAGGTCGCCGGGTGATCTGAGCCTGCCCCGCTACTGGCCGGGCGTGCCGGCGCCGCTGGGCGGCGCCGGTTTGGCATTCTTGGACTCCAGCGCCTTGAGTTCGTCGTTGCTGATGATCTCCAGCACGCGGATCACCTTGCGCACGCCCGCCACGCCCCGCACCACCTGGGTCGCGCGTTCGGCCTCCTGCTGGGTCACGCGTCCCATCATGTAGACGTTGCCGCGCTCGGTCACGATCTTGAACGCGTTGGTCTGCACGTCCTTGGCATCGATCAGCGCGGATTTCACGCGCGTGGTGATGAGCGTGTCGTTGGAGCGCTCGCTCAGGCTGGAGACGGGCAGCACGGCCATCTCATTGATGACGTTCGCCACGTTCTCCACCCGAGTGGCAATTTCCCCGGCGCGCTCACGTTCGGTCTCGCTGCCCGTCTCGCCTGTCAGCAGCACCTGGCGGTTGTAGCTCGTCACGTTGAAATGCGCCTTGTCCGACAGGCCCTGACGCAGGCGCTGCGCGGCCTTGAGTTCAATGGCCTCATCCTCCACCTGCGTACCGGAAGTGCGGCGATCAAGCGCCATCATCGTCCCGCCGACCATGGCGCCGCCCACGATCAGCGGCGCGCACCCTTGCAAGGCAGTGACCAGCGTCATCACCGCCAGCAGCGCCCCCCCGCGAACGGCAACCCAACGAAAGCTCATGCGGAATCCTCCTCGGCTCCAAGCAACAAATGATCCACGGCGGCGCACAACGCGTGCGCCGCCATGGTCTGGATTTCATGCACGCGCGACAGGCGATCGTGCTTGCAGGCAATGCCCACGTCGGTTTCGCGCAGCAACCGGGCGGTGCGCTCGCCGCTCTCACCATGAAACGCAATGACAATCATCTCGGCCACGTGCGCCGCGTCGATTGCCGCCACCACCGGCGCCTGCACCGCCCGCGCCGTGAACACCACCAGCACGTCGCCCGGCGCGCCCAGCACCTGCAGCTCGCGCGCCGCGTCAGCCGCTGCGCCCTCGGCGGACGACACCCCGGCGCCGATCACCAGCGCCGGCAACGGCGGTCGCGCACGTTCCAGGCCGCCAAGCAGAAAACCAGCAAAGCGCAACGCATCCAGGGCCGACGCGCCCTGCCCCAGCACCATCACCTTGCCGCCACCGGCCAGGCTCGCCACGATCCCGTGCGCTGCGTCCGCCAGAGGCTTGGCCAGCGGCGCGGCAGCCTGATACAGAAAGTCGGCGCCATCGATGAAATGCTGCTCTACCCGTTGCTCGGCCATCGGAGGATCATAGCGAGGCGGGCATCACGCCCTGGCTCAAGCGCTTACTCAGAGGCGTCGAATGCGGCCTTGAGCCACTCGATGCGCCCGTCTTCGACGGCCACCACGTCAAAGCGGCAAGGCGGCGTTGCACCGCCCAGCCGCAGCAGGTAGTGCCGGGCAGCGAACACGATGCGCCGCCGCTTGAGCACGCCCACGCTGGCCGCCGCGCCGCCGAAGGCGGTGGACCGGCGCGCGCGCACCTCGACGAACACCAGCGTGCCGTCCGCTTCGCGCATGATCAGGTCCACCTCGCCGCCGCCGCGCCCGGGCGTCCGATAATTGCGCGCCACGGCCACGAGCCCCGCGCGGCGCAGATGCGCCTGTGCGAGGTCTTCGGCTTGCCCGCCACGCTCGCGTGTGGTGGGCGCCGTGGCCCCAGCGGCGGCCCCGGGCGCGCCGGATCGCCATGCCGTCAAACGCTTCATCATTGCAAACCTCCCTCGCCGCCGCGCACGACGCGGCCGGTGCCCAGCATTATCCGAAGGGCACGCTGTACCTGGTGCCCACGCCGATCGGCAATCTGGCCGACATCACGCTGCGCGCGCTGCACGTCCTGTCCATCGCCGACCGCGTGGCCTGCGAGGACACCCGGCACACACGCCAACTCCTGCTGGCCTACGGCATCGACAAGCCGTCAGGCGCCTGGCTGGCCGCGCACCAGCACAACGAACGCGAAGCCGCCAGCGCTCTGCTCGCGCATCTGGCGGCTGGCGAGCGTGTGGCTTACGCAAGCGACGCCGGCACGCCCGGCATCAGTGACCCCGGGGCGCGCCTGGTCGAGGCGGTGCGCGCGGCCGGACTGGGCGTGGTGGCCTTGCCCGGCGCGAGCAGCGTGACCTGCGCGGTCAGCGCGTCGGGTCTGGCGGGCGATGGACATTTCGTGTTCCTCGGATTCCTGGGTGCGAAATCCGGAGAGCGGCAGCAGGCCGTGCAGGCGGTGGCGGCCGAGCCACGCGCTCAGGTTTTGCTGGAGGCACCGCACCGCATCGCGGCGTTGGCGCGCGAACTGGCGCCCCTGGACGAACGCCTGCTCACCTGTTGCCGCGAATTGACCAAGCAGCACGAGCAGGTCCACACCTTGCCCGCGCGCGAGTTTGCCGATTGGCTCGCCCAGGATCCGCAGCGCCAGCGCGGCGAGTTCGTGCTGGTGGTGCATCCGGCGGCGCGATCCGACGAGCCGGCGCCGCTGGACACCGGTGTACTCGAACTGCTGCTGGAACAGTTGCCGCTCAAGTCCGCCACCCGGCTGGCCGCCCAGATCACCGGGCAGCCGCGCAATGCCCTGTACGAGGCGGCGCTGAAACGGCGCAAGGTCTCTCCTCATGATGACTGAAAACGTCCCCGCTGCTCCGATTCAGGACGTGCCGCTGGCGCGCGCGACCCGGCTACTCAACCATGGCCCGACGGTGCTGGTTTCGGCGCGCGTGGGCGACCAGGTCAACGCGATGGCGGCAGCCTGGAACATGGCACTCGACTTCAGTCCGCCCAAAGTGGCCGTGGTGCTCGACAAGGCCACCCACACGCGCGCGCTGATCGAAGCCAGTGGCGAATTCGTCCTCTCGGTACCCTGCCGTGCCCAGGCGGCACTCACGCTGGCGCTCGGCTCCCAAAGCGAGCGCCAGCAGCCCGGCAAGCTGAGGCGCCTGGCCGTGCCGCTGCTGCCCTCCAGCGCCATCGCGGCGCCCGGCATCGGTGGCGCCATCGCCTGGCTCGAATGCCGCGTTATCCCGGAGCCGTCCATCCAGACGCGCCACGACCTGTTCCTGGCCGAAGTCGTGGCCGCCCGAGCCGACGCGCGTGTCTACCGAGATGGCCGCTGGCACTTCGACGACGCGCCCGACGAACTGCGCAGCCTGCACTATGTCGCGGGCGGACAGTTTCTGACCATCGGCGCGGCGCTGGACGCCGGAGAGCGCGGGTGAGCGAAGACCCGAGCCCGAAGCCGCTCGACCCGCTCGAAGCCTTCGAGCAGGTGGTGCGCGGCCACCCGGGCTTTCGCCAGCGCGAAGGTCAGCTCCGCATGGCGCGGCTCGTGGCGTCCACCTTTGCCGACGTCACGCTCGGCAAGGTCGAGCCTGACGAGCCGATCGAGCGCGCCATCGCCGTCATCGAGGCCGGCACCGGTGTCGGCAAGTCGCTGGCCTATGCGGCACCGGCCATTGCCACGGCGCTGGCGCGTAAGACGCGCGTGCTGATCTCCACCGCCACCGTGGCGTTGCAGGAACAACTGGTGAACAAGGATTTGCCCTTGCTCGCGCAGGCGCTCGATCCGCTGCTGGCCGAGCCGCTGCGGTTCGCGCTGGCCAAGGGGCGCGCGCGCTACGTCTGCAAGTTCAAGCTGGCGCGCCTGGCCGAGCCGAGCCTGGACGACGAAATGGCCGACCTGCTCGATGAAGTCGAGAGCGAGGAATCGGAAGCCGACAACGCCCTGCGCACCGACCAGGACGAGCGCCGGCGGCTTTACCAGCGCCTGACGCAGGAACTGGCCGACGGCCAGTGGGACGGCGACCGCGATACCCTCGCCATGCCACCCGATCCTCTCGACTGGATGCCCATCGCCGCCGAGGCCAGCACCTGCACCAACCGGCATTGCCCGGTGTTTTCCAACTGCAGCTACTTCGAGCGGCGCAAGGCCTTGGTCGGCGCGCAGGTCATCGTCGCCAACCACGACCTGCTGCTGTCCTCGCTGGATGCGCGCCTGCTGCCCGAACCCGACCAATGCCTGCTGGTGCTCGACGAGGCGCACCACTTGCCCGCCGTGGCGCTCGACCAGTTTGCCGCGCGCATGTCGCTCACGCGGCTGGGCTGGATCGACCGGCTGGCCAATCGCGCGCGCAAGGTCGGCCTGACGCTGCAGGTGAGCGATGCGGCCACGCTGCCGGAACGCGGCGCGCAGCTTCGCCAGGCGATTGACGAGGTCGCGCGCCTGGTGCTTCAGGTCTACGAGGCCGAATGGCAGCGCGGCCTGCCGCCGCCGCAGGCGCCCGGCAGCCGGGGTTACACGGCACCCTGGCGCGTGCGCGTGCCGCGTGGCCAGTTGCCCGAGGCGTTCCACGCACCGCTGCAAGCGGCGCTGCTGGCGGCGGAAGGCTTCATCGACACCGTGGGCGCCATCGCCCGTGTGCTGCGCGCCGAACTGCGCGACAAGCCCGACGAAGCCCGGCGCCTGGCGGCGCTGTACGCCCAGGTCGGCCAACTCACGCCGCGCCTGGAAGGTGCGCACGCCACCCTGGCCTGGCTGCTGCGGGCGGGCGAGGACGCCGAGCGCGACGCGGCCAGTCCGGTGGTCGCCAAATGGTTCACGCGCAACGACAACGGCGGCTGGGTGCATCTGACCGCCCACGCCAGCCCGGTGCTGCCGGGCCCGGCGCTGCGCGAGCGCCTGTGGTCGCAGGTTCGAGGCGCCGTGCTCACCTCGGCCACGCTGAACGCGCAAAGCGGTTTTGACTTTTTCCTCGCGGAGTCCGGCCTCGACGCGGACGACGCCGTGAGCACGCTGCGCGTGGACAGCCCATTCGACTACGCGGCCCAGGGTCGCCTGAGCACGGGCACCACGCGCGCCGACCCGCGCCAGCCGCAGGACTACGCGCGCGAGGTCGCCGTGCTGCTGCGACACGACCTGCAACCGGTGCGGCGTGGCGCGCTGGTGCTGTTTACCTCGCGCGAACAGATGCGCATTGCGGTGGAGGCGCTGACCCCCGCCGAGCGCGACTGGGTACTGGTGCAAAACGAATGGCCGCGCGCCCGGCTGCTGCAACGCCACCGCGAGGCCGTGGCCGCGGGACAGCGCTCCGTGATCTTTGGCATGCAGTCCTTCGGCGAGGGCCTGGACCTGCCTGGCGCCGAGTGCGAGCACTTGTTCATCACCAAGCTGCCCTTCGCGCCGCCCGACGACCCGGTGGGCGAGGCGCGCGCCGAGTGGCTGCGCGCGCGCGGTCGAGATCCGTTCAATGAACTGGTGGTGCCCGCCACCGCCATGCGCCTGGCGCAATGGATGGGCCGCGCCATCCGCACCGAGACCGACGAGGCACAGGTCGTCTGCTACGACCGGCGGCTGTCGGCCACCGCCTATGGGCGGCGCATCCTGGCGGCCCTGCCGCCGTTTGCGCGGCAGGAGCGCAACAATTAGTCCGCGCGCCGCGATATTGAGGAACTCGCGGTTTGCCAACGCCTATACCCGCATGTCTCGGGCGAAGCACCCGTGAATCCTGGACCACAGTTGTTGCCGTGGTCTGAATTGGCAGAGGAAAATAGGCGTATCGAGGGCCTTGTTGGCCCATCACAAGCAAGGGATGCCATGACTCTTCGAGGCAACACGTCGTGGGGCGAGCGCCTCGCCAGGCTGTGGATACTGGCGGTGGCTCTTGGCCTGGGGGCCTGCGCGGCACCGCAGAAGAACACGCCCGACGCTTCCGGCGTCCTGTCGGCCGATATTCCCAGGCTCGACCTGGCCAACACCCCGCCCGCGCTCAAGGGCTGGACTTACACCGGCCGCAAGGACCACACGACGGTGCAGGAAGGTCTGGGAATCAGCCACGGCTACAAGAAGGGCGACGATTGGCTCACCATCTACTCGTATACCCGCGGCCAGGAGCGCTGGCAGGAAGGCATGAACGATCCCCGCTTTGCCGCGGAGTTTGCCCGGTCCGTCGCCGAGATTCGCGCCATGTCGCGCCTGGGCATCTACCGCAACCTGCTCAGCGGCGAGCCGTCGAGGGTGCGGATCAACGGGCAGACATTTGCCAAAACCGTGTTTTCTTACGAGGAAAGCGGGAGGCGCGTGTTGTCGGGCTTGTACCTGACGGGCTACGGCGGCAAGCTGCTGAAGTACCGCCTCAGCGGCCCCGGGTTCCGCGAAATCACGCTGGATCTCACCACGGCGCAGGTCGTCATCGAAAGCCTGCAGCTCGGGCGCCAGCCCGGCGCGCCCGCCAATCCGCCACCGGCCACGCGTCCATCTCCGGCG
>DAIOSZ010000031.1:22222-23463 GCA_036752305.1 Burkholderiaceae bacterium
CCCGTGCCGGCAACAACGCCGTCGGGCAATCGGGCGCAAAGCGCTGAGTGAGTAGTCCGCGCCTCGCTACTGCGGCGTCAGCCCCACGCCCTTGGCGAGCGTCTGCCAGCGCTCGGCCTCGGCGCGCATGAAGCCGCGCAACTGGTCACGCGAGCTGCCCTTGAGTTCCACCCCGAGCGTGGACATGCGCTCAAGCACCCTGGGATCGGTCATCGCCGCCAGGGTTTCCAGACGCAGCTTGTCGTTGACCTCAATGGGCGTGGTGGCAGGCAAGGCCAATGCCCACCACTGGCTCACGTCCACGTTCTTCAGGCCCAGCTCGGCCAGCGTGGGCAGGTTGCGCAGCACCGGCACGTCGGAGCGGCGGCGGCTTGACACCGCCAGCGGCTTGACCTTGCCTGCCGACATCAGCGCCGCCGCCGTGGCGAGCGTCGCGAAGTAGGCCGACACCTGGCCGGCGGCCAGATCCGTCATCGCGGGCGCGCCGCCCCGATACGGCACCATGTTGAACTTGATCCCGGTGGCTTGCGAGAACAATTCGCCCACGAGGTGACTGACCGACCCCGTGCCGGTATTGGCCATGGCCGGCGGCACGGGGCTGGCGGCGAGCTTTTTCAGGTAGGCGCGGTAATCCCCCGCGTCCGGCGGACCAAACAGGATCATCGGCGAGGTGCCAATCAGCGTGACCGGCGTGAAATCGCGCAGCACGTCGTACGGAAGCTTGGCCACGACGGCCGGTGCGTAGACATGCGACAGTTCCAGCACGATGCTGGTGTAGCCATCGGGCGGTGACTTGGCGGCGAGGTCGGCGCCGATGTGTCCGCCGTTGCCCGGGCGGTTGTCCACCACGAAGGGCTGCTTGAAGCTCTCGCTGAGCTTTTGCGCCAGCGCACGGGCAATCGCGTCGGTGCTGCCGCCGGCAGCCCAGGGCACGATGATCTTGGATGGCCTGTCGGGAAAGGCGGCGCGCGCGGACGTGGCCGCGAACGCCAAACCCGCGCCCAGGCTCTGAAGCAGTCGGCGACGCGATGGAACGAAGGGAGTCATGGGCGGTAGAGCAGGTCAGGCTGGAAGGTGACGGTGAGTGTAGTGTTTCGTTCGGTCGGCCAGGTAGGTGTCGCGCCTGGGCACGGATGACCGTCCGCGCAATGCCACTGGGACGCATGCATTGCCCGAGTCCAGTCGGAGGGTTAGCGAAGTAATCGGCCCGCCCGCGCCGCAAATCGTTCCGAAGAAACACG
>DAIOSZ010000032.1:0-23059 GCA_036752305.1 Burkholderiaceae bacterium
GAGGGTGTGGACGAGGCCGCCGCGGTTGGTGATGGACAGGAGTTGGCCCGAGAGGCTGCCGATGGCGTAGGTGCTGTCGTCGCTGGCGCGGGTGTAGCGCCAGGCGCCGTCGGGGGCGAGGGTGAGGCGGTCGGCGCTGGCCAGCGCGGCCCAGGCGCTGGCGGCGTCGGCTCGGCTGAAGCGCACGCTGGCGTCGGCGCCGATGCGCACCTCGCGCCATTGGGGGAAGGGTTCGGTGGCGCCGGGGGCGGCGGCAGGGATGACGGTGGCGGCAAAGCGGTGGCTCCAGCCAGGGCCAAAGCCGGAGTCCACCGCGCCGGCACTGCTGTAGCCACGGGTGAAGGACAGTCCGTGGGGGGCGGCGTCGGCGTAGTCGCTCTCGGACTGCCGTTTCTCGCCGGTGCCGGGGGCTATGGGGTTGCCTTCGAGGCGGCCGGGGTCGTCGGCGTCATCTCGGGTGCATTGGTTGGGGAGGTGGATTGGATCGACTGTGATGGAGGTATTGGCGGTGTTTGAACAATCGGAGCAATCGGCAAATAGCTCTGCGGTGTACCGTGTGTAGTAAGGTGGAACGTAAGTGAATTTGAATTCACCAGACCCGTCAGTCGTTCCATACAGGCTGCTGCCGGCCAATTTGATTACGACGGATTTGCCGGCGGGCGAGCCGATATTTGAGGTGATCTTGGCTGTGACGGGAACGACCGGCCCCGCTGGCAAAGAATGCGTTCTGCTAGACTGGGGGATCAGATTAATTTTAATTTCTTTTGAGACGCATGCGGTTTTGGCTTCGTTTTCTACATAGCCGTCGTCACAAACGCAATTGACATAGCCCGTTCGGTGGCTGTTGATAGGGCAGAGGCTGTATTTTGTGGTATAGGCCCTGTATCTGGTGTAGCCATTTTTGACAATGTCACAATAACCGTCCTGCTCATGGCGGTCAATTCCATAAGTACAAGGCGTGCTGACTCCGCCTGAAACGGAAACGCAAGAAGATTCGAGCCTTTTAATTGTCGCAAGCGCACCCTGGCAAGCATCTTCATACGACGGATATGTGCCGCAATAGGAGCCTCCAAAGAAACACATAGACCATTCTTCACCGATGGGGCTCACCGCAAAGCTGGTCATACTGCAAGCCCACGTGCACAGCGCAACGAAGACACGGCGCAGACGCTTCATGACATTTGCTCGGTCAGGTGTCACGATCTCACTCCAATTCGGCCAATCGCGCATCAATGATTCGCTCGCCAAGCGCCCTGAAGGCGTTGGCGGGACGGGCCTGCGCAGCCGGGATGAGCGAGCCGGTGACGCTGCTGGTGTCCGAATAGGACGGGGTAATGGTTTGCGCAAGGGCTGCGGCGCCCAGGGCCTGAAGAGCCCAAACGATGCACGCCGCCGCGTAGGGGCGCAGTTGTGTCAGCCGGTTCAAAGCCGCTCCTCCCTGTGTGATTCTTGTTTTGCGGCGCAAGGCGCCACTGCCCTGCACGATGCCATGCCTTCCAAGATCACACGATTGGGACAAACCCCCGTATCTACTTAGACATAAAAGTTCATTGGCAAAACTGGCAAATTCGGCAAATCTGCCTCAGGCGCTCGATTGGCAGGGGTTGAGAGCCGATTCCGGGATAGGCGACGGAGATTCGGAACGTAAACAATGCCCAAGCTGTTTCTGTCAAACGGCGGCGGGCGATTCCCGGGCTCAAGTTCAAAAACGATAGCTTCTCGTGGTCGTCCTGCCTGAAGAACTGGCCCATCGAGCCCTGAAAAATGCCTTCTGAAATGGACTTTTTGTTGAGATTTCTACAAATTTTGTCGTAACATCAACAAACTCGCGCGACACCAGCCAAAAATCACCCATCCGAAGCCATTTTTTGACGTGATTTATGCCTGTAGGCCAATGAAAACAGCCACGGGCAGCTATCAATTTCATACTTCCGTTTTTCGGCGCGCCGGGGCTATCCGGTGTTGCGCAGCCCCGCGGCCAGGTTCTCATGGCAGCAGCGCCCAAATTCCGCTCGGCTGGCCGCCAAACAGCGCGAGGCTTCCCGGGCCAACGGCGGCGAGCAGGAAGAAGCCCCCGGCCATGCTGGTGTGGGACAACTGCTGCGTGGTGTTGCCCTTGTGGCTGACATAGGCGGTGACCAGGCACCACAGGCCGAGCAGCACGCCGGCGGTGCGGGCCGGGTAGCCCAGCACGACCATCACGCCGCCGACGAATTCGCACAGGCCCACCATGTAGGCCAGGAAAGTGGCGCCGGGCAGGCCCATGCCTTGCAGCACGGGCACCAGGTGCGCCTCGCCGCCGGGCAGCTTCTGGATGCCCCAGATGACGAAGGGCACGCCCAGGAACAGGCGGGCGACCAGCAGACCTTCAGCGTTCATGGCGGCGTTCTCCTCGAACAGGGGTCACGCCGATCTTACGCGCGCCCGGTGGCGGCGGGCGCTTACGCCGGCAGCACCGCCGTGACCTCGATCTCCACCTTGGCGCGCGCCTCCATCAGCGCCACCACCTGCACGCAGGTCATCGCGGGGAAGCTGCGGCCCATGACGTCGCGGTAGACGCCGCCGAGCTCGCGCAGGCGGGCGTTGTATTCGTCGCGGTCGACGACGTACCACGTCATCCGCGTCACGTGCTCCGGCCCCGCGCCCGCTTCCCGCAGCACCGCGACGACGTTGGCGAGCGCCTGCCGCGCCTGGTCGACGAAGCCGTCGCTGTCGAATTCCTGCTGCGCGTTCCAGCCGATCTGGCCACCCACGAAGATCTGCGTGCCGCGGGCCGCGACGCCGTTGGCATAGCCCTTGGGCGGGGCCCAGCCTTCGGGCTGGAGGAGTTGATGCACGCAGGTCATGACGAGGCCTTGAGCTTGAAGCGTTGGAGTTTGCCGGTCTCGGTGCGCGGCAATTGGGCGACGAAGACCACCTTGCGCGGGTATTTGTAGGGCGCCAGGCGGGCCTTCACATGGTCTTGCAGCGCCTTCACCATGGCGGCGTCGCCCACCTGGCCGGGGCGCAGCACGCAGTAGGCGGCAATGATCATGCCGCGCTCCTCGTCACTCTCGCCGACGACGCCGCATTCGGCCACGGCCGGGTGCTGCAGCAGCGCATCCTCGACCTCGGGCCCGCCGACGTTGTAGCCGGCGGTGACGATCATGTCGTCGGTGCGCGAGCGGTAGTGAAAGTAGCCGGCCTCGTCCTGCAGGAAGGCGTCGCCGGGGTAGTTCCAGCCGTCCTTGACGTAGAGGCGCTGGCGGTCGTCGTCCAGGTATCGGCAGCCGGTGGGGCCGGTGACGGCAAGCCGGCCGATCTGGCCGCGCGGCAGCTCCTGGCCGTCCTCGCCCACCACGCGGGCCACGTAGCCGGGCACGACGCGGCCCAGCGCGCCGGGCGGCACCGGGCCGCCGTCGCTGGAGATGAAGATGTGGAACATTTCGGTGGCGCCAATGCCGTCCATCAGGTGCAGGCCGGTGGCCTCGTGCCAGAGCGCGCGGGTGGCCGGCGGCAGGCCTTCGCCCGCGCTGACGGCCAGACGCAGACGAGGCTTGCCGCGCTCGGCCTCCAGCGCCTTCATGTGCGGGGCGGTCTGGCGGTAGAAGGTGGGCGCGGTGTAGCAGATGGTGACGCCAAAGTCGTGGATGCAACGCGCCAGGCGCTCGGGGGTGTAGGGCCCGTCGGCATACAGCACGCTGGCGCCCGCCGCCATGGGAAACAGCAGCATGCCGCCCAGCCCGAAGGTAAAGGCCAGCGGCGGCGAGCCGATCACCACGTCGTCCGGCGTGGCCCGGACGAACTCGCGCGGCCAGGCCTGGCAGGCGGCCAGCACCTCGCGATGGCGGTGGATCACGGCCTTGGGCTTGCCAGTGGTGCCCGAGGTGAAGGCCATGAGCGCGATGTCGTCCGCGCTCACCGGGCAGGGCGCCAGTGCCTGGCCCTGGCGCTCGTCGGCGCGGGCGTTGAGGCTGCCGGGCGGCGGCGGCTGCGTGTTTTCGGCGTCGAACGCGATCACGCGCAGCGCCTGGCCGTCGGCCAGCGGCGTCTGGGCCACGGCGGATTGGAGATCGTCGAGCAGCCGCGCGTCGCACAGCGCCAGCGCGGGCTGGGCCTTGGCGATCACGGCGCTGAGTTCGGCGGCTCGCAGCAGCGGCATGGTTGCCACGGCCACCAGGCCGGCGCGCACCACGGCAAGCCAGGCCAGCGCCATGTCGATGGAGTTGCCGCCGCGCAGCAGCACCCGGTTGCCCGGCTCCAGGCGCAGATCGCCAGTGAGCACCTGGCCGATGGCCTGCACGCGCTCCAGCGCCTGGCGGTAGCTCAGCACGCGCGTGGGGCTGCGCAGCATGGGCCGCTCGCCCCAGCCCTTGGCCAGCGCGCCATCCAGCAGTTCGGCCACCAGGTTGACCTGCGCGGCGATGCGCAACGGCGGCAGGTCGTAATGCAGATAGGGCCAGTCGGCTGGCGCCGGGAGGCGCTCGTGGACGAAGCGGTCGGTCTGGGCGGATCGGGCAGCGGAGGCGGCGCTCATTGGACTATCCTCCGCACGTCGTGCTGCGGGATTCGCGCTTGGGAGCGGCCCGGCGCGCTCATGCGAACACCTCCTTCAACACCGCCTTGCCGATGATGAGCTGCTGCACCTCGGTGGCGCCTTCGTAGATGCGCAGCGAGCGGATGTCGCGGTACAGCGACTCGACCTTCACCCCCGCACGCACGCCCAGGCCGCCGTGCATCTGCAGCGCCATGTCGATGACGCGCTGCGCGTTCTCGGTGGCGGTCATCTTGGCCATGGCCGCCGCGCGCGTGACGGCGGCCGCATCGGCGCCGGTGTCGCGCAGCCAGGCGGCGCGGTAGGTGAGCAGCGCGCCGGCATCAACGAGCGCGGCCATGTCGCCCAGCTTGGCCTGCGTGAGCTGGAAGTCCGCCAGGCTCTGGCCGAACATGCGCCGGCCGCGCGCATGCGCCACCGCCTCGGCCAGCGCGCGGCGCGCCATGCCGAGCGCGGCGGCGGCCACCGAGGCGCGGAAGATGTCCAGCGTGCGCATGGCCAGCTTGAAGCCACCGTCCACCTCGCCCAGGCGCTGCTCGTCAGGCAGCGGACAGTCGCTCAGCTTGAGCACCGCCAGCGGGTGCGGCGCCATCAGCGGAATGTGTTCGCTGGTGTCCAGCCCGGGCGTATCGGCCTCCACGATGAAGGCCGTGATGCCGCGCGCGCCGGCCTGCGGCGTGGTCTTGGCAAACAGGCAATAGAAGTCGGCGATGCCGCCATTGGAGATCCAGGTCTTGCTGCCCGACAGGCTCCAATCGGGCTCGTTCCGGCCTCCCGCCACCGCTGGCCGGCCACGGACAGCCGCGGTTTGCATGGCGGCCACGTCGGAGCCGGCATCGGGCTCCGACAGCGCGAAGGCGGCGATCATCTCCCCCTTGGCCACCGCCGTGAGGTAGCGCTGGCGCTGCGCCTCGCTGCCCGCCAGCGTGATGGCGCCCGAGCCCAGGCCCTGCATGGCAAAGGCGAAGTCGGCCAGCGGCGAGTGGTAGGCCAGCGTCTCGCGGGCGATCACGAGGGCGCGCGAGTCGAGCGCCTCCAGCGCGCCGCCGTAGGCGCGCGGCACGCACCAGCGCAGGTGCCCGGCCTGCCCGAGGCGGCGCACCCACTCGCGGCAGGCGGCGCGGTCGTCAGACTCGTCCACCCGCTGCCCATCGGCCCAGGCAGAGAGCTGGCGCGCCAGATCGCGGTGGGTGTCGTCGAAGAACGGCAGCGCGGTCTGGCCGACGGGCGCGCCCTGGGGCGCGGGAGGTTCGCAGTGGGTGCTCGATGCCATGGCGGTGTCCCGGGTTGTTCAATCGCCTTCAAAGGCCGGGCGCTGCTTGGCGGCGAAGGCCTCGTAGGCGCGCGTGAAGTCGCGCGTCTGCATGCAGATGGCCTGGGCCTGCGCCTCGGCCTCGATGGCCTGGTCGATCGTCATGGCCCATTCCTGATGCAGCATCGTCTTGGTCATGCCGTGCGCGAAGGTCGGGCCCGCCGCCAGCTGGGCCGCCAGCCTGTGCGCGGCGGCCAGCAGTTCGTCCGACGGGTGCAGCGCATTGAAGAAACCCCAGGCCAGGCCTTCGTCGGCCTTCATGGCGCGGCCGGTGAACAGCAACTCGCTGGCGCGGCCCTGGCCGATCACGCGCGGCAGCAGCGCGCAGGCGCCCATGTCGGCGCCCGCCAGGCCCACGCGCGTGAACAGCCAGGCGCAGGTGGCCTGGGGCGTGCCCAGGCGCAGATCGCAGGCCAGCGCGATCATCGCGCCAGCGCCGGCGCACACGCCGTCGAGCGCGCCGATGACGGGCTGCGGGCAGTTGCGGACGGCCTTGACCAGATCGCCGGTCATGCGCGTGAACTCCAGCATCTCGGGCATCGTCATGCGGGTCAGCGGGCCGATGATCTCGTGCACATCGCCACCGGAGCAGAAGTTGCCGCCCGCGCCGGTGATGACGAGGGTTTTCACGTCGGTGGCGCGGCGCAGGCCGTCGAAGAAATCGCGCAGCTCGGCGTAGGAGTCGAAGGTGAGCGGGTTTTTGCGCTCGGGCCGGTTGAGCGTGACGGTGCCCACACCGGTGGCGGCGTCGAAGCTCCACTGGAAATGCCGCGCCTGATACGGTGCGCGCAGGTCGTAGCCGCCGCGCATCGGATTGCTGGAGGAAAGGAAGTGTTTCATGCGTTCTGCTTCGGGATGACGGGCTCGGCCCGATTGGCCTGCTTGACCTTGCCGAGCAGGCCATGCAGGGTTTTCTGTTCGCGCGGGCTCAGGCCGTCGAAGGCCTGGACGATCCAGTTTTCATGCGCGCGGGCCATCGCGTCGAACACCTCGCGGCCCTTGGCCGTCAGGCGCACGCTGTAGGCGCGGCGGTCGCCATCGACGGCGGCGCGCTCGACCAGGCCTTCGGCGACGAGCTGGTCGGTGATGCCGGTGACGTTGCCGCCGCTGACCATCATGCGGCGCGAGAGATCGCTCATCTTCATGCCCTCGGGCCGGCGCTCGAGCTGGGCCATCAGGTCAAAGCGCGGCAGCGTGGTGTCGAACTCGCCGCGCAGGCGCGCACGCAGGTTTTTCTCGACCAGTTGCGCACAGGTGAGCAGGCGCAGCCACAGGCGCAGCTCCTCGGGATGCTCGGCGTGCCGTTGCGGATCCAGCACCGGGTCGGCCAGGCGGGCTTCCAGATCCATGGGAACGCTTCTTCCTCAGGCCGCCGCCAACCGGGCGTTCTGGACCGCAGCGGCCAGCGCGGCGCGGGCCATGTCCTGCGCGCGCGCGGTTTCGCGGTAGAGCTGGTCGCGGCCGCTCAGATAGGGCAGCGGCCAGGTGACGGCCTGGCTTTGCAGCTTGGCCGCCTCATGCAGCGTCCAGGCCGGGTCGGCCAGGTGCGGGCGGCCCACCGCGCAGAGATCGGCGCGGCCGGCGGCGATGATGCTGTTGGCGTGGTCGGCCTCCGAAATGGCGCCCACCGCCATGGTGGCGATGCCGCCTTCGTTGCGGATGCGGTCGGCAAACGGCGTCTGGTACATGCGCCCGTAGACCGGCTTGGCCTGGCGCGTGGTCTGGCCGGAGGACACGTCGATCACGTCGCAGCCCGCGGCCTTGAAGAAGCGGGCGATCTCCAGCGCGTCGGCCGGCGTGATGCCGCCGGGCGCCCAGTCGTGCGCCGAGATGCGCACGCTCATCGGCTTGTCCTCGGGCCAGGCGGCGCGCATGGCGCGAACCACCTCCAGCGGGTAGCGGCAGCGGTTTTCCAGCGGGCCGCCGTATTCGTCGCTCCGGCGGTTGGTCAGCGGGCTGATGAACGACGACAGCAGATAGCCGTGCGCGCAGTGCAACTCCAGCCAGTCAAAACCGGCCGCGTCGGCGCGGCGCGTGGCGGCGACGAAGGCCTCGCGGACCTGGTCCATCTGCGCGCGCGTGAGCGGCTCGGGCACCGGGTTCTGCTCGCCATACGACACCGCGCTGGCCGCCACCAGCGGCCAGTTGCCGGTGGCCAGCGGCTCGTCGATCTGCTCCCAGCCCAGCTGGGTGGAGCCCTTGGGGCCGCTGTGACCGAGCTGCAGCCCGATGCGCGCGTCGGACTGCTGGTGGACGAATTGCACGATGCGCGCAAAGGCCGCCTGCTGCGCGTCGTTCTCCAACGCGGGGCAGCCGGGGGTGATGCGTCCATCGAAGCCCTGGCGCATCGTCGGCGAGGTCATCTCCACCATCACCAGCGCCGCGCCACCGACGGCCCGCGCGCCCAGGTGCATCAGGTGCCAGTCGCCTGGCACGCCGTCCACGCAGCGGTATTGCGCCATGGGGCTGACGACGATGCGGTTTTTCAGCGTCAGGCCGCGCACCGTGTAGGGCGTGAGCATGGGCGGTACCGGCGCCATGCCCCTGGCGGGCGCCACGCCGCCGCGCTCGGCCAGCCAGCGCTCGTAGCCTTCGAGCCAGGCGGCATCGCGCAGGCGCAGGTTCTCGTGGCTGATGCGCTGGCTGCGCGTGAGCATGCTGTACATGAACTGCGGCGGCTCCAGGCGATCGCAATAGCGCTGGCCGCAGACCTCGAACCACTCCATCGCGTTCCACGCGGCGTTTTGCAGCTTCAACGCCTCCACGCTGCGCGTGGCCTGGTAGCGCGTGAGCACCTCGCCGATGGTCGCGGGCGAATCGCCCATCTCGATGAACAGCCGCGTGAGCTCGATCGCGTCCTCGATGGCCAGCTTGGTGCCCGAGCCGATGGCGAAATGCGCCGTGTGCACCGCATCGCCCATGAGCACCACATGCGCGCCCTGCGCGTTTTCCAGCGACCACTGCTCGCACTTGACGCGCTGGAAGTTCAGCCACGCCGAGCCGCGCAGATGCCGCGCGTTGGTCAGCAGCGGATAGCCCTGCAGGTTGGCGGCAAACAGCTTTTCGCAGAAGGCGATGGACTCCTCCTGCGTGGCCTTGTCCAGCCCGTGCGCCAGCCAGACATGTTCGGGGCATTCGACGATGAAGGTGGTCGTCTGGTCGTCGAACTTGTAGATGTGCGCCTGGAACCAGCCGTGCTCCGTCTTTTCGAAGAGAAAGGTGAAGGCGTCGTAGAGCCGGTGCGTGCCCAGCCAGATGTAGCGGTTGGGCCGCACCACCAGCTCGGGCTTGAAGATGTCCTGGTGCAGCGTGCGGATCTTGGAGTTGATGCCGTCGCTGGCGATGATGAGGTCGGCCTCGGGGAACTCGGCGTCGGAGTCCACGTCCTGCTCGAACACCAGCCGCACGCCCAGTTGCTCGCAGCGCGCCTGCAAGATGTTCAGCAGCTTCTTGCGGCCGATGCCGACAAAGCCGTGCCCGCCCGAACGGATGACCTCGCCCTTGATGTGCAGCTCGATGTCGTCCCAGTGGTTGAACGCCTGCTGGATTTCGTCCGCCGTGGGGCGGTCCCACAGGCGCATGTTGTCCATCGTCGCATCGGAGAACACCACGCCCCAGCCGAAGGTGTCATAGGGCTTGTTGCGCTCGATCACGGTCACGTCGTGCGCGGGGTTGTGCTGCTTCATGAGCAGCGCGAAGTACAGGCCCGCCGGGCCGCCACCGATGCAGCGGATTTTCATGTCGCTTTGCCTCGTATTTTGTTTATCAAAATATTATTTATGCTTGAAGTAATTGTGCGCGAACCGTGGTGAAGGCAAATAGAGGGTAAACCCGGTCGCCTCTGGGCATGTCGCCGAGCCAATACGAGGCTTGCGCTGACATGTGCGGGTCGCAACAGCGCGGACAATGGAGCTTTCCCCGTTCAACTCCTACTGAAAGCCATCACATGTTGTTCAAGTTCAAGTCCAGGGCCACGGCCGATCTCATCATGCTGGAGCCCGACGGCCGCCGCATGCTCGACATCATCGGCAAGGGCTATGAGGGCGACGACCCGCAGGGCATCATCACCGTCGAGCAGATGGGCCCGGCGATTGCTGCGCTGGAGGCGGCCGTCGCGCGCGAGCTGGCACAGGAACAGGCCCAAGGCTCCGCCGCGCGCACGGCAGAGGAAGACAAGGCCACCGCGCGGGGCGAGGAACCGCTGGTGATGCTGCGCCAGCGCGCGATGCCCTTCATCGACATGCTGCGCACTTCGCTGGCCGCGAAGGCGGTGGTGACCTGGGGCGTTTGAAGGGCAGCGAACCGCTACCTTATTTATAGCTGTCCGTGGTCGTTTTTATTGGGCTTAAGGCCTGTTTCAGTCTGAAAAATGGCCTCAAAAACCGGCTGGCGGGTGCCGCGGGAGCCCAAACCGGCTCAGCGGCCGCCCAAGTGCCGGTTTTTAAGCATACATTTGGCCGTTTTGTGAATTAACATCACCATGGGCAGCTATCTGTTTGGTAGCACTCTCAATCCACCTTGGCGCCCGAGGCCTTGACCACATCGGCCCAATTCTTGTGTTCGCGCTCGATCAGGGCGGCAAATTGCTGCGGCGTGTTTCCGCTGGGAATGGCGCCCTGGGCCTGCAGCTTTTCCTTGATGGCGGGCGTGGACAGGCTCTTGGCCACTTCCTGCTGAATGCGCGAGACGATGTCCGCCGGGGTTCCGGCGGCCTTGAGCTTGCCCGAGCGGATGTGCGGCAGGGCGGACGGCAGGTTGTCGAACATCACGTCGGTGTTGCCGGCGACCAGGTCGAGCAGCGCCGGGCCGGAGCCCCGGTACGGGAAATGCACCATGTAGCTGCCGGTCATGGTCTTGAACAGCTCGCCGGCCAGGTGGATTGAGGTGCCGTTGCCGCTGGAGGCCATGTTGATCTTGCCGGGGTTCTTGCGCGCGTAGGCGATGAAGTCTTTCACGTTGGCGATGCCCAGTGCCTTGGCCTTCTCGGCGTTCATCGCCATTACGTTGGGCACGCCGGCCACCAGGGTGATGGGAACGAAGTCCTTGAACGGGTCGTAGGGCAGCTTGGGGTAGAGCGCGCGGTTGATGCCGTGCGTGCCCACGGTGCCCATGAGCAGCGTGTAGCCGTCGCCCGGCGCCTTGGCGACTTCGGTCGCGCCGATGTTGCCGCCCGCGCCGGGCTTGTTGTCCACGATGAAGGACTGGCCAAAGGCGCGGGTCAACTCCGGCGCGATGGCCCGCGCCAGGATGTCGGTGGTGCCGCCGGCCGCGAACGGCACGACGATGCGCACCGGCTTGGTGGGCCAGGCGCCCTGGGCAAAGGCGCCAGGCGCCAGGCAGGCCAGGGCCATCCAGGGCGCGGCCCTGAGGGCCGCGCGGCGCCGCGCGTCCGGACGGAATTTGGGCAGGGTGCGGGGGACGGTTTTCATGCGGCGCTCCGTTCAAACAGGATTTCGATGATGCCACGGCAGGCCATGCCCGGCCGCGCGCCCAGGGCCAGCGCGGCGGCGTTGGCATGGCTGACGACACCGTCTTCCAGCGTGCTGCGGGCCTCGCCGATGCGCGCGCTGGTGTGCGCGACCGTCAGCGCCGCCAGGCCGTGCGATTGCAGAAACGGCAGAGCGGCTATGCCGGCGGCGTCGCGCCCCACGCCCGCGTCGTTGAACACCGACAACAGGGGCCGCGCCGCCAGCGCGAAGCGCGCCGAACTGATGCCGCCATGCGAGCCGCTGACCGCCAGGCAGCCGGCGTCCGACGCGTCCAGCTCGGTGATCGAGTCGACCACGCGCAGCGCCGGCTTCGTCATGGCATCACGATGCCGCCGGCGACCTCGAGCTGCGCGCCATGCGTGAAGCTGGCCTCGGGCGAAAGCAGGTAGACGATTCCGCCGGCCACTTCCTCGGCCTGGCCGATGCGCCGCTGCGCGGCCAGTTGCTCGATGCGCGCGCGGTGCACCGGATCGGCCAGCGGCTTGGCGATCATCGGCGTGTCGGTGGCGCCGGGCGACAGCGTGTTCACGCGGATGCCCTTGTCCGCCAGCACCCGCGCGGCGTTCTTGCTCAGCGCGATGACGCCGCCCTTGCTCGCGGCGTAGGCCGCAGTGCCCGACAGGCCGCCGCCGCGCAGGCCGGCGATGCTGGCCACCGTGCAGATGCGCCCGCCCGGCCGCATGTGGCGCGCCGCCTCGCGCAGACACAGAAAGGTGCCCAGGCTGTTGATGTCGTTGACGCGACGAAACTGCGCGACCGAAATGTCCATGAACGGCGTGGTGTCCACCACGCCCGCGCAGGTGACGAGCGCATCCAGCCGCCCGAGAAAAGCCAGCGCCGCGCCAAACCCCGCCATCACCTGCGCCTCGTCGGCCACGTCGCAGGCGCGGCTGGCGTGGCGCGTGCCGGGCGCGTCGAGCGCGGCCTGCATGGCCACGCGCTCCGCGCCGTCGGCGTCGATGTCCAGCCCGTAGGTGTCGTAGCCCGCGCGTGCCAACAACTGCACGGCCGCCGCGCCAATGCCGCTGGCGCTGCCCGTGACGATGCAGGTGTCGTTCATGCGCGAACCCGTGGGAAACATGAAAAAGCCGCCCGAGGGCGGCTTGAGGGACACGACCAGCGCATCGGCCAATCAGTCGGCGTACTGCCCGGCGGCCTTGATGACGGGCCCCCACTTGGCCACCTCGGCTGCAACGAACTTCTTGTGCTCGGCGGCGTCGGTGCGGCCATCGGTGACGACCACGGCGCCCAGTCCCTCTTCCTTCTTGACGAACTCGGGATCCTTGAGCGCCGCCTTGAGCGCGGTGTTGATCACCTTCACCACGTCGGGCGGCGTGCCCTTGGGGGCGTACAGACCGTGCCAGATCGACACGTTGAAGCCCTTCAGGCCCACCTCATCGAGCGTCGGCAGGTTCTTGTAGACGGCCGGAACGGTCACGCGCTTGGCGGTGGTGACGGCGTAGGCCTTGATCTTCTTGCCTTCCACCTGGCTGGTGGTGTTGGTGGTCTGGTCGCACATGATGTCGATCTGGCCACCGATCAGGTCGGTCATCGCGGGCGCGGTGCCTTTGTAGGGCACGGTCTGCATGTCCGTCTTGAGCGCGTTCTGCAGCATCAGGCCGCACAGGTGCGAGGCCGATCCCAGGCCCGCGTTGCCCAGGTTGATCTTGCCCTTGTTCTGGCCGATCCAGGTGTTCAGCTCCGCCCAGGTGTTGGCCGCCATCGTGGGACGGGCCACCACGACCATCGGCACTTCGTTGATGAGGCCGAGGTATTCAAACTCCTCCACCTTGTACGGCAGCGAACGGTACAACGCGGGCGTGGTCGCCATGCCGACGTGGGTGACAAGCAGCGTGTAGCCGTCCGGCGCGGCGCGGAACGCCTTGGCCGCGCCAATGGTGCTGCCCGCGCCCGCCGCGTTGTCGATCACCACCGGGCCGCCGCCCAGCGGCTTGCGCAGCGCCTCGGCCAGGTCGCGCGCCACCTTGTCGGTGGGGCCACCGGCGGCGAACGGCACGATGATCGTGATCGTCTTGCCCTTGGCCGGATAGTCGGACGCCTGGGCCGACAGCACGCTCAGGGCAGCGGCGGCGACGGCGCTCCAGCGCAGGGTGGCGGAAGTGGCGCTCAGCATGGCATATCTCCTAGAAATCGACGTGAAACCGTCAATGGTAAATAGCGCCGACGCGGGATGCATCGGGGAAATTGCGTACAGCTCCGGCAGGCTCTTGACGCAGTTCACAACGCCAGGCTGCCCACGCTGGTGCCGCCGCAGACGTACAAAACCTGGCCGGTGACGAATCCGTTGACAGGGCTGGCAAAGAACGCCACGGCGCGCGCCACGTCCTCGGCCTCGCCCAGCCGACGCACCGGAACCGACGCCGCCAGCTGGCGCTCCTTGTCGCTGCCGGCGGGCACCACGGCATGAAACATCTCGGTGCTGCGGATCGGCCCCGGCGCCACCACGTTGACGGTGATGCCCTCGGGCGCCAGCTCCAGCGCCCAGGTCCGCGCCATGCCCATCATGCCGGCCTTGGTGGCCGAATACGCGGTGCGCGTGGCCAGCCCCAGCGCCGCCCGGGACGACAGCAGCACCACGCGGCCAAAGCCTTGCGCGCGCATGGTGGGCAGCGCGGCCTGGACGAGTTGCACCGCGCAGGCCAGATGCAGGTTGACCAGCGCGTCCAGGTCGCCGAGCTTGACCTCGCTCAAGAGCGCGGCGCGGATGACGCCGGCGTTGTGCACCACCGTGTTCACGGCGAATTCGCGCGCCAGCTCGGCTGCCACCTGTGCGCAGGCTTGGCGGTCCATCAGATCAACCAGGCGGTTGACCAGCCGGGGATGCGTGATCTCGCAGGCCCGCCGCGCCAGCGAGATCACGGTGCAGTCCTCGGCGAGCAACTGCTCGCAGATCGCGCGGCCGATGCCCGCGCTGCCGCCAGTGACGACGGCGATGCGTTCGCGGGTCATGTGCTATTCCGCCTTGATGCCGCGCGACTTGACGATCGGGCCAAAGAGCGCGATCTCGGCCTGCACCATGCTCTTGACCTCGGCCGGGGCGAGCGGCAGCGCGTCCGCGCCGACCTCGGCGAACTTGGCCTTGATGGCGGGCGTGGCGAGCAGGCGGTTGACCTCGCGGTTGAGCCGCGCGACGCTGCCGGCCGGCATGGACGCGGGCGCGTAGAACACGAAAGGCGTGTCCACGAACACGTCGCCGGCGCCTTCGGCCTTCATGGTCGGCGCGCCGGGGAAGTTGTCGGTGCGCTCGCGGCTGGCCACCGCCAGCAGTTTGAGCTTGCCCGCCTTGACGGCCTGGAACACCGTGCCGGGCATGAACCCATAGTCCACCTGCCCCGCCATCAGGTCTTGAATGGCGGGCGCCGCGCCGCGATACGGCACATGCGTGGCAAAGATGCCCGCGTTCTGCTTGAACAGCTCGCCGCCGATGTGCGGCGTGGTGCCGGTGCCGGCCGATCCGTAACTGAGCTTGCCCGGGTTGGCCTTGGCGTAGGCAACCAGCTCCGTGACGTTCTTCACCTCCAACGTCGGCCGCGTGACCAGGAACAGCTGCGTGTTGGCCAGCAAGGCGGCGTGCTGGAATTCCTTGGCCGGATCGACCGGCATGCGCTCGAACATCAGCGGGTTGACCGATTCGAGCGTGCTGACATTGACCATGAAACTGTGGCCGTCCGAGCCCACGCGCGCCAGTTCGGCGGCGGCCACGTTGCCGCCCGCGCCGGCCTTGTTCTCGATGACCACCGGCTGGCCCAGCGCCTCGGCCAGCTGCGGCTGCAGCACGCGCACCAGCACGTCGGCCAGGCCGCCGGGCGGGAAGGCGACGATCACGCGCACCGGCTTGCTGGGCCAGGCAGGCGTCTGGGCAAAGGCGGCGGGGCCACACAGCGCGAACGCGGCAGTGGCCAGCAGAAGGCGGCGAAAGGGGGTTTTCAAGGGCTTCTCCATGTCAGTCCTGGACGAGCGCGAGCACGCGCAAGGGGCTGCCGCTGCCGTTTTCGATCTTCAGCGGCGGGCAGATCAGCAACGCGCCCGCCGGCGGCAGCAGGTGCAGGTTGGTCAGGCATTGCAGGCCGTACTTTCCCGCGCCGTGCATGTAGTAGTGGCAGGGATAGGGTGGGCGCAGGTGATAGCCCTGTCCGGCGTCCGTGCCGATGGCCTCGGAACCGAAGCCCAGCACATCGCGCTCGTCCACCAGGAAGCGCACCGCCTCGCTGCTCGGGCCGGGCGTGTGCTGACCGGTTTCGTCGAAGTTCTGGTAGGCCTCGGGGTCCCGGCGCTGCGACCAGTCGGTGCGCATCAGCACCCAGGCGCCGCGCGGAATGCGCCCGTGCGCGGCCTCGAAGTCGAGGATGTCCCGCACCGTCATCAAATAGTCCGGATCGGCCCGCGCCTGGGCCGAGCAGTCGATCACGCAGGCAGGCGCGACAAACTGGCGCGGGGGAATGGTGTCCACCGCGTTGTTCGGCAGGTCGCGGCCCGAGATCCAGTGGATCGGCGCGTCGAAATGCGTGCCGGTGTGTTCGCCGCAGGAAAAGTTGTTCCAGTACCAGCCGGGGCCGCGCTCGTCGTAGCGCGAGGCTTCTTCGAGCCGGAATGGCCAGCACTGGCCCATCTCGGGCGGCAGCGCGATCTGCGGGAAATCGGGCGTGAGCGTCTGCGTCAGGTCGATCACCCGCACGGCGCCGCTGCCGAGCGCGGCGGCCAATTGATCCAGGAGTCTTGGCGATGGGTTCATGCTCAGGCTCCACCTTGCGCCAGCTCGCGCTCCAGCACCTTGGGGTTGTCGCGCCAGCGCTCCAGCCACTCCTGCGCCACGTCGCCCGGGTAGACGTCTTCCAGGCCCTCCCGCAAGGCCTTGACCACGGCACTGGCCAGCGCGGCGGGCGCCAGCTTGGGCGGCGGCATCTGCTGGTTCCATTCGTCGTCGATCGGGCCGGGAAACACATTCAGCACGCGGATGCCGGCGGGCCGCATCTCGGCGCGCAGACACTGCGCGAGCGAGTAGGCCGCCGCCTTGGACGCCGAGTAGGTGCCGTGCGGCGGAAAATTGGCCAGCGCGTAGATCGACAGCAGGTTGACCCAGGCGGTGGCATGCGC
Source organism: Burkholderiaceae bacterium (assembly GCA_036752305.1). Taxonomy (GTDB): domain Bacteria; phylum Pseudomonadota; class Gammaproteobacteria; order Burkholderiales; family Burkholderiaceae_C; genus DAIOSZ01. The sequence goes on from DAIOSZ010000032.1 coordinate 16,451, forward strand.
CACGCCATCGGCCGAGCGCCCCTTGAGCGCCGGGCCAAAGGCCTGCGCCAGCCGCAGCAAGCCGAGGTAGTTGACCTCCATCTCGGCGCGCGCCACGTCGGTGCCGCGTCGCGCCGCGACGCCGAAGGCGCGGTGCACCTCGGCGTTGTTGACGACGATGTCCACCTTGCCGCCGATCTCGCCGGCCAACTCATTGACCGAACGCTCGTTGGTCACGTCCAGCGGCACCCAGGCCAGCGGCGCCAGCGCGTCCAGATCGCTGGTTCCGGGCATCTTTTTCCACGGCTCGGCGCAGCCGGCCCAGACGATGTCGGCGCCCGCCGCGACGAAGGCGCGCACCAGCGCCTGGCCCACCGCCGTCTTGCCGTCGGTGATCAGCACCTTGCGAAAGCGCGGATCGCTGCTCATCTCGCGCAGCATGGGGTCGGCGGTCATGGTCACATCTTCTCCTTCGGGTAGGGCCACCAGCACCGCCTGGCCGGCCCGATCAAGCCGCGCGGCGATGCGCACGCGGCCAGGCGCCTCGCCGACGGCGCCGTGCAGATGCGCCATCACGGTGGGCCCCGCGTCCAGGCGCGCCAGGCCCAGGCGCCAGGGCAGGCGCTCGCGGAAATACAGGTCGTTGCTGTGGTGCAAGGTGGTGGCCGACAGCAGCTCGCCCGCGCCGCTCTGTTCGCGCCAGCGCAGGCGCGGCGACAGGCAGGCGCCGCAGGCATCGCGCGGCGGGTACTGCACGGCGCCGCAGTCTTCGCAGACCTGCAGTTCCAGGCGCCCCAGCGCGGCGGCCGCCGTCAGCCCCAGCGCCACGCGGCCACGCGCGCCGGGCGGCAGGTTGATCTGCGGCGTGCGCAGAACCGGGTTCTTGCGCTTGGGGCGCATGGCGGGCATCGTCATGGCCTGATCGCCCCTATTTGAACAGTCTGATGATGCTGAATATCAACAAAATCAACCACGAGCAGCTCCCAAAATCGTAGCGCCCGTGCACAGGCACCGGTCGTAGGCGATCATGCCGAAGCCGCACACCAGGCCGGTGCGCGCGCCGGGCACCGCGCGCTCGCCCGCCGCGCCGGTGAGTTGGCGGATCGCCTCGACCATGCCGAGAAATCCGCCCGCCGCCCCGGCCTGGCCGACCGACAGCTGCCCGCCGCTGGTGTTGTTGGGAAAGTCGCCGTCCCAGGTCAGGCCGCGCTCGCGCACGAAGGCCGGCCCCTCGCCCTTGGCGCAAAAGCCCAGGTCCTCGAAATGCATCATCACGACGATGGGGTAGTCGTCGTAGGTCTGGATGAAGTCGATCTGCCCGGGGCGCACGCCAGCCATCGCGTACAGATCGTCGCGGTCCTGGCGCCAGCCGCCGCGCACGAAGATCGGATCGTCGGAGTATGCGTTGTGCCGCTCGATGCTGCCCAGCAGGTTGACGTACGGCAGGCCCAGGTCAAGCGCGCGCTCCTCGCGCATGACGAGGAAGGCGTCCGCGCCCGCGCACGGCATCACGCAGTCGAACAGATGCAGCGGATCGGCGATCGGCTTGGCCGCCAGGTAGTCCGCCATCGACAACGGCTTCTTGAACAGCGCGTTCGGATTCTTCAGCGCGTTGGCCCGCTGGGCGACGGCGATGCGGCCAAAGTCCTCGCGCGTGGCGCCGTACTGGCGCATGTAGTTCGCCGTGATCATGGCAAACACCGAGTTCGGTCCGCCCGAACCATAGGGATAGATGGCATCGCGCGAGAAATGGCTGAAGCCGCCCAGCGTCTGGCGAAAGGAGTCGACGTGATTGGTGTCGGCGCCCACGCAGGCCACCACGTCGGCGTCGCCCGCCTGCACCGCGCGCGCGGCGCGGCGCAGCGCCATCACCCCGCTGGCGCCGCCGGTGGGGATGTGGTCGAGCCAGCGTGGGGACACGCCCATGTGCTGCGTCACGCCGACCGCCGTGTCCGGCCCGAGCGAGAAGCTGCTGACGGTGAGCCCGTCGATGGCGTCCTTGGTCAGGCCGCTGCCCCGCAGCAGCGCGGCCAGCGCCTGGCCCACGTACCAATGAGCGCCGCGCGTGGAGTAGCGCTCGTAGGGGACTGTCACGGGCACGGTCACGGCCACGCCGTCATAGTCTTGGCGCGGCCGGTTCGATCGGGATGACACGCTGCTCATCGGGCCTTTTCAACGTTGGACGCGGTAGCCGGCGGCCTCGCGGTCCCAGGTCTGGGCGGTGATGCCGCGTTCGCGCAGTTTGAATTTTTGCACCTTGCCATTCTCGGTGGCCGGCAGTTGCGCGACGAACTCCAGGTAGCGCGGCACGGCAAAGTAGGCCATGCGCGGCTCGCAAAAGCGCAGGATGTCCACCGGATCGGCCGCGCAGCCCTGGCGCGGCACGATCGCGGCCATGACCTCGTCCTCGGCCATCTCGCTCTTGACCGGAAACACCGCCGCCAGCTCCACCGCCGGATGGCTGAGCAGCACCTGCTCGACCTCGTAGGACGAGATGTTCTCGCCGCGGCGGCGGATCGCGTCCTTGAGCCGGTCCATGAACGTGAAGTAGCCGTCGGCGTCGCGGATCACGCGGTCACCGGTGTGGAACCACAGGTTGCGCCAGGCCTGCGCGGTCTGCTCGGGCATGCCGAAGTAGCCGGTGGCAAAGGCAAACGGCTCGTCGGCGCGCAGGATCAGCTCGCCGGGCGTGCCGTCGGGCACGGGGTTGTCCTCGTCATCGACCACGCGCGCATCAAAGCCAGGCCGCAGGCGGCCCATGGTGCCCGGGCGCTGCTCGCCCAGCGACGCGCCGATGACGAAGTTGGTCTCGGTCGAGCCGTAGCCGTCGAGCAGGCGCAGGCCAAAGCGCTGGCTGAACGCCTCGTGAAAGCGCGGCGGCACGCCGGGCGAAAGGGCAATGCGCGTGCGGTGCGCGGCGTCCTCGGGCGCGGCGGGCTTGGACAGCAGCATCGGCACCATCGCGCCCAGCAGATAGGTCACGCTCGCGCCCTGCGCGGCCAGCGCCGCGCTGAACCCGGTGACGGAGAAGCGCCGCTCCACCACCAGCAGCGAGCCGGTGAGCAGCGCCTGGAAGAACGCATTCATCGCGTTGGTGTGAAACAGCGGCAGCGTGGTCAGCAGCACCTCGCCCTCGCCCAGGCCAAGCAGGCGGGCCGTGTGCACGCCCCACCAGAAGTACTGCGCATGCGGGCAGCACACGCCCTTGGACAAGCCGGTGGTGCCCGATGTGTAGAGGATGGCCAGCGTGTCGCCCGGCCGCACGGCGGCAGGCGGCGCTTCGGCGCCGGCCTCCGCGCTTGGAAAGGGCTCGACCGTCAGGCCCGGCGCGGCGGATTCGTCTTGCGCGGACGCGTCAATCAGCCAGAGCGCCTGCAGCGGCAGGGCAGGGCCCTCAAGCGCGCGCGCGGCGATCACGGCGCGCACGCCTTCGGCCTCGCCCACCATCAGCCGCGCGCCGCAGTTGGCCAGCACATGGCGCAGCTGCACGCCGCGCGAGGCGGTGTTGATGGGCACCGTGACCGCGCCAATCCACGCGCAGCCCAGAAAGATCTGCATGAACTCGGCCCGGTTGCCGCACATCAGCGCCACGCGGTCACCGGTGCCGACCCCCGCGGCGCGCAGGCGCGCGCCCCAGGCGCGCGCCTGCGCCAACGTGTCGGCAAAGCTCCAGCGCAGCGCTCCGGCGGCAAACAGCGGCCGCTCGCCATGGCGCTCGGCCTGGCGCTGGAGCATCAGCGGCAGGCTGCGTTCGGCGGGAGCAAAGAGATCGGCCAGTGCGTCGCTCATCACATGAACAGCTGCAGGTTGCCGAAAGCCGCGTCGCTGTTGACCAGGTCCACGCGCTTGAGCTTGATGAACAGGTGCGCGCCCTCGCGCGCCAACTCGTGCGTGAACCAGCCGGCGTACAGCGTCTGTTCGTCGCGGCGCGTCTCCACGTAGTGAAAGGCGGTGCGCAAGCGGTAGCGGCCCGCGCCATGGTCGATGGCCTGCACGCGCGGCGTCTGCAGCAGGTGGTGGCAGCGGCTGGCCGGCTGCTGCGAAAAGGTGCGCTGGCCGTTCAGGCGTTCGATGCGGATCTTCAAAAGCAGCTTGTCCTCGTGCAGCAGCGATGTCTGAAGCCGCGCGTCCTGCTGGCCCGGCGTGAGCGGCATCCAGTAGATGCCGTCGGCGGCGAACAGATTGAGCCAGTCGTCCCAGCGCGCCTCGTCAAGCAGCGCCGACTCGCCGTAGACGAAGTCGATCAGGCGCTCGGTGGTGATGTCGCCGATCATGCCGCGACCTCCTGATTCATGCCGACCGTCATGAAGTGCGCCCAGGCATGGTATTGGTTGCGCATCTGGCGCTCGCTGGTGCCGTTGACCACGGCGGTGCCGCTTTCCTCGCCTTCGTACAGCCGCGCCACGTTGACCCATTCGCGGCCACGCGAAGCCAGCGCCTCCTGCGAGCGCTCGTAGACCTCCAGGTCGTCGTGCCCGACCACCGAGGTCGGCGCGTTGATGAGCCGGTTGTACATCAGCGTGCGCTCCAGCAGCGTGTCGGGCGCGCCCACCAGGCGGAAGGTCCACGACTCGACCAGCGTGCGATCCGCCGCCAGCGGCTTGAACACGCGCAGGGTCTGGATCGGCCCCTTGACCATGATGTTGGGAAAGTAGACCGTGTTGTGCCGCACGTCGCCCAGAATGGCCTTGGCACGCGCCTCGCCGTAGGCGGCCACCATCGCTTCGCCGTATCCGGGCACCGGCGAATAGGCAGCGTGGATCGAATCCGCGACGCCCGTGTGGCCATGGCCGTTGTCCCACACGCGGATGCCCATGCGCTCGAAAAACTCGTAGGGGCTGACGAAGGGCGAGAACTGCTCCACCGCCATCGGCTTGGGCGTGCCGGGCGGCGCGGCCTCCCAGACCCGCACCGCCGTGCCCGCGGAGGATTCGTGCGCGACCATCGGATGGCAGGTGTCGGTCTGGTTGTCCACCAGCATCTTCCAGTTGCAGCGGTGCAGGTAGCGAAGCACGCCGCCGGCCACTTCCAGCCGACCCTCGGGCGAGCGGTCCACCATGTTGTCCAGCGTGGAGAGCGACTCGCCGAAGAACGCCTCGAAGCCGATGCCCTCGGCGCGCAGGCGGCAGAACACAAAGTCGCGGTACACGCGCACCGCGCCCACGCTGGCCATGCCCTGGCGGGCCTCGGTCTCGTCGAAACCGGTGTTCTCGTAGCCCTTGCGCAGCGGAATACCCAGCAGGCTGCCGTCGGTCTTGAAGGTCCAGGCGTGGTAGGGGCAACGGAAGAACTTGCCGGTGTGGCCGCAGGCCTCGCCGGCGATCTTCACGCCCTTGTGGGGGCAGCGGTTGTGCAGCACGCGGATATCGTCCGGCGCGTGCCGCACCATGACGACCGGCTGGTCGCCGACCGTGGTGGTGTAGAAGTCCCCCGGCCTGGGCACCTGGCTGGCGTGGCCCACGTAGACCCAGCAGGTCTCGAACAGCTCGCGCATCTCCACGTCGAACAATTCGGCGCTGGTGAACAGATCCTTGTGCACCTCGCGTTCGCGGACCAGCGCGCGGATGGCATCGGGGTTTCCTTGGTAACAGGGCATGGCGGATTCCTGTTTAAATACATCCAAATGGATGTAATTGCCAGTGTAGGCCAAATCCATCCAAAATGATGCATCTGCCGGACTGGGATTTACCCGCAGCGCCCTCCCGTTGAACCAAAGACCCGCGTGAACGACACCGCCACTCCCTCACGAACCGCCGCGCGCCGCGCCCGCGCCGCCGCGCCGCCCTTCGTAGACGACTATCTGCCCGCGCTGCTCGCGCAGGCCAGCCAGCTCGTCTCGTGCGAGTTCCACGAGATCGTCAAGGCCAGCGGCTGGACGGTGACCGAGTGGCGCATCATGGCCACGCTGGCCGGAGGCCGGGCGCTGTCCACCGGCGAGCTCTCACGCGTCTCGCTGACCAAGCAGCCGACCGTCACGCGCGTGCTGCACGGCATGCAGGAGCGCGGCGAAGTCGAGCGCATCGACGACGCCAGCGACCGCCGCGTGACCCTGGTGCGCATGACCGCGGCCGGCGAGCGCGCGGTCGCGCGGCTGATCGCGCAGGCCCGCGCGCACGAAAGCGCGACGCTGGCGCCCTTTGGCGAGGCGCTGGCGGCCGAGCTCAAGCGCGCGCTGCGGCGCATCATCGACGAACACACGCCCGCCGGGCGGCACGCCTGAACAGGAGTTTCCACCCATGGCCGAACGATCATTCGCGCGCGAAGTCGAGCAATTGCGCATGCCCGCCGGGCAGGTGTTTCATGGCGAGGGCATCCTCGCGGTGACCAAGGCGCTGCTGGAAGCCGGCGTGGGCTACGTCACCGGCTACCAGGGCGCGCCGATTTCGCATCTGATGGACGTGCTGGCCGACGCCGAGCCCATCCTGCGCGAGCTCGGCGTGTACTTCGAGCCGGCGGCCAGCGAGGCGGCGGCGGCGGCGGCGCTGTCGGCCTCGGTTAACTATCCGGTGCGCGGCGCGGCCACCTGGAAGTCCACCGTGGGCACCAACGTGGCGTCCGACGCGCTGGCCAACCTGGCCTCGGGCGGCGTGACCGGCGGAGCGCTGATCATCGTCGGCGAGGACTACGGCG
>DAIOSZ010000033.1:0-735 GCA_036752305.1 Burkholderiaceae bacterium
GTAGGCGTCGTTGTCCTGCGGCGCCACGCGCGCCGATGACGATTCAAGGTTCATACGGGGGCTCCTGCAAGCCGATCAAGGTGTTGGCCGCATCGGCGGCTTCCAGCGCGCAGGCATGGCCTGCCGCGCCAAGGTCTGTCCAGGCCTGGCCGGCCTGGGCGGCCACGGCCTGGCAGCCGTCTGGCGGCGTTATGGTGTCGGCGCTGCCGCTGGCCACCGTCAACCGCATCCGGCCCTGCCGCGCCAACACCTGGACGTCGGCGCCCAGGTCGCCTCCGGCGAGCAGGCGGGCCGCCCGGCGATAGCCGTCGGGACGGATGCGCGCCCTGGCGGCCTGGATGAAGGCCCGGTATTCGGCCGGCGCCGTGGGCGAGAGCATGGCGGCGGCGCGCTTGGTCGCCATGCCTTCGGGACCGAGGCTGTCCAACGCGGCCAGGCGCTCGCGCAGCTTGGACTCGCGTTGCTGCGCAGGCGCGGACGCATAGCCGCGCGCGGGGGACAGCAGCACGAGGGTGTGCACGCGAGACGGCTGCATCACCGCCGCCCGCGCAGCCATCAGGCAACCCAGCGAATGACCCACCAGCGCCACCGGCGCGCCGACATCCAGCGCGTCCAGCCAGGCCCACAGGCGCTGGGCATAGGCCGTGGCGTCGGGGAAATCGCCGGCCACGGGATCGCTGTCGCCGTAGCCGGGTGCCTCCCACGCAAGCAGGCCAACGGCCTGCCGGAGATCGG
>DAIOSZ010000033.1:745-3960 GCA_036752305.1 Burkholderiaceae bacterium
GCAACCAGTTGCCCGAGCCCGAGCCGATCCCGTGCAACAGCACATGCGTGATGCGTGGCGGCGGCCCGCCAGCCTGCCGGTAGGCCACGGCGCCCAGCGGCGTGCACTGAAGCCGCAACGGAAAGCGCCCCAGGCGCTCCTCCAGGGGCTGCTTACCGATATCAGCGGTCCCGCTCATGGCGTCGCGCCGAGCCACCTAGACGTTCGTCGGACGCTTGACCTTGGACAGCGGATGATCCGGAGGATAGGTGGGCGTGATCGGCTTGGGCGTGCCGAGCATCACGCACATGAGGGCATCCTGGTCGGTGATGTTCACTTCCTCGCGGTAGACGCCGGGCGGCACCGAGATCAGGTCACGCTCGTTGAGCACCGATTCCCAGCGCTCGCCGTCTTTCTCGCAGACGATCTTCATCTGGCCGCGCAGCACGAAAAACACTTCCTCCACGTCGTAGTGGATGTGCGAGGGGCCGATGCCGCCCGGCGGGATCACCATCGTCGAGAACGTGAAGTGCGCCGAGGGCACGGTGTTGCCGTCTTGCGCGACGCCCGTGGCGCCAGTGCCCATGTAGCGCATCTGGGCACGGCGGTAGCGCGGATCAAAATCCGCCTGGAATTTCAGCGCGTCCCAGTCGTAACTGCGGGTGGCGAAGCGGGCCACGCGCGATTCGAGCCAGGCGCCGAAGTCCTGGCCCTGAGGGCGCATCATGCCGAGTTGGATCTCCGCCTCGGGCGGAATGCGCGCGTCCATCAGCCCGCGTTCGTTGAACACCGGCGCATTGGCGGCCTGGGAAGCTTGGGACATGTCCATGGCGTACTCCTTGTCAAGTAGCGAATATCAATGCATGACGAAGCCGCCGTTGACCGGCAGCAACTGGCCCGTCACGAAGCCGCTGGCTTCGTCGAGCAGAAAACAGACGGCCGCGGTCACGTCGCGCGGCACCTGGGTGCGGGCGATCGCCCGGCCTTTGAGGTATTGCTCGTGCCGTTCGGCCGGCACGTACTCGGTGGCTTCGACCGCGGTCAGGCCAGGCGCGATGGCGTTGACGGTGATGCCGTGTGTGCCCAGTTCCCGCGCCATCGAGCGTGTCATGGCGATCACCGCGCCCTTGCTCGCCACGTAGGCCATGAGGCGCGGCGCGCCCCACAATGCCGTGTCGGAGGCCAGGTTGACCACGCGGCCCGAGCCGCTGGCGGCCAGATGGGGAATGGCCGCCACGGTGGCGAGCCAGGTCCCGCGGACGTTGACCTGCATCACCCGATCCCAGGTGTCGGTGGCGATGTCCTGCATGAGCTTGCCGCCGGAATCGGTCACGGCGGCGTTGTTGACCAGGCCGTCGAGCCCGCCCAGCCAGGCCGCCGCGCGCGCCACGCCAGAGCCAACCGCCTCGGCATCGGCCAGGTCCATGTCCACGTAATGCGCGCCCTCGCCCAGCGACGCGGCCAGCGCGCGCCCGCGCTCGTGCAATACGTCGGCGAGCACCACGCGAGCGCCCGATGCCAGCAGCGCGCGAGCGAAGGCTTCACCCAGTCCGCGCGCGCCGCCGGTGACCATCACCCGCCGACCGGCCAGATTCACGACAGCCTCCGCTCGGCGGTCGGAAGGTAGTGCAACACGCGCCGCTCGGCCAGCACGACCGCGTAATAGGCCGCGATGCCGATCACCGTGAGCAGCGCGATCACCACGAACACGCCTGCCGTGTTGCCCTGCCCCTCGAAGAACACCAGCAGATACCCAAGGCCCATGTTGCCGCCCACCAGCTCGCCGACGACCACGCCGATGACGGCCAGGGTGCTGGCGATACGCAGGCCCGAGAACAGCGCCGGCAGCGTGGTCGGGAATTCGACGTTGCGAAACACCTGCCAGCGCGTGGCCGAGAACGAACGCGCCAGATTTACGAGGTCACCGTCCATCGTGCGCATGGCCGTGAGCACGTTGATGAGCACCGGAAAGAACACGATGAGAATCGCCACCAGTATCTTGGGATACACGGTGTAGCCCAGCCACATCACGAACAGCGGCGCGAACGCCACCTTGGGAGCGATCTGCAAGGCCAGCAGATAGGGCGAAAGAATCGCCTCCACCCGTGGCGACAGGCCCAGCGCATAACCGATCACCGCGCCCATCAAGGCCCCCAGCGCGAAGCCCACGACGACTTCCAGCGCCGTGATGCCCATGTGCGTGCCCAGTTGCTCGGAGCTGGCGATGCGCCCGGCTTCGGTCAGCGTCTTGGAAAAGCTCGGCAGAACGAACTCGGGGATGCCCAACAGCCGAGGGGCGTATTCCCACAGAAGCAGAAACACCACCAGTACGCCCACGCTCCACGCGGCGGTCACCCAGCGGCTGTCGTTACCCCGGTCCATGGCCGCTTACTTGCCCGAGACGAACTGATTGGTGTAAAGCTCGGCGACCGGCACCGCCTTGGGCACCACGCCGTTGGTCACATAGAACTTCTGCAGATCGGCCAGGCGTTCCACGTCCATCTGCCCTGGCACGCGCTGACCGGCATAGACGTACCACTTGTAGGCCTGGAACATTTTCTCGATGCTGGCCTCCTTGCCCTTGTGCGCGGGCACATGCGCCACGTAGGCCACGGCCGCGGCGCGCGGGTTGGCCATGATGTCCTTCATGCCCTTGAGCGTGGCGCGCACGAGCTTCTGGATGAGCTGCGGGTTCTTGTCGATGGTCTCGTCGGCGGCCAGGATCGCCTGCGCCATGCTCTTGAAGTAGACATGCGAGGGCAACACGTCCACCACGGCGCCGGCCTCCTCGGCGTTGACCATCCAATCAGGTGTTCCAGCCATCGCCACGGCCTTCTTGGCCGCGAACTGCTGCCACACGCCGGCGGGACCGGCGGCCTGAATGTTCACGTCGTCCTTGGTCAGGCCCACCTTGCTCAGCATGCCCAGCAGCGCGTAGTAGGTGGTGTCGGTGTAGGAAATCACCGTGACGGTCTTGCCCTTGAGCTCACGCGGGCTTTCGATGCGCTCGTCCTTGTGGCTGACGAGCTGCATCAGGGAGCCTGCGCCGAGCACGGCCACGGCCTTGACCGGGATGCCCTGGGCGCGCGCGATGATGGGGGTGTCGCCAATGGCGCCGCCGATCACCGCGTTGCCGGCGCCAATTTGCTTGGCCACATCGACGCCGCCCCGGCCGGGGACGAATTTCACATCCAGCCCCTCGGCCTTGTAGTAGCCCTTGGCCTGCGCCAGCATCC
>DAIOSZ010000033.1:3970-19576 GCA_036752305.1 Burkholderiaceae bacterium
CCAGGTGATGCCGGGGGTCTGGTCGCGCACATGCGCGACCCAGCACTGCCAGCGCGTGCCGGTAAAACCCGTGAGCGTGCGTGTCCAACGCGTCGCGGAGCTGGCCGGCGCGGGCAGCAGGTAGGTCACCTCCTGCAAGGCCTGCGCCTGCGCGGCAAGCGGCAGGCAGGCCGCGCAGCCAGCGACGACGAGCGCGCGGCGCGTGGAGCGGAAAAACGAGGAAAGAGTCATGAGAGCTTCCAATGTTGGATGGGTTTCAGTGAACGTCGGCGTTGGCGTCTAGCTTGAGCATTGCCATGAGGCGGGCCACATACCCTGCCACCTTGTCGTGCGTGCGCCTGACCATGGGATTCTCGCGCCCCGGGATGTCAACCACGATCTGCTCGACGATGGTTCCTGGGCGCTCGCTCATCACAAGTATCCGGTCCGACAACGCCACCGCCTCGGCCAGATCGTGCGTGATGAACAGGACCGTCTTGCCCGACTCGAATACGGTACGCGCCAAGTCCTGCTGCAAGATCATCTTGGTCTGCGCGTCGAGCGCGGAAAACGGCTCGTCCATCAGCAACACCAGCGGATCCACCGCCAACGTGCGCGCCAGCGCCGCACGCTGGCGCATGCCGCCGGACAACTGATGCGGATAGTGCTGGCCGAACCCTTTGAGGTGGCACTGCGCCAGCAGCCGCTCCGCCACCGCAGCACGCTCGGCCGCTGGAGCGCCACGCAACTCCAGCCCGAATTCGATGTTGCGCGCAATGGTCCGCCACGGCATGAGCAGGTCTTTTTGCAGCATGAAGGCCACTTGACGGTTCGGTCCCGTCACCGGCTCGCCCGCCACCTTGACCTGCCCAGCCGAAGGCGCAGCCAGCCCGGCGCCCATGTTCAGCAAGGTGCTCTTGCCGCAGCCAGAGGGGCCGATGATGGACACCACCTCGCCCCGCCGCACCGCGAAATTCACGTCGCGCGCGGCCAGCACTTCACCCGCGCTGCCGGGGCGGCCAAAGCGCTTGTCCACCCCAATGAATTCAATGGCGATTGCCGGATTGACCGCGTCGTTCATATGGCTGTCGAGGTCGAAATAGTTTTACCTGAGATACGTTGATTCAGATACGAATCCATATTCCATCAAACGGGCACGCCACGCGTCAAGCAAGCCCCTATAGGTTGCTAGGGTATTAGTCGGCGGCGGCGCGACGACGCAGCGCGGATGGACGACCGTATTTCAGCGTTCGTATACATGGTATGTGATCAGCATGCTGATTGAATGAAGTTCAACCTGCATTGGAACGGACATGACAAACCAGTTGGCTGATGTCCGGCTATGCCGATGAATGGTATCCCACTGGGTGATCGGCCGATCCCATCGCATCGTGTCAAGAAAACAGTAGACAGCACGGATTATTGTCAGTACACTGAGCATAATCCACGAAGAAGGCACCCTCATGACCTGGACGACGATAGCAGCGGTTGGCGACCTTGGAGACGACGAGGCGCTGGCTTTCGAACACAAAGGCGCCAAGCTTGCCTTGTTCAAGAGCGCCGACGTATTTCACGTCACCGACAACATCTGCACCCACCAATATGCCTTGTTGTCGGAGGGTTACGTCGAAGACGGCTGCGTCGAATGCCCCCTGCACCAGGGCACCTTCGACCTGAGCACCGGTGAAGCCAAATGCGCGCCAGCGACGCAACCTATCCGCGTCTATCCGGTGCGCACGCAAGGCAGCGACGTTCAGGCAGACCTGCCATGAGTCTGGCTGGCCGTTCATCCGATGCCGGCGCGCCGATCTTGATCGTCGGCGCGGGTCAGGCGGGGGCGACGGCGGCCAGCGCCCCGCGCACGCTCGGCTATGGCGGGGCGCTGACCTGGGGTGGGGAGGGGGACGATGCCCTTCGGGGGCGCCCGCCGCTGTCAAAGACGGCGTTGCTGGAGGCCGACACGGACGCCCAGATCGCGATCCATCAGCCTGGGCACTACGAAGAGAGCCGCATCGATTTGCGATTGGGCGTCCACGTCGCCCGCATCGATCCGCCCAACCACCGGGTGCTCCTCGGCGACGGAACTGTCTTGCCCTACGCCCGATGCCTGCTGGCCACCGGTGGCCGCGCGAGGGAACTGCCGGGTCAGCCTGCAGGGAGCACCCCAGGTCTGCATTACGTGCGCACCCTGGCCGACGCGCGGGCCCTGCGCGCTCAACTCCACGCGCTGCGCGCCAGCCCGCAGGCGACAGACACGCCGCTGGTCATTCTCGGCGCGGGCTTCCTTGGGCTTGAAGTGGCCTCGACCGCGCTAAGCCTGGGCATTCAGCCGCTGGTCATTGAGCCCGGCCCGCGCCTGCTGGCACGGGCCGCGCCCCCTGCGTTTTCAGAGTGGCTGCAGCGTGTCGCCCAGGCACAGGGCGTGCAATTGCGCCTGGGCGTGGGTTGCAACGAACTGCGGGCACTGGCAGATGGCCTGGAACTGCGCTTGACCGACGGAACCGTCGTGCGCACGCCATGCGCCGTTGCAGCCGTCGGCCAGCTCGCCAACACCAGACTGGCCCAGGAAGCCGGCTTGGCCGTGTGCGCCCAGACCGGTGGAATCGTGATTGATGCGCAAGGCCGCACCAGTGCCGTGGACGTTTTCGCCGCTGGCGACTGCGCCACGCAGATGCAGCCCCTGCTCGGTCAGGCGATCCGGCTGGAGTCCTGGCAAAGCGCCAACGAACAGGCGCGCGTTGCCGCCGCGGCCATGCTGGGCCAGGAAACCGAACCCGCCGCCACGCCATGGTTCTGGACCGACATGTTCGGCCTGAACATTCAGATGATGGGCCTGCCGCGCGCCGACCTGGAATTCGTCTGGCGCGCAAGCCCCCCAGAGCCTGGCTCCACGGCCGACCCAGCCGGCAGCGGCGCCAAGTTTCTGATGTTCGGCCTGGACGAGGCCCTACGCATGCGCTACGCGCTGGCCGTCAATGCCGGCGGGGACCCGCGCACGCTGCGCCCGGGTTTCACCCAGGACCTGGCCTGCCCACCCGACATCCTGAGCGACACCAGCCGCTCGCTGCGCGACGGCGTCCGGCAAATCCAGGCCGCCGCGCGCGCGCCTTCTCCATAGGCCACCCCAGACACCCGCGATCCCAGGAGCCCTCATGTTCAGCACGCAATCCGTCATCAAGATCACACCGAACGCCAAGGACGGCGCCCTCGAAGACTGCAAGTGGCCCGAGGGCGGCGAGTTCTTCATCCCCGACTGGGTCTACACCAACCAGGCTGTCTACGAGCGCGAAATGGAGCGCATTTTTCGTGGCAAACACTGGAACTATGTCGCGCTGGAGGCCGAGATTCCCGACGCGGGCGACTACAAGCGTTCCTTCGTGGGCGAGACGCCGGTGGTCGTGTCCCGCGCGGAAGACGGCAGCATCCATGTGTTCGAGAACCGCTGCGCCCACCGCGGCGCCGAATTCTGTCGCCACAGCCGTGGCAACAACAAGGAATTTGTCTGCCCGTACCACCAGTGGTCCTACGACCTCAAGGGCAACCTGCAGGGCATTCCGTTCAAACGCGGGGTCAACAAGGCCGGCGGCATGCCCAAGGACTTCAACAATCAGGAACATGGCCTGAAAAAGCTGCGCGTGACCACGCTGCGTGGCGTGATCTTCGCGTCCTACAGCGAGGAGGTGGAGCCCATCGAGGAATACCTCACCCCCGAAATCCAGGAGGAGTTCGAGGTGGTGTTCAGTGGCAAGAAGCTCAAGCTACTGGGCTACTACAAGAACGAGATTCCCTGCAACTGGAAGATGTACCACGAGAACCTCAAGGATCCGTACCACGCGACCTTGCTGCACTCGTTTCTGGTGGTGTTCGGCCTGCTGGTCGCCGGCAACGACTCCGCCATGATCGCCGACTCCAAGCACTATCGCCACGGCACCATGGCCTCGGCCAAGAAGGAAGACAAGTACGCCAGCATCAGCGAGGACAACAAGAAGGAGATGCGCTCCTTCCATGAAGGCATGCGGCTTGAGGACGAACGCTTCCTGGAGTTCGTCAAGGAATTCAACTCCCCCTGGTCGGTGACCATGCAGACCATCTTCCCGAACATGATCGTCCAGCGGGAGATGAATACCCTGGGCGTGCGCCACATCATTCCCAACGGCCCCAATGGAATGATCATGCTGTGGACCATGTTCGGCTATGAGGACGACACGGAGGAGATGACGCAGCACCGCCTGCGCCAGGGCAACCTGATGGGGCCTTCCGGCTTCTTGGGCTTGGAGGACAACGAGGCCATGAAATTCGTGCAGGAGGGCGTGCGCCGCTCCACCACCGACCTGAACGTCGTCAAGCTCGACGCCGGCGCCACCGGAACGGCCAACTCCCTGATCTCCGAAGCGGCCATCCGCGGCATGTACCGGTACTACCGCCAGATCATGGGCTTCTGATCAAACCACGACGCTCAACTCCCTCCTTCACCGCCTCTGCCCCATGACCGCTGCACTTCAATCCCTCTATCGCCCCAACCGGCTGTCCAGCGCCCGTTCACTGGCGTTGCGCGCCGAGGTCGAGCAATTCAACGCCGACTATTGCGCCGTCCTCGACACCGGCAACATCGAGGACTGGCCGCGCTTCTTCACCCAGGACGCCATCTACCGGATCACGGCTCGCGAAAACGCCGAACAGGGTCTGCTGGTCGGTCTGGTCTACGCACAGGGCAAGGGCATGCTGCACGACCGCGCCGTTGCGATCGGCCGCACGCAAATGTTCGCCCCCCGCTATGCGCTGCACCAGATCACGAATATCCGTGTGACCAATGAATCGGCCAATGGCGAAATTGAGGCACAAGCCAATTTCTCATTGTTTCAGACCTTGGTGGAAGAAGCGACCACGGTGCACATGGTCGGAACCTATTACGACACCTTTGTGCGCGCCGACGGCCGCCTGCTGTTGAAAGAGCGTCAGGCAATTTATGACTCCAGCCTGATCGCCAACGATCTGGCCTATCCGCTGTGAGCCGTTCGTGAAAAATCCGATCTCCAGGCGCCGGAAGTTTTTGGGGATGACCGGCTGGAAAGCAGATTCAAAATGCGCGCATCGGGCTGCCGTATTGCGGATTGGCTTCCACCATGCGCGTCATCAAATCCATCAGCATCGCCTGCTCGGCCGGGCGCAGCGGTGCCAACAAGCGCACCTGGGCGCGCGTCATGCCGTCGCGCAGCGCGGCGATCACCTCACCGCCCTCCGCGGTGATGTAGAGCTGCCACATCCGCTTGTCCACCGGGTGGTGTTCACGACGAAGCAAGCCGCGCTCCACCAGCCGCTTGACCACGTCGGCGGTGGTGGTCCGGTCCAGGCCGATCTCTTTTCCCAGCGTCGTCTGGTCCAGAGCAGGCTGGGTTTCCACCACCGAAAGCACGCCGTACTGGATCGGCGTGACCTTGCGCGACTGGAACTCCTCGAACAGCATCGCGTAGTTGATCTGATGCAGTCGGCGAATCAAAAAACCGGGGCGGGACGCCAGGCGGGCAAAGCTGTGATCGATCTGACCCAGCGGGCCACCCGAAAAATCCTGCTCTTCAGAAATTGCCGACATCATTTGACTCCTTGCGACCCGATCCATTTTCAAAATCTGGTGTTTGACGGCGAGTCTAGCAGAAAATTCATCAATTTCAATGTGTGGGATCAGCATGACGCGTCAGAAATAATTTGAATATTTCCGCGTCTCCTCTCACGCGCAGCCATTTTTAAAACATCGTTCATGCGTTTATTTCGCAGGCGGCGCTTCGCCCGACCTCCGAGGAATTCAAAAGGAAAGACATGTCTCAGCAAATCAGGAAAATTGCCTTGGAAGAGCACTTCATGGCGCCAGGTTTTGAAGAATATTCAAAGGCATTCATTCAGCACATACCGGATGATCAGAGAAGGCAACTGGGCACCAAGCTGAGCGACATCGATGAGATTCGCCTTGGCGAAATGGACAAGGCTGGCATCGATTATGTGGTTTTGTCGCAGACCGGCCCGGCCGTGCAGGCCGAGCCCTCGGTCGAGAAGGCCATCGCCCGCGCCCGGGAGAACAACGACTTCCTCGCGCGTCGGATCGCCAACCATCCCGCACGCTTCGGCGGATTCGCCTGCGTGCCCATGCAGGACCCGCAGGCGGCCGCCGCCGAACTGGAGCGCGCCGTCATGCAACTGGGCTTCCATGGTGCGTTGGTGAACGGCCACACCCTCGGCACCTACTACGACGACCGGCGCTTCGACGTGTTCTGGGAGCGCCTGCAGGCGCTTGACGTACCCTTCTATCTGCACCCGATCGACATGCTGGCGCTGCCGCCTTCGTTTGCCGGACATCCGGAACTCAATGGCGCGACCTGGGGCTGGGGCGTGGAAACCGGCACGCATGCGCTGCGCCTGCTGTTTGGCGGCGTGTTCGACCGTTACCCCGGGGTCAAGGTCATCGTCGGCCACATGGGCGAAGGCCTGCCTTTCCTGCGCTGGCGCTTCGACAGCCGCTTTGGCGCCTATCCCTTCGGCGTCAAGCTGGCCCTCAAACCCTCCGAATATTTCACCCGCAACCTGGTCATCACCACGTCGGGCGTGTGCTCGCATCCGGCGCTCATGGGCGCCATCGGCGAGATGGGCGCCCAAGGCGTGATGTTCTCGGTGGACTACCCCTACGAATCAACCGCTGCGGCGGCCGAGTTCATCGACACCGCTCCCATGGACGAGGGCACGCGCGCCCTCGTCTGCCACGGCAATGCCGAGCGACTGCTCAAGCTCAACGCCACCGTGGACGCCTGAGCGGCTGCCGCGCCCGTCCGCTTTCCCACTCTCCAGGAGCCTCCCATGACCGCTTTCTTCAAGACCTACCGCGTGGGCCAGATCGTCCCCAGTTCCAACACCACGATGGAGACCGAGATTCCCGCCATGCTGACGGCGCGGCAGATCATCCGTCCCGAGCGCTTCACCTTCCACTCCAGCCGCATGCGCATGAAGAAGGTCACCAAGGAAGAGCTTGAGGCCATGGACGCCGAGTCCGACCGCTGCGCGCTGGAGCTCAGCGACGCCCGCGTGGACGTGATGGGCTACGCCTGCCTGGTCGCCATCATGTCCATGGGTCTGGGCTATCACTGCCAATCGCAAAGCCGCCTGCGCAAGGTCACGCAGAGCAACGGGGCCGACACGCCGGTGGTCACCAGCGCCGGCGCGCTGGTCGATGCGCTGGGCGTAATCGGCGCCCAGAAGGTCACGGTGGTCTGCCCGTACATGAAGCCGCTCACCGAGTTGGTGGTGAACTACATCCGCCACGAGGGTTACCAGGTCGTCGACTCCTGCGCGCTGGAAATCCCCGACAACCTGGAAGTGGGCCGCCACGACCCCGCCCGCTTGCCTGGCATCGTCTCGCGCCTGAACACCACCGACTGCGACGCCATCGTGCTGTCGGCCTGCGTGCAAATGCCTTCGCTGCCCTCGGTCGCGCTGGTCGAGGCGATGACCGGCAAACCCGTGATCACCGCTTCGATCGCCACCACCTACGCCATGCTCAAGGCGCTCAATCTTGAAGCGGTGGTCCCGGGCGCGGGCGCCCTGCTGTCCGGCCGCTACTGAGCCGTCCACCCGAAACAGGAACCGCAGCGATGAGCAACTACCTGTATGGCGCCCATGTGCACGCCAACGGCATCCGGCAGCACTACCTGCGCTACGGCGGCGCCGACAAGCGCGGCGGCCCGCCCGTCGTGCTGGTGCCTGGTATCACCAGCCCGGCCATCACCTGGGGCTTCGTCGCCGAGACGCTGGGCCAGCAGTTCGACATCTACGTGCTCGACGTGCGCGGCCGCGGCTTGTCGGAATCGTCGGACGACCTGAGCTACAGCCTCGACGCCTACGCCGACGACGTGCAGGCCCTGACCGAAGCGCTCGAGCTCCCCTCGTACTCCGTGATCGGGCACTCGATGGGCGCGCGCATCGGCATCCGGCTGGCCGCCAAGCAGCCGGCGGGCCTCCATCGGCTGGTCATGGTCGATCCGCCCGTCTCCGGCCCCGGACGCCGGGCCTACCCGTCCAAACTGCCCTGGTACACCGACTCCATCGCCATGGCCCGCAAAGGCTGCAGCGCCGACGACATGCGGGCCTTCTGCCCCACCTGGACGCCCGAGCAGCTGCAACTGCGCGCCGAGTGGCTCCACACCTGCAACGTCCACGGCATCGTGATCACGTTCCACAACTTCCATGAAGAAGATGTACACCAGTACCTGAGCAGCGTGCGCGTGCCAACGCTGCTCATGGTGGCCGGCAGGGGCGATGTGATCCGCCCCGAGGACGAGCGGGAAATGCTCAATCTGCTGCCCAGCCTGCTCATCTCGCGCGTTCCCCAGGCGGGCCACATGATCCCCTGGGACGACGAACCCGGCTTCTACCAGGCGCTGGGCGATTTCCTCGGTGCCCCCGTGGCCCGTCCCTGAACCCACACCCACCACTCCAGGAGTCCCGCCATGCCTGTCAGCGACCATCAACTCGTATCCGCCTGGCGCCAGGTGCTCAAGCTGTCCAAGCTGGAGCCTGGGCAGACCGTCACCATCCTGACCAGCGCCGCCACGCACCCGCAGAACCTGACGTGCGCGCTGATCGCCGCGCAAGACATGGGCGCCATCGTCAACCGCCTGGACCTGCCGCCGATCAACGGCGAGAAAGCCTTGAGCCGCGACAGCCTGGCCTACCTCGGCACCACGCCGTTGACCGGCAACCCGGCGGCCATCGCCGCGCTCAAGGCCAGTGATCTGGTGCTGGATCTGATGACGCTGCTGTTCTCGCCCGAGCAGCATGAGATCCTGCAAGCCGGCACCAAGATCCTGCTGGCCGTCGAGCCGCCCGAAATTCTGGTGCGCATGGTGCCCAACGAGGCCGACCGCGAGCGCGTGCTCGCCGCCACCGCCAGAATCGGCCAGGCTCGCGAACTGCAGGCGCTGTCGGCC
This sequence comes from Burkholderiaceae bacterium, assembly GCA_036752305.1. Lineage (GTDB taxonomy): Bacteria > Pseudomonadota > Gammaproteobacteria > Burkholderiales > Burkholderiaceae_C > DAIOSZ01. The sequence goes on from DAIOSZ010000033.1 coordinate 12,919, forward strand.
GCCGGCACCGACCTGCGCTGCCCGCTGGGCGAATTTCCGGCCATCGCCGAATACGGCTACGTGGACGAAAAAGGCCGTTGGGACCATTGGCCCAGCGGTTTCGCGCTCACCTGGCCCAACGAGGGGCAGACCCAGGGCACCATCGTGATCGACCGCGGCGACATCCTGCTGCCGCAAAAGTGCTACGTCACCGAGCCCATCACGCTGACCGTGAAGAATGGCTACGCCGTCAAGATCGACGGCGGCATGCACGCCCAGATGCTGGCCGAATACATGGCCTCGTTCAAGGACCCCGAAGCCTACGCCATCTCCCACATCGGCTGGGGCCTGCAGCCGCGCGCCAACTGGACCACGCTGGGCCTGTACGACCGCGAAGCCACCATCGGCATGGACGCGCGCGCCTTCGAGGGCAACTTCCTGTTCTCCCTGGGCCCCAACAACGAAGCCGGCGGCAAGCGCACCACCACCTGCCACATCGACATCCCGCTGCGCCGCTGCACCGTCCGCCTGGACGGCCAGGACATGGTGCGCGAGGGCAAGGTCCTGGACCGCTGAATCCCACCGCGCCCCACCCGCCCAACTCCGCAACCATTTCGACGCGCGAAAGACCATGACCCACGCACAAGCCTCCAACCCCGCTGACCTGCAAACCTACGGCCGACAAGGCTTTGGCCAAGCGCTGGCGCTGGTGCCGCCCTTTGGCCTGCTGATCGTGGACTTCGTCAACGGCTTCGCCGATCCCGCGGGGTTTGGCGGCGGCAACATCCGTCCGGCCATCGAGCGCACCGTTCCCGTGCTTGAACTGGCGCGACAGCGCGGTTGGCCGGTGGCGCACACGCGCATCGTCTACCAGGACGACGACGCCGACCACAACATCTTCGCGCTGAAAGTGCCCACCTTGCTGGCGCTCAAGGAAAACGATTTCGCCAGCCAGATCGTCACCGAACTGACGCCCGTTCCCGGTGAACTCATCGTGCGCAAAACCGTTCCGTCGGGCTTCTTCAACACCCAGTTGGCCTCCTGGCTCACGTTCAAGGGTGTCAAGACGCTTCTGGTCGCGGGCGCCGTCACCAGCGGCTGCGTGCGCGCCAGCGTGTGTGACGCCATGTGCCACGGCTTCAGGCCGCTGGTTTTGTCCGACTGCGTGGGCGACCGCGCCATCGCCCCGCACGAGGCCAACCTGTTCGACATGGCGCAGAAGTACGCCTCGGTCATGCCGCGCGACGAGGCATTGCAGGCCATCGCTCAACTGGAGCAGGTCAAAAGTCTCCAAATATAAATCAGCATACTGATCATATCCGTTCTTCGATTCATTGACACGGATCTCAGACGGGCTCCGCGGACGCTCGCTTCCAGCTCTGCACCAATTCAGTGCCACCGCTCGCCATCAGCACGATTTTTGTGCAATCTTCATAGATATCTGGCCATTTCGGTGGATCGCCACACGCGCCGAGGTGTCGAGCCCTCGGCGGAATTATCCGATCTATATCCACAAGAAAAATACGGTTTTCTTGATCGATTTTCAGTCAGTATACTGACTATATATTTGCCAAGCGGCGCCTGAACCCTTGGCGCCCCGTCACCCAACCTTGAGAACTCCGATGACATCCTTCTCGCTGAAACTCAGTTCCCGCCTGCTGTTCACGGCGGCCTGTGCACTTGCCGGTCCCGCGGTCATGGCGCAGGCGGCCGGCGGTTTCCCCGGCAAAACGGTGGACATCACGGTTCCTTATCCGCCCGGCGGCGGCGTCGATCTTCTTGCCCGTCTGATCGGCACCCAACTGGCCACCGACAGCGGCCAGGCCGTGGTGGTGGAAAACCGCTCCGGCGCTGGCGGAACGGTGGGCGCCAAATACGTCACGGGGCGCCCCAAAGACGGGCACTCGCTGCTGATGACCAACGACGCCTACTCGCTGGCGCCGGCCATCTACAAATCGCTCGCCTACGACCCCAAGAAAGACCTCGAGGGCGTCATCAACGTTGCCTGGGCGCCCATGCTGGTCCTGGTCCCCGGCAACTCCAGATTCAAGACGCTGGCCGACATCGTTGCCGCCGGCAGCAAGCCCGATGCCCAGATGTCCTACGCTTCCTGCGGCACCGGCACCGACCCGCACCTGGCCGGCGAAATGCTGAACATGTCGTTCAAGATGCGCGTCTCGCACGTGCCCTACAAGGGCTGCGCGCCCGCCATGGTGGACGTGCTGGGTGGCCAGGTCGACTACGGCGTCATCACGATCTCGGGCGCTCTGCCCTACCTGGCCTCGGGCAAGATGCGCGCGCTGGCCATCACCTCCAAGGCCCGCTCCAAGGCCGCGCCCACCGTGCCCACCGTGGCCGAAAGCGGCGCACCGGGTTACGAGCTGAGCCAGTGGCAGGGTCTGATGGTGCCCGCTGGCACGCCGGAAGAAACCAAACAGGCGATCTACAAATCGATCTCCACCCTCATGAAAGCCGAGGCCATGCAGAAAAAGCTGCTCGACCTGGGCTATACCCCGCCGACGACAACCCCGCCGCATTCCAGAAAATCGTCGGCGACGACATCGTCCGCTTTGATGCGCTGGCCAAGAAGATTGGCCTCAAACTCGATTGAGACCCAGGAGACATCCCATGAGCAAGCTCACCATCAGCCTTTCGGTCGGCAACTACGACCGCACCGCCGCCATCTTTGACGGCCGCGCGCCCATTGAGGGCTGCGAGGTGCGCGCGGTACACCTGGAGCCGGAAGAAGCGTTTCACCGCGCCTTCCGCTACGAGGAATTCGACGTCACCGAAATCTCCATGAGCAGCCACATGATGACGACGGCCCGTGGCGACGCCAAATACATCGCCGTGCCCGCCTTCCTCTCGCGCGTGTTCCGCCAATCGGGTATCTACGTGCGCACCGACCGCGGCATCAACACCCCGGCCGACCTGCGGGGCAAGAAAATCGGCGTGCCCGAGTACCAGATCACCGCCAACGTGTGGATCCGCGGCATCCTGCAAGACGAGTTCGACGTCAAGCCCAGCGAAATCCTCTGGCGGCGCGGCGGTGTCGAGGAGCCCGGCCGGGGCGAGCGCGCGCCCATGGAACTCGACCCCTCCATCGACCTGCAGCAGATTCCCGACGACAAAACGCTCTCGGGCATGCTCGAATCGGGCGAACTGGACGGCTACATCGGCGCGCGCGCGCCCTCGTGCTTCCTGCGCGGCGCGCCCAACGTCGGGCGCCTGTTTGGCGACAACTACATCGAGGCCGAGCAGGACTACTTTCGCCGCACCGGCATCTTCCCCATCATGCACACGGTCGGCATCCGCAAGTCGCTGGTCGAGCAGAACCCCTGGCTGCCGGTCAGCGTCTACAAGGCCTTCCTCAAGGCCAAGATGCTGGCCGTCAAGGAGCTTGACGAGATCTGCCATCTGGCCGTCACGCTGCCCTGGATGGTGCACCACCACAACGAGGCCAAGGCGCTGATGGGAGCCGACTACTGGCCCTACGGCCTGGACGCCAACCTCCACACCATCGAGACCTTTGCCCGCTACCACCACGAGCAAGGCCTGTCCAAGCGCCGGGTCAGCCCGGCCGAGCTGTTCGCCCCCTCGTCGCTGGACCTGTCGAAAATCTGAGCGCCCGGCCATGAAAGCCCCCGTCGTCGACTACCTCAGGCCCACCACGGTGGCCGATGCCCTGCGGCACCTCAGCGAAATCGACAACGCGCGGGTGCTGGCCGGCGGTCAATCGCTCGTGGCCATGCTCAACATGCGCTTCGCATTCCCCGACTGCCTGGTCGACATCAACCGCATCGCCGAGCTGTCCTTCATCCGCGACACCGGCCGCGCGATCGAGTTCGGCACCGCCACCCGCCAGCGCGAGGTCGAGTTCTCGGACCTGGTCGCGCGCAAGCTGCCGATCCTGCGCGAGGCCATCCTCAACGTCGGCCACCGCCAGACGCGCAACCGCGGCACGGTGGGCGGCAGCCTGTGCCAGCTCGACCCCTCGGCCGAAATTCCCACCATCGCCACCGCCATGGACGCCACCCTCACGGTGGGCAGCGTGCGCGGCGAGCGCCAGATTCCCATGGCGCGCTTTCCCGCCGGCTACATGACGCCGGCGATGGAGGCCGACGAAATGCTGCTGCGCATCGCCATCGAGCCCTGGGCGCCCTCGCACGGCTGGGGGTTTCAGGAATTCGCCCGGCGCCATGGCGACTTTGCCATCGCCTCCTGCGCGGCGCTGCTGCAATTTGGCGCCGATGGCCGCATCAGCCGCGCCTCGGTCACGCTCGGCGGCGTGGCCGCCGCTCCGCTGCGCATGCCGCAGGCGGAGTCGGTGCTCATGGGCACGCGCGCCGAGGCCGCCGACCTGGACCAGGCGGCCGAGCGCTGCGGCGCGGTCGAGGCGTCCACCGACAGCTATGTCCCCGGCTGGTACCGCCAGCGCCTGGCTCGCGTGCTCGCGCGCCGGGTGCTGCAAGTGGCCGTTGATCGTGCGGAGAAATGATGGAACCGACCCAATCGCCCCCACCCCGCCCCATCACGCTGCACGTCAACGGCCGCGCCTGCGCCGGCAACGCCGAGCCGCGCATGCACCTGGCGGACTTTCTGCGCGGCCCGCTCAAGCTCACCGGCACCCACATCGGCTGCGAGCACGGGGTGTGCGGCGCCTGCACCGTGCTCATCGACGGCGTCTCCGCGCGCAGCTGCCTGACGCTGGCGGTACAGGGCGAAGGCTGCGCCATCACCACCATCGAGGGCCTGTCCGGCCCCGACGACCCGCCGCACCCGCTGCAGCAGGCGTTCAATGAACTGCACGCGCTGCAATGCGGCTTTTGCACGCCCGGCATCCTGATGTCGCTCAAGGAACTGCTGGAGATGGAGCCCAACCCGGACGAGGCCATGATCCGCGACGTGCTCTCGGGCCACCTGTGCCGCTGCACCGGCTACCAGAACATCGTCGCCGCCGCGCTGCGCGCCGTGCAGATCACGCAGGAGCGCCGCCCATGACGCCCCCGTTGCCGACACCCTTGCCGACACCCGGTCTGGGCCAAAGCCAGCGCCGCATCGAGGACGAACCCCTGCTGCGCGGCCAGGCGCGCTTTCTCGACGACATCCCCGTCGAAGGTCTGCTGCACGCCTGCTTCGTGCGCAGCCCGCACGCGCACGCCCGCATCGCCGCGCTCGACCTGGGCGAAGCGCGCGCCATGCCCGGCGTGGTGGCCGTGTACGCGCAGGAAGACCTGTTTGGCGAACTCACCGGCTGGCGCATGCCGCTGGGCTTTCCCCTGGCCGCGCTGCCGGAGAACACCACACCCTTCGTGCTGGCGCGCCACGAGGTGGCCTTCTGTGGCGAAGCGGTCGCGGTGGTCGTCGCCGACAGCCGCCACCGGGCCGAGGACGCGGCCGCGCGCGTGCGCATCGACTGGGAACCGCTCCCCGCCGTGGCCGACTGCCGCGAAGCGGTCAAATCCGGGGCGCCCCTGGTCCGCACCGAACTGACCGAAGGCAACGTCCTGCAGGACTACACCCTCGCCTACGGCGACCCCGATCAGGCCTTCCAGGCCGCCGATCTGGTGATCACCGAGGATTTCTGGACGCACCGCGGCTGCGGGCACCCGATGGAGGGACGCGGCGTGCTGGCGGCGCCTGACCGCGCCACCGAGGTGCTGACCGTCTGGTCGTCCACCCAGATGTCGCACGACCTGCACTACACCATTGCGCTCATGCTCGGCCAGCCCGAGGACCTGCTGCGGGTCATCGTGCCCGAAGTCGGCGGCGGCTTTGGCGCCAAGTTCATGATCTACCCGGAAGAAGTCGTGATCCCCGCCGCCGCCCGCAAGCTCGGCCGGCCGGTCAAGTGGGTGGAAGACCGCCGCGAGACCTTCCTGTCCAGCATCCAGGAGCGCGACCAGTACTGGAACATGTCGATCGCCGCCACCCGCGAAGGCCGCATCCTCGCGCTGCGCGGCAGCTTCATCCACGACCACGGCGCCTACACGCCGCAAGGCACCAACGTGCCCTACAACGCCGCCTCGTCGATGACCGGCCCGTACATCGTGCCGGCCTATCGGGTGGACGTGCGGGTGGCCTACACCAACAAGGTGCCGGTGGCCACCATCCGCGGCGCCGGCTACCCGCAGGCGGCCTTCGTGATGGAGCGCCTGATGGACCAGGTGGCCCACCGGCTCGGGCTGGACCGGCTCGAAGTGCGCCGGCGCAACCACATCCCGCCGGAGAAGATGCCCTACGTCAAGCCGCTCAAGTCGCGCGCGGGCGTGCCGCTGACGGTGGACACCGGCGACTTTCCCGCGCTGCAGGCGCGCGCCGAGCAGGCGGCCGACTTTGCCGGCTTCGCGCGGCGCCGGCAGGCGTCGGCCCAGCGCGGCCTGCTGCGCGGCCTGGCCATCGCCAACGCGGTCAAGCCCACGGGGCGCGGCCCGTTCGAGACCGCGCGGGTGCGCGTGCAGCCCTCGGGGCGCATCTCCATCTACACCGGGGCGCAGGCCATGGGGCAAGGCATCAAGACCTCGCTGGCGCAAATCTGCGCCGCCCACTTTGGCGTGCAGGCGCAGGCCATCGACGTCTTCACGGGCGACACCGCCCACATCGGCTACGGCATGGGCGGCTTTGCCAGCCGCCAGTCGTTGATGGCCGGCTCGGCCGTCCACGAAGCGGCGCAAAAAGT
>DAIOSZ010000033.1:19586-22843 GCA_036752305.1 Burkholderiaceae bacterium
TGTCCAACGGCGAGGTCCACACCGCGGACTTCGCGCAGCGCGTCTCGCTGGCGCGGCTGGCCATGCTGCTCAAGGGCGTGCCTGGCTACGCGCTGCCCATCGCCGCCGACCCCGGCCTGGAGGAGACGGTGCACTTCCACTGCGACGCCCAGGCCTACTCGGGCTCCACGCACGCCTGCGAGGTCGAGGTCGATCCGCTGACCGGCGCCGTGCACATCCTGCGCTACATCGCGGTGCAGGACTGCGGCAACCTCATCCATCCGCAGATCGCCCAGGGCCAGGTCCACGGCGGCGTGGTGCACGGCATCGGCAACGCCCTGTTCGAGTGGATGGGCTACGACGCCAACGCCCAGCCGCTGACCACCACGTTTGCCGAATACCTGCTGCCCACGGCGCCCGAGGTGCCGCCCATCGAGGTGATCTTCCAGCCCACGCCCACGCCGCTCAACCCGCTGGGCGTCAAAGGCATCGGCGAGTGCGCCACCATCGCCGTGGCCGCCGCCGTGATCGGCGCGGTCAACGACGCGGTGCGCGAGCGCGGCGTCTCGGTCAACGAATTTCCGCTCACGCCCGTGCGCCTGGCGCAGCTGCTCGACCAGGGCGCCGGCAACGCGCATCCCGGCGCGCCCGAGCCCGCCGAAACCGCCTCCCAGACTTCGTAAGCACCATGGAATTCACCAACCACTTTCACATTCCGCTGCCCATCGAACCGGCGTGGAAGCTCATGCTCGACGTGCCGCGCATCCTGCCCTGCCTGCCCGGCGCCCGGCTCACCGAGGTGTTGGGCGACAACCGCTACAAGGGCTCGGTCTCGGTCAAGCTCGGCCCCATCAAGCTGGCCTTCGACGGCCAGGCCGAACTGGTGCGCCAGGACGACGTGCGGCACATCGCCTGGCTCAAGGGGTCGGGACTCGACCCCAAGGGCCGTGGCTCGGCGCAATCCGAATTCAGCTTCGCGCTCACCCCGGCCCCGGACGGCGGCACCGACTGCACCGTCACCACGCAGCTGCAGCTCTCTGGCGCCGTGGCCCAATACGGCCGCGGCAGCGGCATGATCGCCGAGGTGGCCGGCCACATCCTCAAGCAGTTCGAGGAAAACCTGGCCGATTCGCTCGGCGACGCCTCGCCAGCGCCCGAGCCCTCCTTCGTGGCACCGTCGGCAGCGGTGGCCCCGATAGCCCCGATGGCCCAGGTAGCGCATTCCAGCGCGGCCACGGCCGCCAGCCCGATGGCCCCGTCCGCGCAGCCTCAAACCGCCGCGCCCGGCCCGGCCGCACCGGTCAGCACGCCCGAGGCGCAAGCCCTGATGCTGCAAGCCCAGGCCGTCCTCGCCCAAAGCCAGGCCGTGCTCGCCGCCACGCAGCAGGCGCTGGCCCAGTTCAAAACCGCCTCCAGCGCCGCCGCCCGAAAAAACCCACCCAAGGAGCTGAACGTCCTGGCCATCGGCTTCAAGGCCTTGTGGTCCCAGTTCAAACAAGGCCTGCGCCGCCTGTTCGGCTCGTCGGGTGCGTGAAGCGATACTTCAATATTGATAGCTACCCGTGGTCGTATCCATTGGCCTAAAAGCCTGATTGATTCCTGAAAAGCAACCCAAAGCGCAGTTTCGGAGACCATTTTCTACCGATTTTGTTGATGTTGCGACAATTTTGTAGAAATCTCTACAGAATTTGAGTTTTCAACGTCATTTTGGGCCACCGCAGGCCTAGTTTTTTTGAAAAAATCGGCTTTCAGCCCAATGAATACAACCACGGGCAGCTATCATTTTTGATTAAGCTTGCCCGTCGCTGGCCGTTGACTTGGCCAAATCCGTTTTCCAGATCGCTGTTGCCGGCGATCAATGGCGCATCGTTGAAACCCAGCGCCTGACGCGCACCCAGTTCGAGCGCTGGTTTGCCAACCGATCCGTTGACCTGGTGATCATGGAAGCCTGCGGCTCGGCCCACCACTGGGCGCGCTGGCTCAATGGTCTGGGCATCACCGTTCGCCTGCTGCCCGCCCAGTACGTGCGCGCCTACGTCCGGCGCAACCAGACCGATGCCACCGACGCCGCAGCCCTGCTTGAGGCCGTCCGCGCTTCGGACATTCGCCCCGTGCGCGTGAAGTCGGTGGAACAACAAGCCCTGCAAGGTCTGCACCGCATACGCAGCTCTGGATGAGCACCAGGAAGCGGGCCTGCTGGTTCGCCGGCCTGCTTGAGGCCTGCGCTCGCCTGCGTGCCAGTCGGACCCTCCACCGCCAATCGCCCCGCATGGTCAAGCGGCGCAACTCCCGGTACCAGACCTTCCAGTGGGGCGCACCACGCCGCGTTCCCATCGACTGCACGCCGCAGCAAGAACCTCCGATGCTGGTCGCCCCGCCGGGTCGCACCCGGCTTCGACGGGCCTGGAGTAAGCGCAATCCCGGTGGGGTGTTTGTCATCTAAGTTAACAGTATTGGGTTAGGCAGCACTGCGCGGATTGGTGGTAAACTAGTCAGCATACTAGTCACTTCAAGGTGCCCTATGCAGACTTGGCCTATACAGGACGCGAAGGCGCGGTTCAGCGAGTTCCTGGAGACTTGCTTGGCCGAAGGGCCGCAGATGGTGACGAAGAGAGGCTCTGAGGCGGCGGTACTCGTTCCTGTGGATGAATGGATGCGCTTGAAGGCTGCGGCGCGGCCCTCACTCAAGCAACTGCTGCTTTCCGACCAAGGACGTGCTGAGCTTGCCCTTCCGAGCCGAGGCCGCGCTCGCAGGCGCGCGCCAGTGCCTGCAAGGTGAGCTTGATGTACTTGCTTGACACCAACGTCGTCTCCGAGCTTCGCAAGCCGAAGCCTCATGGTGCAGTCTTGGCATGGTTCGCGGGAGTCGAGGACATGCAACTTCACCTCTCGGCCGTGACCATAGGTGAGATTCAGGTTGGCATTGAACTGACGCGCGAGCAGGACGAGTCGAAGGCCGCGGCAATTGAGGCATGGCTGGAGATGGTGGCCGCCTCGTACAACGTGCTTCCGATGGACGCGACGGCTTTCAGAGCTTGGGCTCAGCTGATGCATCGAAAGTCCGATACGGTGTATGAGGACGCCATGATTGCAGCAACGGCCAAAATTCACGGCTTGACCGTTGTGACCAGAAACGTAGCTGACTTCAAGTCCTTCGGCGTGCCACTGCTCAACCCGTTCAAGGCGTAGGCAGCCCTACATGCCGAGCGCCACACAATCGTTTTGCGCTAACGAATGAAAGGGACTTCCCCGTCCCGAGTGAACCGCGCAGTTGCGGG
>DAIOSZ010000034.1:0-12225 GCA_036752305.1 Burkholderiaceae bacterium
GCCACCGGCGCTTGGGCGCCAGAAAAGAGCGGGCCCAGGCCCGCTCTTTTTTTTGTAGCTGCCCGTGGTGGATTGACGGTCGATTCAGGCCAAAATGGCTTCAAAAATCGGCCAAAAATCGGCGCTGCCAGCCGTTTCGGAACAGATTTTGTAGATGTTGTGACAATTTTGTAGAAATATCTACAAAATCATCGTTTCAAACAGGTATTTTTTACCGTGGAAATGGTATTTTCTTCAAGCAGGACAACCACGGGCAGCTATCGTTATTGAATCTTCCGCCGCTCAGTCGTCTGATACACCGGGGTCGCGCACCACCAGCACGCTCACATCGGCGTGCGCCACCACGCGCTGCGCAACCGAGCCGATGACCAGCTTCTCCAGCCCCCGGCGGCCATGCGAGCCCATCACGATGAGGTCCGCGCCCACCGTTTTGGCGGCATCCAGCACGCCGCGCCAGGAGGTATTGGACTCCGTGACTTCGCAGTCGGCCTCCACGCCCGCCTCCTTGAGCGCGGCGCTGGTCGTCTTCATCGCGTAGTCGGCCTCGGAATTGGCCGCGCTGAGGTAAGCCACGCGGCCCTCGGGGTTTTCGGCGCCGACGCCGGTGAACGGATACGGGTCGATCACGTAGAGCGCGGTCACCTTGGCGCCCAGCGCCTTGGCCAGGCCGGCGGCGCGGGACACCGCGGCCAGCGAGGTGCGCGAGCCGTCCACCGGCAGCAGGATGTGCTTGAACATGGGGTCTCCTTTCAGTGTTCGATACAGCGGATCATGGCATGGCCGCGTCCTGGAAGCCGTGGCGGCGCAGCGTCACCACCAGCGTGTCGCGGTGCCCGATGGCGGACGTGAGCGGCTGAAGCGGCGTGGTCTCGTGGATCACGCGCCGGTCGTCCAGCCACAGCAGCGACCAGGGCTCGCGCAGCGTGAAGCGCTGGCCCTGGGGGCCGTGGGCCTCGAACACGCGGGTTTCGCCACCCTTGATGGCCTCGCGCGAGACGAGGAACACCGCCACCCAGTCCACGCCGTCGCGGTGCGCGCCTTCCGGCGTGGGCCGGCCGATGCCGCCAGCCGTGCTGATGCGAAACGGATGCGCCTCGATGTACCAAGGCTCATCGTCCGTGCCCGTCCGTCCCTCGGAGCGCGACGCCAGGCGCGCCAGCTCCAGCAACAGGCGGCGCCAGGCGGGGCGCGCCGCGTCGGCCGCGTGCAGCGGCTCGAACCAGCGCTCCAACCCGCCGTGCAACGCGTTGTAGGCCAGCGGCTGCCAATGGGCGCGGTGCGGCACGTCGTGCAGCGCGTCGCCGCGCGCCACGTAGCTGGCGTGGCGGCGCTGGCGGGATTTGCCGCCGTCCTTGAGCCAGGCGTCGGGCGGCAGATCGGCCCACAGCGACTGCAGTTCAGCGAGTTGCGCGACCGCCAGGCCGGTGCATTCCCGCACCGATGCGGCCGACAACACGCCGTAGCCGTGGCGGGCGAGCACGGCCGGCAGGTCGGGCAGCGGCGTGACGGGAGGAGCGAGCAGCGAAGCGGTCATGGCGATAGTCTGCACCACATTCGCGGCGCATCTTCCCATGGCGTCGCAGAGACGGATTTGACCCCGATCAACTGTGCCGGCCCGCGCCGCGCGTATCCTCCGCCCCGTATCAACCCACAGCTAGGAGCGCGCGATGGCCAGCCTGCAATGGTCCGAGGAATGGGTGCTGGGCGACCCCGTGATGGACCACACCCACGAGGAGTTCGTGCAACTGCTTGGCACGGTCGAGGAAGCCGCCGATGCGGCGCTGCTGCCCGCCTGGGAGCGCCTGGTCGAGCACACCGACGAGCATTTCGCCCGCGAGGACGGCTGGATGCGCCAGACCGGTTTCGCCGCCTCCAACTGCCACAGCGGCCAGCATGAAATGGTGCTGGCGGTCATGCGCGAGGGCGGCAAGCGCGGCGCGGCGGGCGATCTGGCGCTGGTGCGCCAACTGGCGCGCGAGCTGGCGGTCTGGTTCCCGCAGCATGCGCATTCCATGGACGCCGCGCTGGCCATGCACATGACCGCCTGCGGCTTCGACTCGGCCACGGGCGCAATCGCCGCGCCGCACAAACTGCCCGCGCAGGCCATCCACGGCTGCGGCGGCGCCAGTTGCGGCGGGGGCGACGAAAGCGCCACCCGCGAAACCCCCCCCGCCGGGGCCCCCCCCGCCGCGGCGTGAACGCCACCGCCGAGGCCCTGCTCCTGCTGTCCGCACTGGCCGTGGCGCTGGCGCTGCGGCCCTGGCGGCTGCTGCGAGGCGGCCCGGACGGCGGCGCCAACCCCTTGCTTACGCCGCTGCTGGCGCTGCTGGTGCTGCTGCCCTGGCTGTGGGCGCTGCCGCGGCTGCACACCATGCCGCTGCAGTTGTCGCTGTCGGGCGCCTGCCTGGCCACGCTGATGCTCGGCTGGCCGCTGGCCGTGCTCGCACTGGGCGCGGTGGCCGCGATCTCGACGCTGCTGGCGCCGCAGGACCTGCCGGGTCTGCTGGGCCAGGCGCTGTGGCTGGGCGTGGCCCCCGCCACCTTCGCGCTGGCCATTGGCGTGGGCCTGCGGCGGCTGTCGGGCCATCGGCCCTTTGTCTACATCCTGGGCCGTGCCTTCATCGGAACCGCGCTGGCGCTCTTTGCCGCTGGCGCGCTGGCGCAATGGTCGGGCCACGAACTGGCCCACGTCAGCCCCGGCCTGTCGCTCGTCGCCCGCTGGCTCATGGCCTGGGGCGACGCCTTCGCCACCGGCATGCTCACCGCCATCTTCGTGGCCTACAAACCCCAATGGCTGGCCACCTGGTCGGATCGCCTGTACCTGCGCAGGCCAGAGGGCGAGGAACGGCCAGGGGCGTCCTGATTGCCAAAAAAAAATGATAGCTGCCCGTGGCCGTTTTCATTGGCTTTGTACCTGATTTTATTTCCAGAATTCGATCAAAATGAGATGATATTTGTAGAATAATCTACAAATTTGTCACAAGCTCTACAAAATTCAGGCTCTGCCAGGCATGGGGGGCGGATTCAGCGCCCAGATTCGAGGCTTGTTTTGGCATGAAGCTCCCGGCGCGCGCGCATTCGCGAGAACTTCTTCGGCCTTGCCCTAACATAGCGGAGCGCCCCCATCCGCTGCTCGTAGGGGCGGGCGGCCGGCGCACCCGCCAAGAACGAATCGTCTCCCCAAAGTCATGCAACATCCTGTTTCCCCATCGCGTCTTCCGCGCCTTGTGCGCCTTGTGCGTCCATTGGTCCTGGGCCTGGGCCTTGCCGCCCTGGCGTCGTGCGCAGTCACGCCAGCGCCGCCCGTTTCGGCGCGCGATGTCCCGGCGCTCCGCCCGGGCAGTGACTACCTGATCGGCTACTTGCCGCCGGAGGCCCTGCCCAGAAGCGACCTTTTTCTTCCGCCCGCCCCGCAGGCGCAGCCCGCCGGGTCCACCGATGAGGTCGCGGCGCGGCAGGCGTTTCAACACCGCGGCAGCGCCCGCTGGCAACTGGCCGCCCGCGACGCGAACCTGCGCTTCCCGGCGGCGGCGGAGAGCTTTGCATGCGCGCTGGGCTTCGAGCCGACCGAAGCGCAGACCCCCAACCTGTACATGCTGCTGCGGCGCACGCTGACCGACGCCGGGCGCGCCACCTACGCCGCCAAGAACAAGTTCAACCGCACACGACCCTTTGTGGAACTCAAGCAGCCGTCTTGCACGCCCGCTGAGGAAGATTTTCTTTCCAAGGACGGCTCGTACCCGTCCGGGCACGCTGCACTGGGCTGGGCCTGGGCACTGGTTCTGGCCGAACTTGCGCCGTCCCGCAGCGATGCCCTCTTTCAGCGAGGGTATGCGTTTGGCCAGAGCCGCGTGCGCTGCGGCGTGCACTGGCAGAGCGACGTGGACGCCGGCCGGACCGTGGGCGCCGCCACCGTCGCGGTGCTGCACCGCAACCCCACCTTCGTGCGGCAGGCGCAACTGGCCCGGGCGGAGCTGGAAAAGGCCCTGAGCCAACCCGCTGTCACGGCGTCGCCCCGTTGCTTGGCAGAGCAGGCGGCCTTGGTCGATTGATTCATGCGCGGGGGGCGCCCGCGCATGAATCAGAACCCAAGGCCGTATGGCCTCCTCCCCGCGACGCCCGCATCCTCGGTGTGGGCCCATCTGACGTGATCCACGGGCTCTTGATCAGGATGGGTCGGCGGCCTCGGCCAGAAACTTCTCTGCCTGGCCCCGCATGCCTTGCGATATCGGTCCCCAGATGCGTTCAGGAAAGCCTTGGGGCAGTTGAGCCTCGACGGTATCGAGGGCTGGCGCGACTCGCTCAACCAGGCCTTGCATCGCTTCCCAGACCGGGAAGCCACCGTTCTTCATCGCCAGGTCGCGCCAATGGCGGGCACGGATGGTGTGGATTTCGTAGTGCGTGCTCTTCGAACGCAGTGCCATCGCCAGACGCACGTCGCGCCAGTGCAGTTGGCCTGGACGCCCGCCCACATACGGCCATACGGAGAGAACGTCATACAAGGGCGTCATTTCGTAGGCATTGCCTTGGCGCAGGAAGATCGAATAGTTCTTCGCGTGGCCGTCGGGCGCCGCCATGAGCCAGAAGGCCAACTGGGCGAGCTGGAATGCCATCCGGTCCGTCTCGGCGTCCGCGCTCCCGGCCAGCAGCGTGAGCCCTGCGGCGGCGGATGGTCCGCCATCGTCTTGGTACTTCAGGCGCGGGGGCAGGCCAAGCGCCTGGCAGAAGTCTTCCTGGGGGAGCCGGGCGATCCACTTCCCATCTTCCATCCATTCCCGGTCGAAGCGCTCCACGATCAGGACACGCTGGTCGCCAAACGTGGCCATCTCGGTGTTGGCGATGGGCAGGCCGAGCGCCTGGATGATCCGCGCGCAAAGCCATTCGTTCTCGACGGAGTCAAACATGTTCACTCGGCTCGTGTTGGCGATCACGCCGAGCGCAAGCTTGAAGATGTGGGTGCTCGGAGTCGCTTCGACGGGGCGGCACCACTGGCCGTTGACCCGCGCGAAGGCGGTCTTTTCCTGGGCTCCCGCCAAGGAAATCCGAAACGGCGGAGTTTCGCGGATGTGGCGCGCGACCGGGTCATCGGGCACGGCGCGAAGGGCGGCCGCGATCTGCTCGTCGGTCAGCGGCTCGCATGCCACCCGGTTCCACCCGTCAGGCGTCGCTCCTTCCGGAAGCAACTGCACCGCGCCGACGCAGTCACGGCCAATGGCCTGCAGCAAGGCGAACGCATCGAGCGTCTTGGTCTTGAACCGCCGGCCTATGCGCTGGCGGATCCGGTCGCTGTCAGGCAGCAGGTTGTCGAAGTAGTTCGCAACGACGTCTCCCTTGATCTCCAGGGTACGGGTGAGCGGCAGCGACAGGGACAGTGGCCGGGATTTCTCGGACTCCAGCCATGAGGGGGCGTACGAAAAACTGTGGGCTCCGCGGTTGACCTGCCAGGCACCGACGAGTTCGCCATTCATCCACGCGTTGAGCGCCACCCTTACCACGAGCCCTGCTTGGGTCGGATGACGAAGCTGCGCCTGGACGTCGGCGTGACATCCGCATTGGGGTTCGCGTCGCGCAGCGCCTGCGCATCCGATGCCGTCTTCGCATCGGTGCGGCTGGCGAGAACCGGTGCCGTCTGGCGGTCACCGCCAGTCAAGGGCTGCATGCGCCACTCGCCAGTCGGCGGGGTGTTGACCGGCGTGCGGGATTTGTCCGCGGCAGCGATGGGGAGCGAGGCGAGCGCCTCCGGTCGGTTTGCGGTTGCGTCGAGCACGTCATCCCTCAGCACAAGGGATGCGCGCAACGCCGAGACCACCTTCATCAACTGATCGACGCTCACGGCGCCAGGGTTGCTTTCGATCTCGGCGATGCGGGCCTGCCCCACCCCGATCAGCCGCCCGAGAGCGGCCTGGGTCAGGCCGCGCGCCTTCCTGAGCGCCCGCAGGTGCTCACGGAGTTGGCTGGTCAGGTGGATGGGGAAGTCCATGCTCGTCTCTATTGGCAAAAGCCAATATATATGCCAAAGCAAGTTTTTGCAAGATACTGGCTTTGGTGTATATATGTCATGTATTGGAGATTACCAATATTTGTGCATGACACATCAGCAGTGCGGCTGCCCTTGGTGGTGTATCTGTCGGTCACCGCAAGTCTCGCGGAAAGCGTGTTCCTGCCGGCCTTGTCCACTGCGAACAAAGCACCGACAACACGGGGGCGGCCTTTGCGTTCGCCCTTGCCGCCTGCGCGATTTACTTGAAACTCGATGACCTGTGGCCGATCGTGGGCGCCCACGCCGTGATCGATCTTCTGTCGTTCTGGTGGGGCAGGCGGGCGAATGCCACGCGCCCGGTTCGTTCACCCGTTCTTTGGCGTTTCCAGAAGAAGGTCTTCACCGCCCACCGTCAAGACCGGCGTCGGCCGGGTTGACGGCTTGACCCTGGGGAAATGCTTGAGGCTGCGCAGCGGGGTCACGATCCGGCTGCATACCGGGATCTGCCAGCCTTTGGTCTGCGCAAGCGCTCAGGCTGGCACCAGGAAGCTGCGGCTGATCGATGCGCCCAGTTCGTTGACGCGCTCCAGGAAGCGCGACAGGTAGCGGTGCAGGCTGCTGTCGCTGCCGCCGCCGCTGTCGAGGATTTCGTGGATGCTGGCGTATTGCAGCTCGGCGCGCAGCTTGCCCGCCAGGCGCTCGGTTTCGCGCGACTGGGCATTGGCGATCGGGGTGAGGTTTTCGATCACGCCGTTGAGGCTGGCCAGCAGCGAGCGCGGCATGTCGGGGCGCAGGATCAGCAGTTCGGCCACGCGTTCGGGCTTGATGACGTTGCGGTAGACGCGGCGGTAGATCTCAAAGCCGCTGACGCTGCGCAGGATGGCGCTCCAGTGGTAGAAGTCGTAGTCGAGGTCGCGGCTGGAGGCGGCGCCGAAGAATTCGCTTTCGACCGCGTGGAACTTCACGTCCACCAGCCGCGCGGTGTTGTCGGCGCGCTCCAGGAAGGTGCCGATGCGCATGAAGTACAGCGACTCGCTGATCGACATGGTGCCCACGGCCACGCCGCGCGAGAGGTGCGAGCGGTGCTTGACCCAGTCGAAAAAGCTCGACGGATCGTCCTCCAGCGCGCCCTGCTTGAGCATGCGGCTCATCTCCAACCAGGTCTGGTTGAGCGTTTCCCACATCTCGGTGGTCAGCGCGCCGCGCACCGCGCGGGCGTTTTCGCGCGCGGCGTGCAGGCAGGAGGCGATGGAGGAGGGATTGTTCTCGTCCTTGGCCATGAAGGCGATCACGCCCTTGGCGTTGACGTCGCCATGCGCGCGCTGGTAGGCCGAGGCGAGTTCGCTGATGGCCAGCAAGCCTTCCCACCCGGCCTGGGCCACGGCGGTGGACTGCGGCAGCAGCGCGGTCTGGTAGTTCACGTCGAGCATGCGGGCGGTGTTTTCCGCGCGCTCGGTGTAGCGCGACATCCAGAACAGGTGGTCAGCGGTGCGAGACAGCATGTCAGTCCTCCAGAATCCAGGTGTCCTTGGTGCCGCCGCCCTGCGAGGAGTTGACGACGAGCGACCCTTCCTTGAGCGCCACGCGCGTGAGGCCGCCGGGCACCATCTGCACGCTCTGGCCCGAGAGCACGAAGGGGCGCAGGTCGATGTGGCGCGGCGCGATGCCCGACTCGACGAAGGTCGGGCAGCTCGACAGCGACAGCGTGGGCTGCGCGATGTAGCGGCTGGGGTCGGCCAGCAGCGCGGCGCGGAAGTCCTCGATCTCCTGCTTGCTGGCCGCCGGGCCGACGAGCATGCCGTAGCCGCCCGCGCCGTGCACTTCCTTGACGACCAGCTCCGACAGGTGGTCCAGCGTGTAGCGCAGGTCGTCCGGGTCGCGGCAGATCCAGGTGGGCACGTTGGAGAGGATGGGCTTTTCGCCCAGGTAGAACTCGATCATGCGCGGCACGTAGGGATAGATCGATTTGTCGTCGGCGATGCCGGTGCCGATGGCGTTGCAGATGGCCACGTGGCCGGCGCGGTAGGCGTCGAGCAGACCGGCGCAGCCGAGCGTGGAGCCGGGACGGAAGGCCAGCGGGTCGAGAAAGTCGTCGTCCACGCGGCGGTAGATCACGTCCACGCGCGTGGGGCCCTGCGTGGTGCGCATGTAGACGAAGCGGTCCTTGACGAACAGGTCCTGCCCCTCGACCAGCTCAACGCCCATCTGCTGGGCCAGGAAGGCATGCTCGAAGTAGGCGCTGTTGTACATGCCCGGCGTGAGCACCACCACGGTGGGCTCGCCGCTGGTGTCGGGCGACGAGGCGCGCAGCGTCTCCAGGAGCAAGTCGGGGTAGTGGGCCACCGGCGCCACCTTGTGCGAGGCGAACAGCCCGGGGAACAGGCGCATCATCATGCGGCGGTCTTCCAGCATGTAGCTCACGCCACTGGGCACGCGCAGGTTGTCCTCCAGCACGTAGTACTCGCCTTCGCCGCGCTCATTGGGCGCGCGCACGATGTCGATGCCGGCGATGTGCGAATAGATGTTGAGGGGGACGCGCACACCCTTCATTTCGGCGCGGTACTGGGCGTTGCCGATCACCTGCTCGGCCGGGACGATGCCGGCGCGCAGGATGTCCTGCTCGTGGTAGACGTCGCAGATGAAGCGGTTGAGCGCCGTCACGCGCTGCGCCAGGCCCTTGACGAGAAACTTCCATTCGGCGGCGGGAATGACGCGCGGGATCAGATCGAACGGAATCAGCCGCTCGGTGCCGGAGCCGTCCTCGTCCTTGGAGCCATAGACGGCAAACGTGATGCCCACGCGGCGGAAGATCATCTCGGCTTCCTCGCGCCGCTCGCGCATGGTGCGCGTACCCTGCTGCGAGAGCCAGCGCGCGTATTCCGCGTAGTGAGGGCGCACGTTGCCGTCGCGGTACGGCAACTGGGAGTACATCTCGTCGAAGCGGGCTGAGGCGTTCATAGGAGGAATCTGGCGACCGGATGGGCAGCACGCAGCAAGATGCGCGCCAGCGGCTATGGTACCCCTTGCATGGCAGCCCGCCCGCCAGGATGCTGCCAGTAGCGCCGCGCCTGCTGGCGCTCGCATTCCACCGCGCGGGCGTCGCTGCTCCAGCGGGCGGCGCCGCAAGCGGGCGAGTCGTGGACGGCGATGCCGCGCGCCCGCCAGCGGGCCAGCACCGGTGCCGCCGGATGGCCGAAGCGGTTGCGGTAGCCGGACTGCACCACAATAGAGCGCGGCTGGACGGCATCCAGCCAGGCTTCGCTGCTCGACGTGGCACTGCCATGGTGCGGCGCAAGCATCAGATCGGCGCGCAGCCGCTCCGCCGAGGTGCGCGCGACGATGTCGGCCTCCTGCATGACCTCGATGTCGCCGGTGAGCAGCGCGGCCGTCCCATCGGCGGCCTGCGCGCGCAGCACGCAACTGAGCGCGTTGCTGGGCCGTGCCTGCCGGTCGGCGCCAGGCGCCGGGTGCAGCACCTCGAAGCGCACGCCGTCCCAATCCCAACCCTGCCCCGCCGCGCAGACCTGGTGCGGCGCCCGCGCCAGCGGGTGATCGTCGGGCAGCGTGCTCAGGCGTCGCGCGTCGCCGGCCCAGCCCAGCACGGCGTCCGCGCCGCCGATGTGATCGGCATCGCGGTGGCTGAGCACCAGCAGGTCGGGCTTGACTCCCCAGGCACGCAGCAGCGGGACCACCACGCGATGGCCCGCGTCCGACTCGCGCGAAAAGCGCGGCCCGGCGTCGTGCAGCAGCGCGTGCGTGGCGGTGCGCACCAACACCGCGCTGCCCTGGCCTACGTCGATGGCCAGCAGCTCGAAGTGGCCCGGCGCGGGCCGGGGGTGCTGCCAGAGCAAGGCCGGCAGCAGAGCCGCCAGGCCAAGCGCGCGCGCCGCCCGCGGCAGCGGCAGCGCCGCCACCAGGCCCCCGCCCACCGCCAGCATCCCGGCCCACAGTGGCGCCGACGGCAGCGACCACACCGCCCAGGACCAGTGCGCCAGGGGCTGCAGCAGCGCCATCAACGCCTGCACGCCCCAGGCGGCCGCCTGCCACAGCACGGGCACGAGCACGCCCAGCAGCGCCAGCGGCATGACCACGAACGTCACCCACGGAATGGCAATGGCATTGGCCGCCAGGCCCGCCAGCGACACCTGCCCGAACAGCAGCAGCGACAGCGGCGCCAAGCCCAGCGTGATGAGCGCCTGCTCGCGCCCGAAACGGGAAGCCTGCGCGGCCCATCGGCCGGAACTCGCCGCGTGCCGCCCGTGATCCGTTGCGTTATCCGTCGCAATCAGCAGACCGACCGCGACGAAGCTGAGCCAGAACCCCGCTTGCGCCAGCGCCCAGGGATCGGCCGCCACCACCACGGCCGCCGCCGCCAGCCAGGTCCAGGGCCATGGCCAGCGCCGGGCAAACTGGCCAAGCCACACGGCCACCGTCAGCATGGCCGCCGTGCGCTGCGCGGGTACGCCAAAACCGCTGAACACCGCATAGCCCAGCGCCAGCAGCCAACCGGCCCAGCGGCCCGCCTGGGGCGCGGGGAGCCACTCGCACAAGCGGCGCGAACGCCGCCACGCTGCGCCGGCCACCCGCGTGGCCAGCCAGGCGAACAGCGTGATGTGCAGGCCCGAGATGCTCATCAGATGCGCCACGCCGGTGGCGCGGAACACATCCCAATCGGCCCGGTCGATGGCGCGTTGGTCGCCCACCACCAGCGCCGCCACGACGCCTGCCGCCCGTTGCGCCCGCGAGAGTTGCGGGGCGCCCTCGTCGTCCCCCAGCAGCGGCGGCGCACCCAGCAGACGGGCATAGATGGCGTCGCGCACGCTCTGGCGGGCCTGCTCGACCGGCCGGCGCCACCCGCCGGGCTCCAAGCGCTCGGGCCTATCTCCGGGCGCCCGCGCGCCTCGTGCCAGAGAGCGCACGCTGCCGGTGGCGTGCAGGCCTTGCTCGAACATCCACAGCTCCACGTCGAAACCCTGAGGATTGCGCGGGCCGTGCGGGGCCTTGACGCGAACCGGCAGGCGCCAACGCTCGCCCGCGCGCAGCTCCGGTGGCCGCGCGCCGCCGCTGGCGTACCAGCCGAGCCACAGCACAGGCGGCAGGCGGACGGGCTCGCGCAGGTCCGCGCGCTCGGCCGATTCGACCGCAAAGCGCCACTGCACGCCCAGTTCGGACGTCTGCGGCATCGCATCGACGATGCCCGTGACGAGCAGCGGCACGCCTTCCAGCGCCGGATCCAGCGCATCGGCCATGCGCCAGCTCGCGCGCGTGCCGGCCCAGCCAAATCCCACCAAAAAGCCGGCCAGCACGCAGGCCAGCACGCAGGCGAGCACGACCCGCGGGCCCAGCGCGAGCATCAGCGCGAGACCGGCCACCAGCCCTCCGGCGTACACCTCGATCGGCCACAACCGCGGCTGCCCGAGCTGGATGCCCGCCCCCACGCAGAACGCGGCCATGCCCACGGGCAGCAAGGCGCGTGCCACGGGCATGGGGTCGGTCGGCATACCGCTCATGCGGGGCCATGGTAAGCGCGCCGCGAGCGTGGACAATCCGCCCATGCCCGAACCCGCCTCCGATCTCCCTTCACCCGCAGGCCCTTGGCCCGCCGATCTGGCGCGCCTGGTCGCCATTGCACTGGAGGCGGGCCGGGCCATTCTGGAGATTTACCACGACCCGGCCCGCATTCAAGCCCAGACCAAGGGCGACGGCTCACCGCTGACGGCGGCGGATCTGGCCGCCGACGCGGTGATCCGCGCGGGACTGGCCACGCACTTCGCCGGTGTTCCGGTGGTATCGGAAGAGTCCCTGCCCGGCCCGGCCGATGGCGCGCGGACGGAGGGGTTTCTGGTCGATCCGGTCGACGGCACCAAGGAGTTCCTAAAGCGCAACGGCGAGTTCACCGTCAACATCGCCCGCGTGGTTCAGGGTCAGGCGGTGGAAGCCGTGGTGCTGGCGCCCGCATTGGGCGAACTGTTCGCGGCGCGCCGTGGCGTCGGGGCCTGGGCGGCGCGCCACGGGCACCCGCCGCAGGCCTTGGCTTGCACGGCCTGGGCGCCGGGCGACACCTTGCGGGTACTGGCCAGCCGCTCACATGGCGCTCCGCGCCTGGACGCCTGGCTGCGCGGCCTGGACGAGGGCGCCGACGTCTACAGGGTCAAGCCCTTTTCGACCCGGGAACTGATCGCCACGGTGGCCCGTTGCCTCGGCACGGCGGACCAATGAGCGACGCCGAGTCGGTGGTGCAGGAG
>DAIOSZ010000034.1:12235-22727 GCA_036752305.1 Burkholderiaceae bacterium
GGACCTGCCGCACCGGATCGACAACGCGGGCAGCTCGCTCAAGTTCTGTCGCCTGGCGCAGGGACTGGCCGACGTGTATCCCCGGTTTGGCCCCACCTCCCAGTGGGATACGGCCGCCGGGCAGTGCGTTCTGGAATGCGCGGGGGGCAGCGTGTTCGACTGGGGCGGCCGGCCGCTTGCCTACTCGCTGACCGAGCCTTGGCTAAATCCGGAATTCGTCGCGCTCGGCTGCACCCCGGGCCTGGCGCTGCACGCGCGCCTGTTTCCCCGCGCACCGACATCCCGCCCGATCGGCTCGCCGTGAATTCGGCCACTCGCCAGCCTCCGTTCGACGAACTCAGCGGCCAGCCGCTGCCCAAGGACGCGCCCGCGCCCGTGCCGGCTGCCGCCGGCCCGAGTTGGCGGGCGTTCTGGGCCGCGAGTCCGTTCGACGCGGCGGCGCTGGATCGCCAGCACGCGCGGCTGCTCAGCCAGATGGCCGACAACGGCCTGACCTACCGCCTGGGAAGCAGCGGCAGCGGACACGACCGGCCGTGGAGCACCGATTTGCTGCCGGTGCTGCTGTCCAGGCAGGAGTGGAGCGAGATCGCCGCCGGCGTGCGCCAGCGCGTGCGGCTGCTGGACGCGGTGGCCGCCGACGTCTATGGCGCGCAGCGCCTGCTTGCGCTGGGCCTGCTGCCGCCGGCCCTGGTACACGGTCATCCGGGCTTTCTGCGGGGCATGCGCGGCGCCTCGCCGCGCCCGGGACGCTGGCTGCACGTGGCGGCGTTCGATCTGGCGCGCGCGGCCGACGGCGCGTGGTGGGTGGTCTCGCAGCGCACGCAGGCGCCATCGGGCCTGGGATTTTTGCTGGAAAACCGCCAGCTCATCGCGCGCCTGTTTCCGCAGGCTTTCGAGGCGCTGGGCACGCAGCAGATTGGCGAGGCCATCGAAGGGTTCGCACAGGCCCTGGGCGGCGACGGTGCCCGCGAAGGCCAGGTGGCGGTGCTGACGCCCGGCCCGGAGGCGGACACCTACCTGGAAGACGCCTACCTCGCCCGCCTCCTGGGGCTGGCCATCGTGGAGGCGGAAGACCTGACGGTCCGCGGCACGCGCGTCTTTCTCAAGACCTTGCGCGGCCTGGAGCCGATCTCCACGCTGCTGCGCCGTGTGGACGATGACGAACTCGACCCGCTGGAGAGCCCCGCCTGCCGGCGCGGCGTACCCGGCCTGCTGCACGCGGTGCGCGAGGGCGGCGTGACGGTCGCCAATGCACCGGGTACCTCGTTCCTGGAGTCACCCGGGTTGCTGGGCTTTCTGCCGCGCATGGCCGAGACCCTGCTTGAGCAGCCACTGCTCCTGCCGGCCTGGCCAACCTGGTGGTGCGGCGAGACGGCCGTGCTGGATCGCGCGCTCGACGGCCTGGCGCACAGCGTGGTCAAGGCCACCTACCCCGCCGAGCGCGCGCTGCTGGCGCAGGACGCGACCCGCCTGCCATACGTCGAGCGCTCGGCGCTGGCGGCAACGATCCGGGCACGTGGCGAGCATTACACGCTGCAGCGCTGGCTCGATCTGCCGCGCACGCCGCAGTGGCGCCCCGGCCAGACGGAGCCCGGTCATCTGGAGCGCCGTCCCTTCATGCTGCGCGTGTTCGCCGTGGCCCAGGGGCCGGACCAATGGCAGGTCATCCCCGGAGGGCTTGCCCGCCTGGTGGGGCCCGACCACAAACTGTCGGCCATGCAGCGCGGCGGCAGCAGCGCCGATGTCTGGATCATGGGCAGTGAAGGCATGCACGGCACCGCGCCCGAACCAACGCCCGCCGCGCGGCGGGGGCGCCGCCCGACCGCCGACACGGAACGCCGCGTGACCAGCCGGGCGGCGGAAAGTCTGTTCTGGCTCGGCCGCTACACCGAACGCGCCGACAACGCGCTGCGCTCGGCGCGGCAGATTCTCGACGCCGTGCGCGACGAGGCCCGCCTGCCGCCAGCCTTGCGCGCCTGGATTGGCGCGCTGGCGCGTTACAACGCGCTGGTCGGCGCCGAGGTCGCGCTCGCCGGAGTCGAGTCCGCTGGCCGCGTCGCGTTTTGAACGGGCGCTCCTGGCGGCGCTGGCCAACCCGGCCGGAAGCACGGGCGCGGCCCTGCCCTTGCAACGCCTGGTGGATACCGCGACCACGCTGGGCGAGAGGCTGTCGCCCGAACAACTGCATCTGATCCGCCAGGCGCTGGCGGGCTTCGTGCACGATGCCCGCGGCCAGGACGAAGGACGCGACCGGTCGGCCGCGCAGGCGCTGCACGCGCTGGCCGGCGCAAGCCGCGCGGTGGCCGCCATCACCGGCGCGCAGGGCGACCGGATGACGCGCGACGCGGGCTGGCATCTGCTCAATGCCGGGCGCGGCATCGAGCGCCTGGCGTTTGGCGCGCAGGTGTTGCAAGCCAGCCTGGACAGTGGCGCGCTGAATGTTGCGGGCCTTGAGGCAGCGCCCATCGCCCACGACCATGCCGAGAGCTTCGACATGCTGCTGGCGCTGTTCGACTGCACCATCACCTACCGGGCGGAGTTCCAGCAAAGCCGCGACGTGGGCGATCTGCTGGCCACGCTGGTGCACGCGACCGACGTGCCGCGCGCGCTGGCCGCCGTGATCCACGAACTCGCGGACGATCTGGCGCGGCTGCCGCACCAAAACGCGGACGGCCCGCACCCGTTGCTGGCAAGCCTGCCCGCGCCGGCCCTGTGGCCCACGGACCCCCAGGGCCTGCGCACGATCACCCAAGCCTGTGAGCAGGCGGCGGCGGATCTGTCAACGCAGTTGTCGGCGCGCTACTTCAACCACACGCAGGCCCAACAGGCCGTTGGAAACTGAGATCGGGCGAATCTGGCCATGCGACTGGACATCATCCACGCCACGCGCTACGCCTACGCGCCGGTGGTGCAAACCTCCTGGCACGTGGCTTGCCTGAAGCCGCGCGGCGATGCCACCGGGCATGGTCAGGCGCTGCTCGCCCACGCGCTGGCGATAGAACCCCCGCCAGCCTATCGGCACGATGGCGAGGACGCGGCGGGCAACGCGCGCTGCATCTTCGCCCACGAAGCGCCCCATGCCGAGCTGACGGTGCTGGCCCACAGCCGCGTGGCCACCGTGGCCAGCATGCCCGATCACGGCGCGGGCTCCCAAGCCTGGGAACGTTTGCGTGAGAGCCTGACCTACCGCGCCGGCGGCGCCCACGACCCGGCCACCGACAGCCTGTTCGCCTCGCCCTATGCGCCGCTGGGCGGACCTTTCGCGCCTTTCGCGGCGCCCTGCTTCACGCCAGGCCGGCCGCTGGCGGAAGCGGCGCGCGCGCTGTCGTCGCGGATTCACGCCGAGCTGCGCTACGAGACCGCTTCCACCGACGTGCAGACACCGGCCGCGGCGGCCTTGGAACAGCGCCACGGCGTGTGCCAGGATTTCGCGCACATCCTCGTGGCCTGCCTGCGCACGCTGGGCATACCGGCGCGCTACGTGAGCGGCTACCTGCTGACAAACCCGCCGCCAGGCATGCCGCGCCTGATCGGCGCCGACGCGTCGCACGCCTGGGCCGCCGCTTACCTGGGCCAAGACCAGTGGCTGCACCTTGACCCGACGAACGACCGGGCGGGCCTTGGCACACCCGGCGAAGACTACGCCATCACGGCCATCGGACGCGATTTCGGCGATGTGTCGCCGCTTCGGGGCATGATTCAGGGTGGCGCGAGTCATCATCCTCAGGTGCAGGTCACCGTGGCCCCGGAAGGTGATGCCGCGCTGGCCGGCCTGAAACTCCTATTTTGATAGCTTTCCGTGGTTGTTTTTAAAAGCCAAAGTCGTTAATTCACTTGCAAAAAGGTCCCTCATATGAGCATTTCCCAGCGCCTTCAAGACCTCGGCATCACGCTTCCGCCGGTGGCCACGCCCGCCGCCGCCTACGTTCCATCTGCGCAGACGGGCAAGTTGGTGTTCATCAGCGGCCACATCGCCCGCCGCGAGGGCAAGCCCTGGGTGGGGCAGTTGGGCACCAATCTGTCCACCGCCGAAGGCCAGCAGGCGGCGCGCGGCATTGCCATCGACCTGATGGGCACCTTGCAAGCGGCTTGCCAGGCGGCGGGCACGTCGCTGGACGGCGTCAAGCGCATCGTCAAGGTGCTCTCGCTGGTGAATTCGGCGCCCACCTACACCGAGCATCATCTGGTGACCAATGGCGCGTCCGAGCTTCTCGTGCAGGTTTTTGGCGGGGCGGTGGGCGCCCATGCGCGCAGCGCCTTCGGCGTGGCCCAGTTGCCGATGGGCGCGTGCGTCGAAATCGAGCTCATCGCCGAACTCGCCTGAACCATGCCGCGCCCGATCCGCGCGCGAGTCCACCTCGATGCGCTGGCGCACAACCTGGCGCGTACGCGCGAGCGGGCGCCGGGCGCGCGGGTGTGGGCGGTCG
Source organism: Burkholderiaceae bacterium (assembly GCA_036752305.1). Classification (GTDB taxonomy): domain Bacteria; phylum Pseudomonadota; class Gammaproteobacteria; order Burkholderiales; family Burkholderiaceae_C; genus DAIOSZ01. Next base: position 16,663 of record DAIOSZ010000034.1, read on the forward strand.
TCAAGGCCAATGCCTACGGGCACGGGATAGAGCGCGTCTACCCTGCCCTGCGCGCGGCGGATGGCTTCGCGCTGCTTGATCTGCAAGAGGCCGAGCGGGTGCGCGCGCTGGGCTGGCGCGGCCCCATCCTGCTGCTGGAAGGGGTGTTCGAGCCGCGCGACCTGGAGACATGCTCGCGCCTGGATCTGTGGCACGCGGTGCACTGCACCGAGCAGATCGACTGGCTGGCGGCACACAAGACGCATCAGCCGCAGCGCGTGTTCCTGAAGCTCAATTCGGGCATGAACCGGCTGGGCTTCGCTCCCAGCGCCTACCGAAGCGCCTGGGCGCGCCTGAACGCGCTGCCGCAAGTGGATGAGATCAGCCACATGACGCATTTCAGCGACGCCGACGGCCCTCGCCTGGGGCAAGATGGCATTGCGCACCAGTTGGCGGCGTTCGAGCAAGCCACACGCGACCTGCCGGGCGAACGAAGCCTGGCCAACAGCGCCGCCGTGCTGCGCCACGCGGGCCAGGCAAGCGTGCGCGCGGACTGGGTGCGCGCGGGCATCATGCTCTACGGCAGCTCGCCCGACCATCCGGAGCACGATGCACGGCATTGGGACTTGCGCCCTGCGATGACGCTCTCGACGCGCATCATTGGCGTGCAAACCCTGGCGCCGGGCGACACGGTGGGCTACGGCTCCGGGTTTACCGCCGCGCGCGCCACCCGGGTGGGCGTGGCGGCCTGTGGATACGCCGATGGTTATCCGCGCACAACCCCCACGGGCACGCCGGTGGCGGTGGACGGCCAACGCACGCGCACGCTTGGGCGCGTGAGCATGGACATGCTGGCGGTGGATTTGAGCGACCTGTCCGGAGCAGGCATTGGCAGCGAAGTGGTGCTGTGGGGCGGCCAGGACGCGCAGGGGCAGGCCATCGTCGGTGTGGACGAGGTAGCTGCCCAGGCGGGGACACTGGGTTACGAGCTGATGTGCGCGGTGGCGGCGCGGGTGCCGTTCGAGGCCAGCGACATGCGCTGAGGCGCCGCCCGTCCTGGCTTACTCCACCCGCGTGACCGCCTGCACCTTGAAGCCGAATTCGGTGGCCTTGCCCTTTTTGCCACGGCTGCCCCGGGCGTTGTTGAGGCTGCGGATTTCGAGTGTTTCCTCGCGCGGCTTGCCGCCCCGTCCGGTGCCAGCCAGGCGCACGCTGCGGGTGTAGGCGGCCACGCCCGCGAGCGTGTCCTTGTCGTCCAGCGAGATCAGCATCAGACCGCGCCCGCCGGCGCTTTGCAGCTTGAGTTCCCCGATGTCGAAGCTCAGCACGCGCCCAAGAGTGGAGACGCACGCCACATGCGTGGCGGGAGCCAGGGGCACGCTTGCGCTGGTGCCCTGCACGTGCGATGGCGCCAGCAGCGCCTCGCCCTCGCCGACCGTGACGAAGGCCTTGCCGGCCCGCTGGCGCGAGAGCATGTGCTCCACGTTGGCGAGAAAGCCATAGCCGCCCGAGCTAGCGATGAGCAAGGTGGCCGACATGGGACCCGCAAAAAAATCCTGCGGCTGCGTCTGCGCCTCCAGCTCGATGAGGCTTTGCACCGGCTGCCCGTCGCCCCGGGCGCCTGGCAGCTGCGCCACGGGGACGGAGTACACACGGGCCGACTTGTCCTTGGCCGAGCCAAAGACGAGCAGTTGATCGACCGTGCGGCACTCGAACGTCCCGTAGAGCCCGTCCCCGGCCTTGAAGGCGAAGCCGGTGGCGTCATGCCCGTGCCCCGAGCGGGCACGCACCCAGCCTTTTTGCGAGACCACGACCGTGACCGGTTCGTCGATTACCTTCACTTCGGCGACGGCACGCTTTTCCTCCTGGATCAACGTACGGCGAGGATCGGCAAAGGCCTTGGCATCCTGCTCGATCTCGCGCACCATCAGGCGTCGCAGGCTGGCCGGGCTGGCGAGAATGTCGTCGAGCTTGTCCTGCTCAACCCGCAGTTCAGCCAGTTCCTGCTCGATCTTGAGGGCTTCCAGCCGGGCCAACTGCCGCAGGCGGATGTCGAGAATGTCCTCCGCCTGGCGTTCGCTCAGGCGAAAGCGCGCGATCAGCGCCGCCTTGGGTTCGTCGCTTTCACGGATGATGGCGATGACCTCGTCGATGTTGAGCAGGACGATCTGCCGGCCTTCAAGAATGTGGATGCGGTCGAGCACCTTGGCCAGGCGGTGCTGCGTGCGCCGCGTGACCGTGGCCTGACGGAAAGAAATCCACTCGGTGAGCAAGGCGCGCAGCGGCTTCTGCATGGGCCGCCCGTCCAGGCCGATGACGGTGAGGTTCATCGGCGCCGAGCTTTCCAGGCTGGTGTGCGCAAGCAGCGTGGCGATGAGTTCGCTTTGTTCGATGCGGCTGGTCTTGGGTTCGAACACGATGCGCACCGGCGCATCCTTGCTCGACTCGTCCCGTACCCCGTCGAGCACCGCCAGCACGGTGGCCTTGAGTTGGGTCTGCTCCTGGGTGAGCGCCTTCTTGCCGGTCTTGACCTTGGGGTTGGTCAATTCCTCGATTTCCTCCAGTACCTTTTGCGTGGAGACCCCTGGCGGCAATTCGCCGACGACGAGTTGCCACTGGCCGCGCGCCAAGTCTTCGATCTGCCAGCGCGCGCGCACCTTCAGGCTGCCGCGGCCGCTGCGGTAGGCGTCCAGAATGTCGGCGCGGCTGCTGATGATCTGGCCGCCGCCGGGGTAGTCGGGGCCGGGCAGCAAGGCCAGGAGCGCCTCATCGGCCAGGTCCGGGTCCTTGATGAGCGCGACGCAGGCGTCGGCCACCTCGCGCAGGTTGTGGCTGGGCACTTCGGTCGCCAAGCCGACCGCGATGCCGCTGGCGCCGTTGAGCAGCAGAAAGGGCAGCCGGGCGGGCAACTGGCGCGGCTCCTCGGTGGAGCCGTCGTAGTTGGGCTGGAAGTCCACGGTGCCCTCGTCGATTTCCTCCAGCAGCAAACGGGTGATTTTGGCCAGACGCGCCTCGGTGTAGCGCATGGCGGCGGGGCCGTCGCCGTCGCGACTGCCAAAGTTGCCCTGACCGTCGATGAGCGGGTAGCGCTGACTGAAGTCTTGCGCCATGCGCACGAGGGCATCGTAGGCGGCCTGATCGCCATGGGGATGAAAGCGGCCCAGCACGTCGCCCACGACCCGAGCGCTCTTGACCGGCTTGGCGCCGGTGTTGCCACCCGGACCGCCAAAGCCCAGGCCCATGCGCTCCATGCTGTAGAGGATGCGTCGCTGAACGGGTTTTTGGCCGTCGCACACGTCGGGCAGGGCTCGGCCCTTGACGACCGAGAGGGCGTATTCCAGGTAGGCCTGTTGAGCGTAGGCCGCCAAGTCAAGGCCGTCGCCCTCGTCCGCGGTGGCTTGGCCGGCCGGGGGCGAAGGTGGGAGAAATGGATCAGTCAGCGAGATGTCTTCTGTCATGAACAGGGATCGAAACGATGGATGTGCGCGGATGCACGTGTACTATCAAAACCGTAGCTGCTCGTGGTGGTTTTTCGAGGAACTGAGCCCCATTGCACTATCAAAAAACTCCCCATGAGCAGTCATGTGGGCCCGGGGAGCCTCAGATGTCCACCTCGACCGCGTCGCCGTGGATTTCCATCAGTTCGCGCCGGGCGGAAGCCTCCCCCTTGCCCATCAGCTTGGTGATGAGCGCCTCGGTCTGCGAAAAGTCGAACTGCGCCAGACGCACTGGCAGCAGGCGTCTGGTATCCGGGTTCAGGGTGGTGTCCCACAACTGCTCGGCGCTCATTTCACCCAAGCCTTTGAAGCGGCTGATGGCGCATTTTTCGCGTGCCACGCCGTCCTTCACGCACTTGTCGAGAATGGCCTGCAGTTCGCCTTCGTCAAGCGCGTAAAACTTGCCCGCCGGCTTCTTGCCACGCGCGGGGACATCCACGCGAAACAGCGGGGGCCTGGCGACGAACACGTGGCCGGCGTCGATGAGCTTGGGAAAGTGCCGGAAAAACAAGGTGAGCAACAACACCTGGATGTGGCTGCCGTCCACGTCGGCATCCGACAAGATGCAGACCTTTCCGTAGCGCAGCCCCCCGAGATCGGGGGAGTCATCCGGGCCATGCGGATCGACACCGATGGCCACCGAAATGTCGTGGATTTCGGTGTTGGCGAACAGGCGGTCGCGCTCGACCTCCCAGGTGTTGAGCACTTTGCCGCGCAGCGGCAGCACGGCTTGGCATTCCTTGTCGCGACCCATCTTGGCGCTGCCGCCGGCGGAGTCGCCTTCGACGAGAAATACCTCGTTGTGCGCCAAATCACGGCTTTCGCAGTCGGTCAGCTTGCCTGGCAGCACGGCGACGCCAGAGCCCTTGCGCTTTTCGACCTTCTGCCCCGCGCGCTGCCGGGTTTGGGCGGCACGGATAGCCAAGTCGGCAATCTTTTTGCCATATTCGACATGCTGGTTGAGCCACAGATCCATGGCAGGACGGACGAAGCTGGAGACCAGGCGCACCGCATCGCGGGAATTGAGGCGCTCCTTTATCTGCCCCTGGAACTGAGGATCAAGCACCTTGGCCGAGAGCACGTAGCTGGCGCGGGCAAACACGTCTTCCGGCATCAGCTTCACACCTTTAGGCAACAGCGCGTGGAGTTCGATGAAGCTCTTGACGGCGTTGAACAGGCCGTCGCGCAGGCCGCTGTCGTGCGTGCCGCCCGCGTTGGTGGGAATGAGGTTGACGTAGCTTTCGCGCACCGGCGCGCCATCTTCGGTGAAGGCGACGCACCAGCTCGCGCCCTCGCCTTCGGCAAAGCTGTCATGGCCCTTGTCGGCGAAGCCCTCGCCCGTGAAGATCGGCACCACGGGGTCGGCATGAAGCGCCTGGGCCAAGTAGTCGGCCAACCCGCCCTTGTACGCCCAGGTTTGCGTTTCACGCGTCTTCTCGTTGGTCAGGCTGACGGTCACCCCTGGCATGAGCACCGCCTTGCTGCGCAGCAGATGCACGAGCTCGGCCTGCGGCAACAACGCAGACTCAAAGAACTTGGCGTCCGGCCACACGCGCACCGAGGTGCCGGAGCGGCGCTCGCCGGCTTCCGCGGGACGGACAACCAGAGGTTCCGTCACGTCGCCACCGGAAAACACGATGCGCGCAACCTGACCATCGCGCTGCGACTGCACCTCCAGGCGCTGGGCGAGCGCGTTGGTCACCGAGACACCGACGCCGTGCAGCCCGCCGGAAAAGCTGTAGGCGCCCCCCTTGCCCTTATCGAATTTGCCGCCGGCATGCAGCCGCGTGAACACGATCTCGACAACCGGCGCCTTTTCTTCCGGATGCAGGCCAAACGGAATGCCCCGACCATCGTCCTCGACGCTCACCGAGCCGTCAACATGCAGCGTGAGCTTGATTTTCTTGCCGAATCCGGCGAGCGCTTCATCCGCGGCGTTGTCGATCACCTCTTGGATGATGTGCAGGGGATTGTCGGTACGGGTGTACATGCCCGGCCGCTGGCGCACAGGCTCCAGGCCCTTGAGCACGCGGATGGAGGCTTCGGAGTATGCGGGTGGTGAACTGGCCATAGCAGGGGGTACTCGACCGGTGGACAGGACACATGGATGCCTGGAACGACACGGCGAACGGCGAGAGGAACGAGACTGTATAAAACCCCATTATGCCGTTCAGCGTAAACCCGAGGTTTCCGCTAGAGTCAGCCGTTCGCGCCGACTTCCCTGAATCTCATGATTGCCCCTGCTCCCGCCCTCACACTGGGCCGTGTCTTGCTCTGCGGTTCGATGATCGTGACGCTCTCGATGGGCATCCGTCATGGTTTCGGGCTGTGGTTGCAGCCCCTGACCGCGGATCGCGGCTGGACACGCGAAACCTTCGCATTCGCGATGGCGGTACAGAACCTCGCCTGGGGGCTGGCCGGCGTGTTCGCGGGGATGCTGGCCGACCGCTTTGGCGCGATGCGCGTGCCGTTGTCGAAGCTGCTCCTGCCGATGCTGCCGGCGATTGCAACGAGGCGCTGATGGAATTGGGCGCGCTGGTTTGCACGCCTGAAAACCCACGCTGCCTGATCTGTCCCGTGCTGGATCTT
>DAIOSZ010000035.1:0-779 GCA_036752305.1 Burkholderiaceae bacterium
CCCCTCCGCGCCCGGCGCTGCGAAGTTCGCGCTTGGGAGCGGCCCGGCGCGCTCATGCCACTCCCTCGCCGTGCGCCAACTCCGCGACCGCCGCGCGAAACACCTCGGCGCGATGGCCGTAGTTGCGGAACATGTCCAGGCTCGCGCAGGCTGGCGAGAGCAGAACCGCATCGCCCGGCTGCGCGCGTTGCGCGCATTCGCGCACGGCATCCTCCATCGTGGCGGCTCGCAGCAGGGGCACGCCGCTCCGAAGCAAGACCGCCTCGATCGCGCCGGCGTCACGGCCGATCAACAGGACCGCGCGCGCGTGGCGGCGTACAGGCTCAACCAGCGGTGCGAAATCCTGCCCTTTGCCGTCGCCCCCGAGAATGACCACCAGGCGCCGCTCCACGCCCAGCCCATCCAGTGCCGCCACCGTGGCCCCAACATTGGTGCCCTTGCTGTCGTCGAAATATTCGACCTCGCGCACCAACGCCACACTTTCCACCCGATGGGGCTCACCGCGATACTCGCGCAAGCCGTGCAGCATGGGCGCTAGTGGGCAACCCGCTACCGTAGCCAGCGCCAATGCGGCGAGCGCGTTGACCGCGTTATGCCCGCCGCGTATGCGCATGGCCTCGGCAGGCATCAAGCGCTGGATGAACAGGTCCTCATCCACGCCACCCGTCTTGCGGCTCCTGCCGCGCGCCGCCCGTGTCTCGTCCTGAGGATGCGCACGCACCAGCCAGGCCATGCCGTTGACGGTCTCAATACCCCAATCGCCCGGCCGCGTGGGCAGG
>DAIOSZ010000035.1:846-8626 GCA_036752305.1 Burkholderiaceae bacterium
CTGACAACGTCGGGGCTTGTCTTGCCCTTGGCAGGCGGCGGAGGCCACATTTCCATCACCGCTGGGTCATCGCGGTTAAGAACGCGCGTGCTCATGGCGCCAAAAATGTGTGCCTTGGCCCGAGCGTAGGCTGCCATGCTGCCGTGCCAATCGAGATGATCCTGCGTAAGGTTCAACACAACCGCAGCCGTGGGCTCGAACCCGATGACGCCATCAAGTTGAAAGCTCGACAGTTCCAACACCCATATCTCGGGCAACGATTCCGCCGCAAGTCGGGAGGCCAAGGTGTCCATGAGACACGGGCCGATGTTGCCGGCTACGGCTACCGTGCGGCCGGCGCGCTCCACGAGAACACCGGTCAATGAGGTTACCGTGGTCTTTCCATTGGTGCCCGTCACCGCCAGCACCTGAGGCGTGTAACCGCGGATGGCTCGCAACTCGTCCAACGCCTGCGAAAACAAGGCCAATTCACCCTCGACCGGCAGGCCGATGGCCCGTGCCGCGGCCGCAACCGGCGCCGTTTGCGCCGGAGACAACCCTGGGCTCAGCAGTACGCGCCTGACGTCCTGCCCTTCGATCAGCGCCGCGTCAAACGCGCCATGGATGAAGCGTGCATCGGGCAGTTCTTCGCGCAGCGCGGGCAAGCCAGGAGGCGCCTCGCGTGTATCGGCCACCATCACGCGCGCGCCCTGGCGGGCGCACCAACGCGCCATCGACAAGCCCGATCCGCCGAGGCCAAGAATGAGCACCGTGAACGCGCCTGTGTCCGTCATGTCCTCACCGCAGCTTCAAGGTCGAGAGGCCGACGAGACAAAGCAGCATCGTGATGATCCAGAAGCGCACCGTCACCTGGGTCTCGGTCCAGCCGCTTTTCTCGAAGTGGTGGTGCAGAGGCGCCATCTTGAGGATGCGCCGCCCCTCGCCGTAGCGGCGCTTGGTGTACTTGAAGTAGCTCACCTGGAGCATCACCGACAAAGCTTCAACGACGAAGATGCCGCCCATGATCGCCAGCACGACCTCCTGGCGAACAATGACCGCGATCGTCCCCAATGCCCCGCCCAGCGCCAGCGCCCCCACGTCACCCATGAACACCTGGGCGGGATGCGTGTTGAACCACAGAAACGCCAAGCCCGCACCGGCCATGGCGGCGCAAAAAATCAACAGCTCGCCGGAACCTGGGATATGAGGAAAGAGCAGATACTTGGAGTACACCGAACTGCCAGTGACGTAGGCAAAGACACCCAGCGCCGAGCCCACCATCACCACCGGCATGATGGCCAGGCCGTCCAGGCCGTCGGTCAGGTTCACCGCATTGCTGGAGCCGACGATCACGAGATATGTGAGGATGACGAAGCCAAACACGCCCAATGGGTAGCTGACCTCCTTGAAAAAGGGGACGAGCAGGCCTGCCTTGGGTGGCAGGTTCACGTCGAATCCGGAGCGCACCCAGGTGTAGAAAAGTTCAAGCACGCGCCAGTTGGAACTCTCCGAGATGGAGAACACCAAGTAAAGCGCCGCCACGCCGCCGATCAACGACTGCCAGAAATACTTCTCGCGCGAGCGCATGCCTTCGGGATTCTTGTCCACTACCTTGCGCCAGTCATCGGCCCACCCGACAGCCCCGAATCCGAGCGTGACGATCAAGACAATCCAGACAAATCGGTTGGACAAATCGAACCACAGCAGCGTGGACACCGCGATCGCCATCAGAATGAGCACGCCACCCATCGTCGGCGTGCCGCTCTTGGCCACGTGGTTGGCCATGATGTAGCCGCGAACCGGTTGACCTATCTTGAGCTCCGTCAAGCGCCGGATCACGACCGGTCCTGCGAACAAGCCGATCAGCAGCGCCGTGAGTGCGGCCATCACCGCGCGGAACGTGAGGTACTGGAACACGCGCAAAAACCCGAACTCGGGACTGAGCGTTTGCAGCCATTGCGCGAGACTCAGGAGCATGGGGCTTCCTTGGATGAAGACAAGGCACGCGCGGCAAGATGCTCGACCACACGCTCCATGCGCATGAAGCGCGAACCCTTGACAAGTACTGAACGGCTGTCCGTCACGCTGGCATCCACGGCGGCAAGCAGCGCATCGACATCCGAGACATGGCGCGCGCCCGCGCAGGCCGCCGCGGCATACGCACTCAATTCGCCCAGGCACAGCACCTGTTCGATGCCCAGGCTTGCCGCGTAGGTGCCCGCCTCGGCGTGGAAGGCCGGGCCCTGGTCGCCCACCTCGCCCATGTCACCGAGCACCAGCAGCCGCGGGCCAGGCAGCGCGGCCAACACATCAATCGCAGCGCGCACGGAGTCGGGATTGGCGTTGTAGCTGTCGTCCACCAGCGTGAGCTCCCGCCCATCCACATGCAGCACGACGGCGCGGGAGCGACCCTTGACTGGCAAGAAGTCCGCCAGGCCTTGCGCCACCGCCTGCCGAGACACTCCGGCAGCCAAGGCACAAGCCGTCGCCGCAAGCGCATTGCGCAAGTTGTGCCGTCCTGCGATGGCGGCGCGCGTGGCGACAATGCCCAAGGGTGTGCGCATGCGCAGCGCCCAGGCGCCACCGTCCCAGACAGCGTCTTCCAGCCTGACGTCCGCCTCGGCCACATCAGAAAACGTACACGTACGGCGGCCAGCGGCCACCCCTCGCCACAGTGACGCATAGGCATCGTCGGCTGGAAACACGGCCGCGCCGTCAACCGGTAACGCCGCAATCACGCTGCCGTTTTCCCTGGCGACGGCGTCAACGCTGCCCATGAATTCCAGATGCTCGCGCTGCGCGTTGTTCACCACCGCCACCGTCGGTTGCGCCATGCGTGCGAGTTGTGCGATCTCGCCCGCGTGGTTCATGCCCATTTCCACCACCGCGAGGCGATGGGCTGGCTCCAGCCGCAGCAAGGTGAGCGGCACGCCGATGGCATTGTTGAGGTTGCCCTGCGTCGCCAACGCCGCGTCACCCACTTCCGCGCGCAGCATCGCGGCGATCATCTGGGTAACCGTGGTCTTGCCATTGCTCCCCGTGACCGCTATCAAGGGTATGGCCGACCGTGCCCTCCATGCCTGAGCCAGAAGCCCGAGGGATTTCAAGCTGTCATTGACCACGATGCCAGGAAGCCCGCTAGCGCCCAACCCCAGCACACCCGACTCACCGCTCACCAAGGCCGCCGCCGCGCCCGCCTGCGCGGCCTGGGGCAGGAATTCGCGCGCGTCGAACCGGTCGCCCTGGAGCGCAACAAACAGGTCACCAGGCCGCAGACTGCGCGTGTCGGTATGGACGCGACGCACCGCGCGCGATGCCTGGCCATGCCCGGCGACAAGGCGTGCCCCTGGGTCAACCGGCCCCAGCAGGTCGAACAGCGACTGCAAAGTGGCGTCCATCACCCGAAACTCCGCACCCGTTGCCAACGGGCGAGCGCGCGCGCTGCCTGCTCGCCGTCGGAAAATGGGGTCTTGACGCCAAGCACTTCCTGGTATTCCTCATGGCCTTTGCCTGCCAGCAACAAGACGTCATGCGGCCCGGCGTCTGAAACCGCAGCGCTGATCGCGCGCGCGCGATCGACGTCGACTTGCGCCTCCTGAGGACGAAGCAGCCCGGCCACGATCTCGGCGATGATGGACTCGGGTGGCTCGGTCCGCGGGTTGTCGCTGGTGATGACCACGCGATCAGCCTCGCTTTCGGCGGCATGCCCCATCAACGGGCGTTTGGCGCGGTCACGTAAACCCCCGCAACCAAACAGGCAAATCAATTGCCCGCCACGCGCGCGCGCCAGCGGCTTGAGCGCGCGCAACGTTTGCGTCAACGCGTCCGGCGTGTGCGCGTAGTCCACCGCGACCAGGGGCATGCCTCGCCCTCCTTGGCACTGCAATCGGCCCGGCACAGGCGACAACGCCTCGCAAGCCGCGGCGATCCACTTCAAGGACATGCCCATGCCGCGCAACACGGCAGCGACGGCCAACAAATTGTCAACGTTGTAGTGACCGACCAAGCGGGTTTGTACGCGTACGGCCTCGTCGCCTTCCACCATCTCGAACCGCAATCCTTGCGCTTCATGACCGATGTCGCGCGCACTCAGGCGTGCCTCACGATGCGAGGACAAGGTCCACAAGTCCAGTGCCCGACCCCGCAGACGCTCTGACAACATGGCGCCAAAGGGGTCGTCGACCCCAACCACAGCTGCGCGCAAGCCCTCCCAGTCGAACAGCCGGGCCTTGGCCTCACCATATGCATGCATATCGCCGTGATAGTCCAGATGATCCTGGGTGAGGTTGGTGAACACCGCGCGACGGATATGGGTGCCGTCAAGTCGCCCCTCGGCCAAGCCAATGGACGAAGCCTCTATGCTGCACGCGCTCAGCCCCTCATCAACAAAGCGGCGCAGCGCGCGCTGCAGTTCGACCGGGTCCGGCGTGGTCAGCCCCGTGAACCGGAGATCCGGTGGTACGCCAATCCCCAGGGTGCCGATATGGCCACAGCGAACCTGCACGGATTCTTCCGACTTGTCCGACGATGGGCCGAATGAACCGTTCATGGCCTGGGCAATCCACCAAGCCGTGGAGGTTTTGCCATTGGTACCCGTGACTGCGATCACATCGAGCGCCCGGCTGGGCTCACCAAACCACGTATTCGCGATGAGCCCCGGCAGCGCCTTCAAGCCCGGGCAGCGCGCCACCCGAGGGTCGGCGAATCCAAACGCGGCCGAACCCTGGTCCTCGACCAGACAGGCGCGCGCGCCCTGCGCCAGGGCGTCCGCAACATAGCGGCGCCCGTCGGTGGCGGCGCCTGGCCAGGCGATGAAGGCATCACCCTTTTTCACGCCGCGGCTGTCGCATTGCAGACCCTGCGCGCCTTGAGCGTGCAGCCAGCCAACAATGGTCGCCGGGTCGGGCGCCAACATGGGTGAAATGGCGTCCATCAGAACGACTCCTCCACCGTCTGCGCAACGATTTGGGGCCGGACTGTCTGGTCAGGAGGAACTCCCATGAAGCGCAAGGTCTGCTGCACCACCTCGCTGAACACGGGCGCCGCCACCAGACCGCCGTAATACTGTCCGTTGCTCGGCTCGTCGATCATCACGGCCACGACGATGCGCGGTTTGTCGATGGGTGCCAGGCCAGTGAACCACGAGCGGTATTTGTTGCTCGCGTAGCTCTTGCCGACCTGCTTGTGCGCGGTGCCTGACTTGCCGCCTACCGAGTACCCCATGGTTTGGGCCTTGGCACCCGTCCCTCCAGGGCCTGCGGCCATGTGGAGCATCTTGCGCATCGCCTCCGCCGTCTTGGGCGAAACCACCTGAACGCCAACCGCTGGCTCAGCGTGGCGAAGCAGCGTGGCGGGAACGATCTGCCCGTCGTGGGCCCATACCGTATAGGAACGCGCCATCTGGAACAGACTGGCCGACAGGCCATATCCGTACGACATCGTGGCCTGCTCCACCGGCCGCCAACTCTTGTACGGGCGCAGACGGCCTGGCACCGCCCCCTTGAATTCGATCTGCGGCCGCTGGCCGAAGCCAGCTTGCGAGAAGATCTCCCACATCTCGCGCCGGTCCATCTGCATGGCCAGCTTCACAGTGCCCACGTTGCTGGATTTCTGAATGATCTCTTCGACCGTTAACACGCCGTGCGGGTGCGCATCCGATATCGTCGAACCCGTGATCTGGATCTTCCCGGGCGCGGTCTGGATCGGCGTCGTCGGCTTGACGCGGTTGGTTTCCAGCGCCAGCGCCACGGTAAAAGGCTTCATCGTCGAGCCGGGCTCGAAGGTGTCGGTGAGCGCGCGGTTGCGCAGGTTCTCGCCTGAAAGATTCTTGCGGTTGCCCGGCTGATAGCTTGGGTAGTTGGCCAGCGCCAACACCTCGCCCGTCTGGCTGTCGAGCACCACCACGCTACCCGCTCTGGCCTTGTGCTCCTTGACCGCGTCGCGCAGGCGTTGGTAGGCGAAGAACTGCACCTTGCTGTCGATCGAGAGCTGCACGTCGCGCCCATCCTGTGGAGGGACCGCCTCGCCCACATCCTCCACCACTCGGCCTAGCCGGTCCTTGATGACTCGGCGCGAGCCAGGCTTGCCGGCGAGCCGCTGGTTGAAGAACAGCTCCATGCCGTCAATACCCTTTTCCTCCACATCGGTGAAGCCCACGACATGCGCAATGGCCTCGCCCTCGGGATATTGGCGCTTGTACTCCTGCCGCTGGTATACGCCCTTGATGCCCAATTGGGTGATCTCCCTGGCTGTGGCGTCATCCACCTGGCGCGCCAGCCAAACGAAGGTCTTGTCTTCATCCGCCAGCTTGTTGTTCAGTTCAGCTGCGGGCAGGCCCAGCAGCTTGGCGAGCTTTCTGAGCTTGGCGCTGTCACGCTCCACATCCTCGGGAATCGCCCAGATACCGAAGGCAGGCACACTGGACGCAAGGATCAATCCGTTGCGGTCGAGAATCCGGCCACGGCTGGCAGGCAAGGGCAGCTCACGCGCGAAGCGCACCTCGCCCTGGCGCTGAAAAAAAGCGTTGCCAACTACCTGCACATAAGCCGCGCGCGCCGCCAAGCCGACGAAGCCCAACGCCAACGCGGCAACGATGAACTTGCTGCGCCAGGGCGGCGTCTTGCTCGCCAACAATGGACTGGGTGAAAGCTGCAAGGCCTGCCCGCTCATCGCGCCACCCCTGACCCCGAGGCTGGCCTTGACCCCTGTGCGGCCTTCGCGAAGCTGGCGCCAGGAGGCTTGGTGACGGATTCGTGCACCGGCAACACCGCGCCCGCGTAGGTGACGTACTGCGTCGTGGCCGGGTTGGGGCTGCGCATTTGCAGTTTCTCGCGCGCCAAGCGCTGCACGCGCGCGGGCGTGGCCTGGCTGCGGCGCTCAACCTCCAGGCTTTCGCGCTCCACCTCCAACTTGCGCGCCTCGGCCTCGGCGCGGTGCATCTCGGTCACCAGGCGGCGCGAGCTGTACTGCGTGTGCACGAGGTACATGGCGGACAGCATCACGGCCAGCAACAACACGAGGTTCAAGCGAATCATGGCGCAGGCGCCGCAGTGCGCTCGGCCACGCGCATGACTGCGCTGCGCGAGCGCGGATTGGCAGCAATCTCGTCGATTCCCGGCCTGATGCGGCCCAGCGCGATGAGGCGTGGCTGATGACCCGAAGGCAGCATCCACCCGGGCTGGCGGCGATCGACCGTCTCGCGCGACTCGCGCGCGATGAATTGCTTGACGATCCGATCCTCCAATGAATGAAAGCTGATGACCGCGAGACGCCCACCAGGCGCCAACACGCGCAGACTCGCATTCAACGCTTGTTGCAATTCTTCAAGCTCGGCGTTGATGAAAATCCGAAAAGCCTGAAAGGTGCGCGTGGCCGGATCCTGCCCGGCCTCGCGGGTCTTGACCGCGCCAGCCACGAGCTGGGCAAGCTCGGCGGTTCGGACCAAGGGCTGGCCCGATTGCCGGCGAGCATCAATCGCCTTTGCAATCGAAAGAGCAAACCGTTCTTCGCCGTAGTCACGTATCACCTCCGCGATCTGTCGCACGTCGGCGCGTGCCAGCCATTGAGCCACGCTCTCGCCGCGCGTGGGGTCCATGCGCATATCCAGCGGGCCATCGGCCCGAAATGAGAATCCGCGCGCCGGGTCGTCAATCTGCGGCGAGCTGACGCCCAAATCCATTAGCACGCCCTGCACGCTGGCTTCGGGCAAATCCGCCATCTGCGCGAAGCCGGCGTGGCGCACCTCAAGGCGCTCCTCACCCAGACGCCTGGCCTCGGCAATGGCCTCGGGATCTTTGTCGAA
>DAIOSZ010000035.1:8636-12952 GCA_036752305.1 Burkholderiaceae bacterium
GGGCAGGCGCGCCAGCAGGCACCGCGTGTGGCCGCCCCTGCCGAACGTGGCGTCCACGTAGCGCGGCGATCCTCCCGACGTGCGATGCGCCAGCAGGGCTTCCACCGCCTCGTCAAGAAGCACGGTGGTATGGGAAAGCGGGATCGAGACAGCGACCATGGTCACACCACGAAGTTGCGCACCGCGTCGGACTGCTCGGCGCGCACGCCTGCCATTTCGCGCTGCTCGTAGGCCACCAAGTCCCAAATCTCAACATGGTTGCCCATGCCAAGCAGCTTGACTTCGCCCGCGATCCCCGCCGATCGACGCAACTCGGCCGAGATGAGCACGCGGCCAGCCGCGTCCATGTCGACTTCGGTGGCATGGCCAAGATACAGGCGCCGATGCCACTGCGCGGCCATCGGCAATGCTGCCACGCGCTCGGCAAAGGGCTCCCAGGTGTCGCGCGGGAAGAGCATCAGCGCGCCATCGGGTGAGCGCGTGATGACGATGCGGCCGCCCTCGCTGGCGCCGCTGGTGTCCAGTTTCGTCAGGGCGTCACGATACCGAGCCGGAATAGCCATCCGGCCCTTCGCATCCACCGCGACGGAATGAGCACCCAGAAACACGCCGAACCACCCGAAAACGCCAAAAAACCCCGTTGGGCACCGCCCAATCGGGAATCAACACCCACTTATTACCACTTTTCGCCACTTTATCAGAACGAACTCACCCCGGATACCTCGGCAACAATTTTTTTCAATCAAATCAAAGACTTAGAACACAAGTTCACCAAAAAGTGAAAATGTTCATATAAATGAAGTACTTATGCGCGACAGTGAAAGTACTTCCGCAGATGAATTTGACTCAAAGAATGTAGCGCGACAGGTCTTCGTCCACGCTGATCTCGCGCAGGCGCTCATCCACGTAAGCCGCGCCTATGGTGACGGTCTGCCCTTCCAGCTTGACGGCGTCAAAACTCACCTCGTCCAGCAAGCGCTCCATCACCGTGGCCAGGCGCCGAGCCCCAATGTTCTCGGTGCGCTCGTTTACCTCGTAGGCGATCCGCGCCAGGCGCTCGATGCCATCCGCCTGAAAGTCCAGCGTGACGCCCTCGGTCGCCAGCAGGGCCTGGTATTGGCGCACCAGCGAGGCATGCGTCTGATTGAGAATGGCCTCGAAGTCGCGCACCGTCAGCGACAGCAGCTCGACGCGAATCGGAAAACGTCCCTGCAGCTCGGGTATCAGATCGCTGGGCTTTGACAGGTGAAAAGCCCCTGAAGCGATGAACAGGATATGGTCGGTCTTGACCATGCCGTACTTGGTGGAGACCGTCGTGCCTTCAACCAGCGGCAGAAGATCACGCTGCACGCCCTGGCGCGAAACCTCGGCGCTGCTTGAGCCTTCGCTGCGCGACGTGACCTTATCGATCTCGTCGATGAAGACGATGCCGTTCTGCTCGGCGTTGCGCATCGCCCGCGCTCGGATTTCCTCTTCGTTGACAAGCTTCGCAGCCTCTTCCTCAACGAGCAGTTTCACGGCTTCGGCGATGCGAAGCTTGCGCGTCTTCTTCTTGCCGCCACCTACCTGGCTGAACATGCCGCGCAACTGTTCGGCCATTTCTTCCATGCCCGGAGGCCCCATCACTTCAAGCTGCGGAGCCGGCGCGGCCAGTTCAAGCTCGATTTCCTTGTCGTCAAGCTGGCCTTCGCGCAGCTTCTTGCGAAATGCCTGCCGCGCAGGACCGTCGGCAACGGGCGCGGGAGCGGGCGTCTCGCTTGCGCCCAAGCCAAACAGCCCACCCTCGGCCGGGCGCGGCGGCGGAATCAACACGTCCAGGATGCGCTCCTCGGCAGCGTCCTGCGCGCGATCGTGCAGCTTTTGGGTTTCGGCCTCCCGCGTCTGCTTGACGGCCATGTCGACCAGATCGCGAATGATGGTATCCACGTCCTTGCCGACGTAGCCTACTTCGGTGAACTTGGTCGCCTCCACCTTGATGAAAGGCGCATCGGCCAGACGCGCCAGACGCCGCGCGATCTCTGTCTTGCCCACGCCGGTGGGGCCGATCATCAGAATGTTCTTGGGCGTGATCTCCGGACGCAGTTTCTCGTCAACTTGCTGACGACGCCAGCGGTTGCGCAGCGCAATCGCGACCGCGCGCTTGGCGGAGTTCTGGCCCACGATGTGGCGGTCAAGCTCGGAGACGATCTCCTGGGGGGTCATCTGGGACATGGTGCGGGTGTTCCGTGGAAGACGAATGACGGATGACTTCGCCGCTGCGCGGCTTCATGGACATATGGACCTCGTCCACCTTGTCATGTGTCATCAACGCCGCGCGGCGGCGGCAAAGTCATCCGAGATGTGTGATTCGTCAAAGCGTCTCGACGACGTGATTCATGTTGGTGTAGATGCACAAGCTGCCGGCGATCTCGAGCGACTTCTTGACGACTTCGGCAGCCGACAGCGTCGTATGGTCGAGCAGCGCCTTGGCGGCCGATTGCGCATAGGCGCCGCCCGAACCGATGGCGACGATGCCCTGTTCGGGCTCCAGCACGTCACCGTTGCCAGTGATGATCAGGGACGCCTCGCGGTCGGCCACGGCCAGCATCGCCTCCAGGCGACGCAACACACGATCGGTGCGCCAGTCCTTGGTCAGTTCGATGGCCGCGCGCGTGAGATGACCTTGGTGCTTTTCCAGTTTGGACTCGAAGCGCTCGAACAGCGTGAACGCATCGGCGGTTGCGCCCGCAAAACCGGCGAGCACCTTGCCGTGATACAGCTTGCGCACCTTGCGCGCCGCGCCCTTGACGACGATGCTTCCCAGCGTCACCTGGCCGTCGCCACCTATGGCTACCTGCCAGCCCTCGGGCGTCGAGCGGCGCACCGAAAGAATCGTGGTGCCGTGAAAGGATTCCATGCGATCTAAGAGAAGTCGGAAGCGAATAGAAGCGGCGAGCATAGCCGCGCCAAGAGCACGGCCAGCGCCAAACGGGTATCAGTTGCTGCGAGAAATCAGGCGCGCGTGCTCGTGGATGCCAATCACGCGGAAGAAGCCGGTAATCATCCGATGCAGGTCGGTGAACTGCACCGAGCGCCCCTCGGCCTCACGAGCGAGAACCCAGTTGAGCAGCGAACCGGCGGCCCCGAAATCCACCCGCACCAGCCGCGAGCACCCGATGCGAACCCCCTGGCCGGGCGGCATGCCTTCCATGCGCGCGTCGAGCGCCTTCAACGCGGGCTCTGCATCGCCCATGATCTGGCCGACGAGCTCCAACGCACGTCCCGCGTCACCGCCCAGCCCCGCGAGTGCGCCATGCTGCTGCGAACTGGTGACTGAATCGACGATCGACAGTGCCGGATCGCTGTGGCCTGAATCCTCGGCGATGACGGTCTGAAACCCCCCCTCCGCATCGGGCGCCTGCACGCGAAATTTGCAGCGCGCGGTCTCCCATGAGGGCGGCGACACTTCGTAGGTCACGCAGTAATCCAGCGCGGCCATCTCGAACTCGTCGGGTTGGTGCATCACGCGCAACGCCTCCATCCGCAGGCGCCAGCGGATATCGGGCACGGAGCGATCGCCCGACGGCGTCGCGTCCTTGAGAACCTGATCGAAGTTGGCCGCGCCGATGAAACTGAGTTCGACCGCCTGGCTCGCCCATGCCGAGAACATCCGCAACAAGGGTTCGTAGACAGCATCCTCGATCTTCGTGAGATTGCGCCAGTCGATCCGCCAAGGTTGCGCCGCCTTGGCCAGCACGCCCGTCAGCATGCCAAGCGACTGCAGGCGCAGCGTGGCGGGACTTTGCCAGTGCGCGCCGCTTGCAGCCGTCGGTCCCGCCTGAGCGGCCTGCGCGGCGGAAGCCGCGTTGCTGACCGCCGCGCCAGCCAGTTCCGGCAATGAAAACCAAGCCGGAGCGGACATGTTGAAACGGTTGGCGTAGTCCAGCGCCACACTTTCAAAGCCATCGTGATTACCGGTCGCGCGGTACAGATCGAACAAGGCCAGCCACAGCGAAGCCTGATTGGCACGTCCGCCGCCGGGTCCCAGCGCGTCGAGCAGACAGGCGGCGGCGCCTTCGTCGTCGCCGTTGGCAAAGCGGATTGCCGCCTCCTCGACCTCCGGGTCGTGCACCGCGTCATCCAACTCATCGAAGCCAAAACTCATGGGCGCCGACACCACCGGTGGCGGTTTGTCGGACTGCGCCTGCGTGGCCAGAAAACCCGAAGGAGAAGCTGGCGGAGCGACCGCTGGCGGCTGCGGCGCGAGCTGAGGCGCGCGGGCACTCACCGCCTCGGCGCCGGGCGTGGCTTCGGGCCTGCGCGCGGCCGTGGGCAGG
>DAIOSZ010000035.1:12962-18489 GCA_036752305.1 Burkholderiaceae bacterium
CGTCCGGGTTGCGAGGCGCGAAAATCGGTATTCGGGCCGCTGAAATCCGAGGTCTTGGTGCGCCACCACTGCTGCGACATCTGCGCCTCGATCTCGTCGATCTTCTTGAGCGTCTGCGCGCGGTCATCCGGCCGCGATTGCGAACTGTCCTGAAAGAACGACGGGCGCCCACCGGCGGCGGTGCTCGCCGCCGCTGCCGCATCGCGCTTGCGCAGCTTGCGCAGCATGTCGAACTCGCGCTTGCGGACAAAATCGTTCTGCCGCCGCCGCTCGATCATGTCCTTGAGCATCTGCTTGGAGTAGCGGCTGCTCTCCTGCTCGCTCTCGCGATCGATGTCGCTCCAGTTCACCGTGGGACTGCGAACGAAGCGCGCCACCTTCGACAGGAACCCGCCGGCCGGCGACGGCTCCTTGTCTTTCTCCTTGTCCTTGTCCTTATCCTTGTCCTTGGACATGAATCAGCGGCCAACAGGTGGCGGAAAAACTAACAGATCAATCTCCAAACATTTTCTGCTTGAGTTCACGGCGTTGTTGCGCTTCCAGTGAAAGCGTGGCCGTGGGCCGGGCAATCAGGCGGCCCACGCCAATGGGTTCGCCCGTCTCATCGCAATAACCATAATCGCCCGCGTCAATCCGCGCAATCGATTGTTCGATCTTTTTCAGGAGTTTGCGCTCGCGATCACGCGTGCGCAGCTCCAGCGCATGCTCTTCCTCGATGGTCGCGCGGTCCGCCGGGTCGGGCACCACCACGGTGTCTTCGCGCAGGTGTTCCGTGGTCTCGCCCGCGTTATCCAGAATGTCCTGCTTGAGTTGCACGAGCTTGCGCCGAAAGAACGCCATCTGCACGTCGTTCATGTAGGCCGACTCGGGCATCGCGATCACCTCGGCGTCGGTCAGCGCCTCGACGGGCTTGGTTTTCCAGGCCTGGCTGGACGCTTTGGCGGGGGTCTTGGTAGCAGGCACGTTGGTCTCGGTTAGGAAATCGCTCGGCAGGTCCGGGCAAGGCTGCCCGGGTCGAATCGGCGCGCGATTGTAGCCATTGGGTCTGCCATGGAACGATCTGTCTCAAAATCACCACATAGATGGGTGACAAGCTACGCCAGGCATTGCTCCAGGCCCTGCAGCAGGATGTCCTTGGGCAACTCGATGCCGATGAACACCATCTTGGACTGGCGCGCCTCGTCCTTGCCCCAGGGCGGCCCGAGATCGCTGCCCATGAGTTGATGAACGCCCTGGAAAATCACCTTGCGCTCCGTGCCCTTCATCCACAGCACGCCCTTGTAGCGCAACATGCGGGGGCCATAGATGTTGACGATGGCGCCAAGAAAATCCTCCAGCTTCGCGGGATCAAAAGGCCGCTCGGCCCGGAACACGAAGCTCTTGACGTCGTCGTCATGGTGGTGGTGATGGCCATGGCCGTGCTCGTGCTGATGCGACGGGTGGTCGCAATGCTCGCCATGCGCGTGGTCGTGGTGGTGATCATCGTGCTCGTCGGCCGTGAGGAAATCCGGGTCGATGTCGAGCTTGGCATTGAGATTGAACCCCCGCAAATCCAGCACCTTGGCCAGGGGCACTTCGCCAAAATGCACCGCCTCGATCGGCGCGCGCGGATTCATGTGCTTGATGCGATGGATCAACGCATCGGCCTCCTCCTGGGAGACCAGATCGGTCTTGGTCAGGAAGATCTGATCGGCAAAACCGACCTGGCGGCGCGCCTCCTGGCGATCGTTCAGTTGCTGCGCGGCGTGCTTGGCGTCCACCACGGTGATGATGGAGTCCAGCAGGTAGTTCTCGGCGATCTCGTCGTCCATGAAGAAGGTCTGCGCCACCGGTCCAGGATCGGCCAGCCCGGTGGTCTCGATGATCACGCGCTCGAAATCCAGCAGCCCCTTGCGCTTCTTGGCCGCCAGCAGTTGCAGCGTGGCCCGCAAATCCTCGCGGATCGTGCAGCACACGCAGCCGTTGCTCATCTGCACGATCTGCTCCTGGGTCTCGCTGACCAGAATGTCGTTGTCGATGTTCTCCTCGCCGAACTCGTTTTCGATCACGGCGATCTTCTGACCATGAGCCTCGGTCAGCACGCGCTTGAGCAAAGTGGTCTTGCCGGCGCCAAGAAAGCCGGTGAGGATGGTCGCGGGAATCAAGGCCATGGGAATTTGGGAAGTTGATAGCTATCTATTTGATAGCTGGCGATGGTGGTCATCAAACGAAACAAGGCCATTGGGGGCCTGCGAAACAGGCACTGCGGAGCCTGGTTTTTCCGCCGCGAGTGTACGGGTTGCCGGCTAAACCTTCAGCTCATCAGGTCGAAGCCCTGCGCCTCCACCTGCATGAAGGCCGCCGTCAGCGCCCCGAGCGCCGCGAAATAGCGCGCCTTGGGGTGCGCCGCCAAGTCGTCGCACAGCCGGCCCACCCAGGGCTGCACATGAGTGGTAAAGAAAGCCTGCTGGCGTGTCAGGTTGGCCACCGCCGCATCGTCGCCCGCGATCAGGTAACGCATCACCTCGCACAGATAGGCCAGATGGTCCTCGGTCTCGGCCATGCGCTCGTCGCGCGTCAGGCCCAGTTCGGCCAAATCGGTGCGCAAACGGGCCAGCGGCTTTTCGTTCAGGAACCCCGCGAGGTAGTGCGAGCCGTAGGGCAGGATTTCAGGCTTGCCGACGCCGCCGAACAAAGCCTCGAACTCGGCGCGTATGTCGGCCAGCGGCATCTGCCGCGCCACGCCGACGAAGTCGCGCCAGGGTTCCTGCAAGAAGCCGCCAGCGACCGGCGCCTCGGTCACGGCCACCTGCAACGCGGCGTATTGCTCGGCACTGGGCGGTGCATAGAACAGGTCGGCCAACAGGCCGTACAGCTCGGCGCGCGCGGCCTCCTCGTCAAAACTGGCGCTCAAGGGTCTAGAGATCGGTGATGCGGGATTCATCTGGAGCAGAGTACATGTCGATAACGCGGCAATCGGCGCACATTTTCAGGCGCTCCAGCGCCCCGCCCTGGAACATGGCATGCCCCGCCAGACGCGCCAGCATCGCCTCCACGCCCTTGGCGGTGCCAAACGCCTTGCCGCAGCGCACGCAGCCATAGGGCTGGGTTGCCGCCACGACGCGCGGCTCCCGGCGCTCGGCCATGAGGTTCAGGCGCGGCGTCAGCGTGATGGCGTCCTCGGGGCAGGTCTTGGCGCATAGGCCGCACTGCACGCAGTTTTTCTCGACGAAACGCAACTCCGGCGCATTCACGTTGTCCTGCAAAGCCTTGCCCGGACAAGCGCCCACGCAACTCATGCACAGCGTGCAGCGCGCCGCGTCCACGCTCACCGTGCCCCAGGGCGCGCCGGCGGCAGGCAGCTCGATCGGCGCCTGCGGCAGGCGCGGCGCCTGCGCGGCCAAGTGTTCCAGCGCCAATTCCAATGTGCTGCGCTTGCCCGCCTGCAGCGCGAAGCTCGCCGCGCGCTCCACCGTCTGCGCGGGCGGCGCCTGCAGCGCGGCGTCCAATCCGGCCAGGTCGCGGGCGTCGCGCACTTCCACGATGCGGACATGCTCACCCGCATAGCCCAGGCCACTCATCACCGCCTGCGCCAGCGCCTGCTGCCGTGCCAGCGCTTCACGATAGGCGCTGGCCTCGCTGCCGTCGAGCAGCACCCAAATCTGCGACGCGCCGTGCGCCAGCGCCGCCAGCCACAGATCCAGCCCCCAGGAGGCCGCATGCCACACCGCCAGCGGGATCACGCGCGCGGGCAGACCGCGCACATCTTCATTCAGACGGGCCAGACGCCCCAGATCCTCAATGCACTCGCGTCCCGCCTCGCCGTTGTGCAGCAGCAGCAGCGCATCCCGCCCGCCCGCGCGGGCGTAGGTGCCCAGCAGCGTGCGCAGGCGCTCACCCTGATACGGCACCGGCGGCGCCTCAAAGCTCAGCGCGCCCGTCGGGCAGACCGTCGCGCAGGCCCCGCAGCCCGCGCACAACTGCGGATTGACCTTGATCTCCCCCCGTTCGCGCAGACCGCTGATCGCGCTGGCCGAGCACACCTCGATGCAGGCCGTGCAGCCCTCGCGCTCGTTACGCGCGTGCGCGCACAGCTTGGCCTGGTAGCGCACGAACCGCGGCTTGTCGAACTCGCCGACCGCCTCCGTCAGCGCCAGCAGCGTGGCCGCATCGGGCTCGCGCGCGTGCCAGTACCCGGGCGGCAGCGAAGCCTGCGTGAACGCGCCTTGCGCGCGCAGGTCCAGCACCGGGTCAAATTCGGCCCGGCGTGTCGCCGCCTGGCGCTCGAAGTCGATCGCACCCGCCGCGTCGCAGGCGGCGACGCAGGCGCGGTGCGCGCGGCAGGCGTCCAGGTCAACCTGGTAATCCAGCCCGATCGCGCCCTCGGGGCAGGCCACCAGGCAGGCGTTGCAGCGCGTGCACAAATCCAGATCGATCGGGTTGTCGGCGCGCCAGCTCAGTTCGAACGCGCCCAGCCAGCCGACGAGGCGCTCGATGCGCCCACCCAGCACGGGAAATTCGCGCACCTGACGCGCCGCGCCGCCTTGCGCAAACAGCGTGACGGCACAGCCGCTGGCCGCCAGTTGCCGGGCCACCGCCTCGCCGCGGTCGAGTTCGCCAATCACCAGCACGCGCCCGGCCGACGCCCGGTAGCTCACCTGCGCCACCGGCGGCGGATCGGGCAGGCGCGCCACGGCCAGCAGCGCCGCCACCTTGGGCGTCGCGCGCCCGGCCTCGCGACTCCACAGCGCCGTCTCGCGGATGTTGACGAAGCGCAGCGGCCGTTCGTCGGCACGCGGCGCGCCCTCGGTCTGCTGCGCCAGCTCGGCAAACAGCCGCGCCTCCTGCGTGCAGGCCACCACCAGCGGCTCGCCGTGCGGCGCCTGGGCAATCAGCGCGCGCTGGAACTGCGGCGCCTCGCGCCGACACAGCAGGCGCAGCGGCTCAAGCGGCTGGCCCAGCGCCCGCGACAGGGCCGGCGCATCCAGCGGCATCGTTCGATTGCAGCTGCAAATCAGGGTCTGGGTCATGCGGCGTGTCGTTCAAGGAATCAGGGGAACCCGCGGCGGGAGTCGTCTGCGTCTGCGTCTGCGTCTGCGTCTGCATCTGCGCCTGATCCGGGTCGGGCGTCTGGCGAAACGGCACGCCAACCAACTGGCGCAGCATCTCCACCGGCAGCGGGTCTGGCTTGCCGTAGTCGTCGATGTAGATATCCAACCCATCCATCACATTGAAATGGGGGTCAGAGAACAATTTTTTCATCGCCGCGTTGCGCACCTCGGGCGCCACGCCGCGCGCGACAAACGCGGAGTAGTCCGACTCGCGCGTCAGCGCCGCCACGTCGGCCAGCGTGGGCAGTTCGGCCTCGGTGGCCCCGGCGGGAGCGGGCGGCTCGGCCGCCGGCGGGAGCGGCGTGGCCGGCGCTTCGGGCTCGGCCAGCGGCCGGCCGGCTCGCTCGTCCTGCTTGCGCCGCGACCAGCGCGACAGAAAGCCGTCGCCCGCGCTCACTGGACTACCCTCCGCACGTCGTGCTGCGGGATTCGCGCTT
>DAIOSZ010000035.1:18499-21848 GCA_036752305.1 Burkholderiaceae bacterium
CAGCGGCCGAAAGCTCTGTGGGCGCGCGCGGCGCTTGGGCTCGGGCGAAAAATGCTCGTCGGTGAAGGCGCGCAGCCAATCGAGCACCTCGGGCGGCGCCGGCACCTGCTCGACGGTCTCCTGCGCGTCCAGCCAGCGCCCGGCGTCGTGGTAGCTCAGCGACACCGCCACCGGCATGGCCGCGCTGCTGCCCTCGGCCGCTTCCTCGTCCACGCGCCACATCACGAACCAGCAGGGCGCGGGCGAATCCAGGTTGAGCCGATAGCCCGCAGCGTCGTCGCGAAAAAGTTCCACCGCAAAGCCCGGATACAGCCAACGCTGCTCTTGCGCGTCCGCGCGCAACAGGCGCGGCACGGCGCCGAAGGCGGGCTCGTCCGGCACCACGTCGGCCAGGGTCCAGCGCCAAGGCTGCCAGCGCGCCGCCGGGCCCTGCGTGGCCAGGCGCGCCAGCACCACGGCGACCGACAGGCGCATGGGAACGGCATCGGCGGTGGAGTCAGGATGGGAGTTCATGGCGCAAGGCCTGCACTGTAGCGGGTTGCCCGGATGCGGCAAGCCGCCAGGGGGCTATGCCGCGGCGGCCGTCATCTGCGCGTACCGCGCCAACTGCCCGGCCGTCGTGGTCGCGCCGCCGCAGACCACCACCAGCACCTCATGCATGTCGTCGTCCAGCTCGGCCAGGCGGCCGTAGACCACCGCGAGCGCGGCGCCGCAGGCCGGCTCGACGAGGGTGCGATGGTCGTCCAGGAAAGCCTGGCAGGCCTGCACGGCCTGCGCATC
This sequence comes from Burkholderiaceae bacterium, assembly GCA_036752305.1. Taxonomy (GTDB): domain Bacteria; phylum Pseudomonadota; class Gammaproteobacteria; order Burkholderiales; family Burkholderiaceae_C; genus DAIOSZ01. Next base: position 19,280 of record DAIOSZ010000035.1, read on the forward strand.
GCTCACGGTCACGGCGCGCACCTCGCGCTCGCGCGTGAGCGCGAAGGCGCGCTCGGCCACCTGGCGCGCGCCCAGCGACGAAGCCAGGCTGCGGATGGCCGGCAGCTCCACGCGGTGTCCGGCCGCCACCGACTGCGCCAGCGAATCGGCGCCCACGGTCTCGGCGGCGATGATGGGCGCGCCCAGCCAGCCGGCCCGCGCCATGCCCTCGGCCACGCCGAGCATCAGCCCGCCGCCACCCACCGCCAGCACCACGGCATCGGGCGTCAGCCCCGCTTGCGCGACTTCGTCGATCAGGCTGGCGTGGCCTTGCCAGAGCAGCGGATCGTCAAAGGGATGGATGAAGGCATCGTTCGCTCCCAGGCTGGCCTGCGCCGCCGCGTTGGCTTCCTGCCAGGAGGCACCGGTGACGATCACGGTGGCACCCTCCTGTTCGATCAGCGCCTTGGCGTGCGCCGTGGTCGTCTCGGGCACGAAAACCTGCACCGCCAGCCCCAGGCGCCGGCCCGCGTGCGCCGCCGCGATGCCTGCGTTCCCACCGGAGGACGACACCAGCCGCCGCACCCCGCGCGCCGCGTGCCGCTCGCAGGCCAAACCGATGCCGCGCAGCTTGAACGACCCGCTGGGCTGGCTCGATTCCATCTTCAGCCACACATCCCGCCCCGCCAGACGCGACAGCGGCAGCGAATGGATCAGCGGGGTGGCGATGTGCAAGGGCATGGCGGGTTGCCTCGATCAATATGAAAACGATAGCTGCTCGTGGACATATTCATTGGCCTGAACGCCTGATCAGGCATGAAATCAGCGCCTCAAGCGACCTTCATGATGCCATCGGCCGCTGCCCCGACGATCCAGCCCTCCAGCGGGTCGAACGGCGGCAGTCCCCAGTTCGGATGCCCTGCCTGGTGCTCGCGCTGCGCCCAGGCGGCTTGCAGCAGGCACAGCGCGGAGTCGAGCGAATCGCCGCTGGCGTCGTCGATCAAGGTCTGGCGCTGCGCCGCCGTCAGGCCCAGCGCCAGCGCCCGGCCGCGCAGCAGCGGCACCTCGCCGGCCTGCGCCGCCGCCAGCAAGGCCTCGCGCGCGGCGCGCCGCTCGGGCGTCTGACGCTCGCGCGCGTCGGCCTTGTACGAGCGCCGCCCGAGCACCGAGCGCGCCAGCAGACCCGGATAAGCCTCCAGCGCCACGCGGCTCTCGTCCGCGTCATGCAGGCCAGGAAAGTGTGCGCCCGCTCGCAGCAGCAGCGGCACCCCGGCGTGCAGCATGTAGACCACCGGGGGATTGACCCATTTCATGCTCGGGCTGGAACCGGCCGGCCTGTCGGTCGCGCGGTGGGCAAATTTGGCGCCTGCGGGCCGCGCGGCGCAAAAAGCCACCAGTTGCTCGCGCAGCCGCTCGCGCGGCAGCGCGGCGACCCATTCGATGCAGGCGCGCCAGGTCAGGGGCCAGCCGAGCGTGCGCACCAGTTCGCGGGGCAGGCCGAAGGGCAGGTCGAAGCCGCCGACCCAGCGGCGCGCGGGATCGGCCAGCCAGGCCTCGAACGCGTCGAAGCGGTCAAAGCGCAACAGCCGCGCAAGCCGCGCGCCTTCGGGGCATAGGTGCCCGCACGCCAGGACGATCGGTTTGCGCCGGCTCGGGCGGCTGGTGAAATCGCAGCCGATGACCAGCCGCGGCGCGCTCAAGGTTCGCGCGGCACCAGCGAGAGAAACTCGCGGCGCAGCGTCGCGTTGTCGAGAAACGCGCCGCGCATCACGGAGTTGATCATCTTGCTGTTCATGTCCTTGACGCCGCGCCAGGCCATGCAGTAGTGCGAGGCCTCCATCACCAGCGCCAGGCCGTCGGGCTGGGTCTTGGCCTGGATCAGGTCGGCCAGCTGGATGATCGCCTCTTCCTGGATCTGCGGCCGGCCCATCACCCATTCGGCCAGCCGGGCGTACTTGGACAGGCCGATCACGTTGGTGCCCTGGTTGGGCAGGATGCCGATCCACAGCCGCCCGATCACCGGGCAGAAATGGTGGCTGCACGCGCTGCGCACCGTGATCGGGCCGACGATCATCAGCTCGTTGAGGTGCTCGGCGTTGGGAAACTCGGTGATCGTCGGCGCCAGCGTGTAGCGGCCGCGGAACACCTCGCTGACGTACATCTTGGCCACGCGGCGCGCGGTCTCGGCCGTGTTGTGATCGCTTTGCGTGTCGATCACCAGCGCGTCGAGCACGCCCTGCATCTTGGTGGCAACCTCGTCGAGCAGGCGCTCCAGGTCGCCCGGGTCCATGCACTCGGCGATGTTGTCGTTGGCGTGAAAACGCCGACCGGCGGCTTTCAGCCGCTCGCGGATCTTGACGGAAACGGGCGTGCCGTCATCGGGATCGTTGGCGCTTGTCGCCTGGGGAGTAGGAATGGCCATGGGGAGATCGTATCAGTCCAGCTCGAAATCGCCCACCAGCGGCAAATGGTCCGACATGCGCGCCCAGGCGCGCCCGCGCGGCACCAGCGAGGCCAGCGGGCGCAGGCCGCGCACGTAGATGCGGTCCAGCGAGAGCAGCGGCGCGCGCGATGGAAACGTCGCCAGCCG
>DAIOSZ010000036.1:0-7152 GCA_036752305.1 Burkholderiaceae bacterium
GTTGCCGCCTCCGGGGTCAACAGCCCCTCCTCCACCAAGGCCCCAATGAGCGGCGCAAGCGCCTCTTGTGGTCGACTCACATGCGATGCAATCGACAGCACATGCCAGGTCAGGCCCGGCTCCCCGGTAGGGGGAATGGCAACGTTGGCGCGCAGTCCGCGCAGGTGCGCCACCATACGATCAACGGCCGGCCAATTGGGATGTTCTGGCACAAACCGGTTGGCATCCACGGGGATGGTCGCCCGAACCGGAAGTTCGCGCGCTCCCCGGTAAACGCCGAATCCCGTGACGTTGGCGTAGGACGTTTCGGCGCAGCGAGCCCACGCCTCGGACAATGCCGCGTCATCCAACAAGCCTGCCAAGGTACGCAACGCGGTTCGCCCTCGCGGGCCCGGTTCCACAAGAACAAAGGCTTGCGGCGCAGGCGGCTCATCGCCATCGGGCTCATCCCACATAGCAGCAAAATGGGTATGCCCAAGCCCGGCTTGACGCATGGTCTGAAGCGCGCGCGCATGCATCGTGAGAAACCGCGAATAGGGGTGCTCGGATTCTTGGGCGAGCAGCCTGTCCATGCGCCAGGGCCAAATGTGCGTGCCAAATTGAATGACCCGAGGCGACTCCAGCGTTCGTTCCAAGAGAAACGCCGGGCTTGGAATCAACCGGATCGCCTGTTCAAGCCGACCCCACGACGCGGCCTCAATGAGATCACCCGGCACCCGCGTACTCAGCAGATCCCAGTGATCCGCAGCCAGCAAATCAAGCGGTGCGTGGGACGGCAGCGTGAAGTGCTCAATCACGATGCGCAAGGGCGGCCCGGCGCCACTGTAATTCAGGATCCAAGGCAATGGTCCTTGGTCGACCAAAAAGGGCGGATTCAAACATGACGTGCAGCACCCAGCGCTTCAATACATGAGAACTTCCAACAGCCACCGTACCAGTCGCACGCGGCTCAGAAAGCGTACCCAGAGTAACTAACACGGCAATTGGTATTGGCACCCACCACATTTGACATATCTTCCTCCGCAATCTCGCCTTCGGCAGGAGGCGCAGGCAAAACCACGTAAACCACCTGGGCGCTGTTTTCAACAACGCGCACCTCGACACCTGCGGGAACATCAACCCCTTCGGCGGTAAGTGTGGCATTGGTATTGGCCAGCAATTTCGACTTGAAAGTCGGATCAGCCCAGCATTTGGCTACGATTTGAGCGTATTGCTTGGGTATGTCATGGTTCATTTCAAACTCCATGATGAATCGAGGCCAAATTAAACTAGACGGCAGTGGCCACAACTGCCGAATAGAAAAAACCGTGCGGATTAAAACTACAATCGTAACATCCGCAGTTTCAGCGGATGTACGTTTTCACCCCCCGCGCCCGACTCACAGAGGGGAGAAATTATATGCCCGTCATGCATGCAAAGGGCGCCGCAGCGCCACCGCAATTCAGGATTCAAGGCGATAGTCCAGCTTCACTGAGAATGGAAATCTGGTTATACGCATGCTGCGCAACCTGCACAGCTTACTCCCCCGAACGCGCCAACCGCACTTGCCAAGTCTTCCTCCGCGATCTCGCCCTCAGCAGGAGGCGCAGGCAAAACCACGTAAACCACCTGGGCGCTGTTTTCAACAACGCGCACCTCGACACCTGCGGGAATATTCACCCCTTCGGCGGTAAGCGTGGCATTGGTATTGGTCAGCAATTTCGACTTGAAGGCCGGATCAGCCCAGCATTTGGCTACGATTTGAGCGTATTGCTTGGATATGTCTTGGTTCATTTCAAACTCCATGATGAATCGAGGCCAAATTAAACTAGATGGCAGTGGCCACAACTGCCGAATAGAAAAAACCGTGCGGATTAAAACTACCATCGTAACATCCGCAGTTTCAGCGGATGCACGTTTTCACCCCCCCCCCGCCCGACTCACTGAGGGGAGAAATTATATGCCCGTCATGCATGCGGCAGTGCACAGTGCCACGGCACCGACCACGCTTGCCAAGTCTTCCTCCGCAAGTTCACCCTCAGCAGGAGGCGCAGGCAAAACCACGTAAACCACCTGGGCGCTGTTTTCAACAACGCGCACCTCGACACCTGCGGGAATATTCACCCCTTCGGCGGTAAGCGTGGCATTGGTATTGGTCAGCAATTTCGACTTGAAGGCCGGATCAGCCCAGCATTTGGCTACGATTTGAGCGTATTGCTTGGATATGTCTTGGTTCATTGTCAATTCCACAATGGATTGAGGCCACAAAAACCAGACGGCAGCGGCCACAACTGTCGAATAGAAAAACCGTGCGGACTAAAACTACAATCGTAACATCCGCAGTTTCAACGGATGCACGTTTTCACCCCCAGCACCCGACTCACTGAGGGGAGAAATTATATGCCCGTGATGCATCCGGCAGCGGATGGTGCCGCGGCACCGACCACGCTTGCCAAGTCTTCCTCTGCAATTTCGCCTTCAGAAGGATGCGCAGGCAAAACCACGTGAACCACCTGGGCGCTGTTTTCAACAACACGCACCTCGACACCTGCGGGAACATCAACCCCTTCGGCGGCAAGCGTGGCATTGGTATTGGCCAGCAATTTCGACTTGAAAACCGGATCAGCCCAGCATTTGGCGACGATTTGTGCGTATTGTTTGGATATGTCTTGATTCATCATTAATTCCACGATAGGGCGAGGCCAAAAAAATAAACGCCAGCGGCCACAACCGGCGAATAGGTGAAGAACAAATCAAGTTCCGATGCGCGGATTCAGAACCAATGTGCACACCACAGAGATTCAACGAATGCTGGTTCGCAAATCAGGTGCCGATCAGCCTCACCGGGGTTGGAGTTATACACATACGCAGGGAGTACTCAAGGCAAGCCCCGCCCCAACCACGTTTGTCAAATTCTCATCGGCGAGCTCGCCTTCAGCAGGAGGCGCAGTCAGCACCACATAGACTACCTGGGCGCTGTTTTCGACGACCCGCACTTCCACCCCAGCGGGGATACTCACCCCCTCGGCAGCAAGCGTGGCATTCGTGCCGGCCAGCAATTTCGATTTGAATGCCGGATCCGCCCAGCATTTGGCAACGATTTGAGCGTATTGTTTAGACAGATTTTCGTTCATTGCAGGCTCCATGATAGATCAAGGCAAAGAAAATAAAAAAGCCGACGCCGCCATCCACAATCAAGAAATAGATGGCGGGATGAGCAGATGTGCAACATCCGGATTCAATGCTTCAGCGCAAACCCACCATTTCAACAAGCTCCGACTTGCGAAGCAGCCGCCGCCCCAGCTTCACTGGGGTCACAATTCATATTGTGGTAAAACCGCAACAGCTAACTGCACCCACCACGATTTCCAAATCTTCTTCCGCAAGCTCACCTTCAGCAGGAGGCGCAGGCAGCACCACGTACACCACATGGGCGCTGTTTTCAACGACCCGCACCTCCACACCAGCGGGAATATTCACCCCTTCGGCGGCGAGCGTGGCATTCGTGTTGGCCAGCAATTTCGACTTGAAAGCCGGATCCGCCCAGCATTTGGCGACGATTTGAGCGTATTGCTTAGAGAGATCCTGGTCCATTGAAGACTCCATGTTGGACAAACGAAAAACTCGGCGTCAGCGGCCACAACCGGAAAACGCCCCCGAAATGTTCGGAATTGCACGGCGAAGACATGTTACCGCAGACAGGCCCGTTTGAATTGCGCAGGCCCTAACGCTGCTGACAGCACCGTTAGACAGATGGAGGGGACCACGCGCCATGATCAGTTGCCCTCGCCTGAACCCGCCGCAGTGTGGAATTCGTGGGCAAGCACCCCGCCCAGCATGAACTCGCCCACCGAGGACTCCCGGTAGGCGCAAGTTCCGGCCGCCCGGGCAAATAGGCCAGCGTCTCCCCCACCCAGCGCGCAGCCGGCCATTCCCAGAGCAGTGGCGTGAAGGTACATCTGGTGGTACAAAACCCCGACATCTTTCAGGATGGCGGCATAAGCCATCGACTGGTATTTCCACAGCACCCGCTGGAATCGCGCGGCAAGCACAATGAGCAAGGGAGGGGGCACCTTTGAGCCTGAGGCCACGCCCGCGCCATCGAGAAGCTGCTTGCAGTCTTCTGTGCTGCCGCAGACGGTGGACAAACGGTGCCGCAGCGGGTCGTAGTGGTAGAGCCCCGGCGCCAGCCCTTCACAATCCGCGACCACAAGATACAGTTCCAAGGGATAGCAGGCGCCTGCGCCAGGGTAGGGGCGACGTGATGCGGTGTATGCAAGCGGCACGCCGGCCTTCGACTCAAGGGGCGCCTCGACGCGGGCTGTCCGATAGAGGAATTCAGAAAGATGCGCCAAGGTGAGCCGGCGGCCGGTGAAGTCCCGCGTTGAGCGCCGCGAGCTGACGACTGCGGCAAACGGGGGGTCCTGCAAACACCGGGTTTTCATATCGGGTACTGGCAACGCGATGGAGTCCGCATCGCTCACCGATTTGACCGCCGGCAGCGGCTCGATACGACCGCGGAATCGATAAGACGCGCCATAGTCCTGCCGGCCAATGCTGGTCCGACTGTTTGCGTGCAGCATCAGATCGGTTGGCTCCCACTGCGCCAAGGCTTCGTCACGGTCTTCCTCCAATTCCCCGCTTGGGTCGCAGGCCGCCACCGCACCTGCCAAGGCAAGCAGTTCAACCACGGCGCCGACTTCAGAGGCCGTGAAATCGGACAACGTGGCGCACAAGTCCTTGATCGCAGTGGGCGCCGCCAATTGCGCCAACAACAGCATCGCACGGGGCTCCAGGACCACCAGACGCGCGGCGCCCAGTGGATGCACGACCTGCCAGTTGCCATCGCCAGGGCGTACCGTGGTGAATCGGGAGACGCGATAACAAGCGGCGGGATCAATTTTCAATTGACGGAAGGCCCCCGGGCGCGTGGGTATGAATCGCACGATGGATGTGGGGCTCGCGGATTTTTCATCGGTGCCACCCTCCCCACCAGAGCTTGGGCGCGGGCGCGCGAAGTTCAAGGTACGGGTTAGCACGCCCCGCTCGTCCAGTCGAATGATCCGCAGATGAAAGGTTGCAAGACTCTCCCCTCCCGTCTCGCCATGGACGGCTTCCAATTCCGGCAAGGAGGCGCCTTTTTCGGCCAACACGCTCAGCACACGGCGCCACGCGGGCGTCGGCGCGCGCCAACGGATGGAGCGACCGTACACATTGGTCAACACGATGGCGTCACCCTCGGTCAACAGAGTCATATCCGGTTTGAATGCAAGAACGAACATCCTTGGTTCACCCGCCAGCTAAATGAACATCGCGACCGGATTGAGCTGCGTTTCGTCCAGCGGCGCCCGCAGCCAGCCCATGGAAACAGGCACGTCATAGAGCCGCCCGGGCGCAAAGCGTGCCCAGAAATGCCGCATGCCGGGCACGATCACCTTGACAACCGGCATGCCCAGGTCACGGCGCGTGAAGTTGTGCACCATGAATTCCATGCCTTTCGCCTCCACGGCCGCCTGGCAGTAACGGACATCGTCCAGCATGTCTGGCTGCGCCAGGTCCGGGAAGTCTTCCATTCGTTTCCTGGGAACGGTGGGGTCTGGCGCGAGATAGGGGCAACTGTCCAGCGTTGCGCTGCGCAGCCAGTTGGCGGTGTCGCGATCCAGTGCCGCCGCCTGCGAGCCTTCCAGTTCCAGAAATTGGCAGGCAGCGAGCATCTGATTCATCTCCAGAAACGCCCGTTGGAGTGCGATGCTGGGCGACAGATGGCAGCCAAAACCAAACAGAATTCGCTCATGCGCGCCTTGGCGTTGCCGAGATAAAGCGACGATGGCGGGAATCCCGAAGTCCGAGGTGAGATCCAATGCCCAGCATTCGCGCCCTTGGGTATGGAGAAAGTTGACCAAGTCCAGCACGTCAGGGCGATTGAAACTGGCAAAGTCAATGCCCGGTCGCCTCAGCCGGTTGTACCACCACAGCGCGACGGCGTCGCGTTCGACCAGCTCGCAAAACCCTTGCAGCACCGCTTCTTCCAGGTTGTTCCCGGAGGCGTTGCCGTTCGAGCAGGGAAACAGCGAGGCATTTTCCTGCGCCGCCTGGCGACTTCCCGGGAGGTGGATGTACTTCGTTGGCAACCATTTATGGCGCCCGGCCGTGAACGACCACACCGGCGACCAATCGATGACGCGATCTTCGTCAAAGGGTTCCGGCACGCGATTGAAGGTGACGCCCGGGTGGTTCCATTCGGCCCGATGCCGATACTGCCGCTCGCTGTACAGCATGCAACGGGCTGGGTGTATGGCGTCTTCCCCCATCTGCCGAAAGCTCTTGGCAACCCGGTACTCCGTACCTCTGAACACCGAGCTGTCCCGTTCGAGCGCCTCGCACAGCGCACCGGCCTTTGCCTGGGCCTCGGTGGCCCCTTTTCCGCCGCTGTTTGAGCGAAGATGGCCTTTGAGGGAGGTCAGCGAGTCGTGACGCAAGGCCTGGTTGTGACCAGACGCGTACAAAAAGGCGCTGCTGTCCGCGTCACCGACGGACTGCAGCAGCCTGACGGCGCCTGTGATGGGGCTCACCAGATCCTGATAAAGCGCCACGGTGCGCTCTGGCGAAACGGTGCGGTGCCCTCCGTCCTGCACGTGGGTCTTGGGGCGGTTGACCAAGGTGAGGGGCTCTGGCGAGGCAGCCTCCACGGGCGACCCACACAAGGCGCAATCCGGGTCTGGGCGCAGCTTGTGTTCGCGGGTTGCCAGAGTCGTCAAATCCCAGCTGACCACTTGCCCGAACAAACGGCATGCGCCGGGCGATCCCGCCAGGTATTTGGCAATTTCCAGCGCAAGCGTTCGCGATGACAGGGCGAGGCTGTTCGCGGTCCAGGCGGAGGGCAGAACCGAAGCCCCCTCCACGCCCAGCTTGTCGGCGGCGAATCGCCGCGCCAGTTGATGGCGCTCGAAACGCCTGTGCAGGCACGCGTAGCAGCCCGCCTCGCCGGGCCGGAACAGCGGCCCGAACCAAGGCTCCACGCCACCCGGCTTCGCCAGCACCCAGGGCTGGCGCTGCTTGAGCAAGGCTCGATTGAGCGCCTTCAGACCTGGTTGCCCATAGTCCTCGGCAAGAACCACGACGAGATCGCAGGAAGGAAGTTCCACTGGCTCGGACGCAAGGGGGCCAAGGTCA
>DAIOSZ010000036.1:7162-14071 GCA_036752305.1 Burkholderiaceae bacterium
CGCCGCTACATCGATCTCCGCCAGCGCCTCTTGCAGAGGAGGTATCCACGCGGGTGACTCCGAGATCAGACCAACCCGATGGCCGATCCGATCACGCCCCGAGGCTTGCGCCGTATCGGACATGAGGTGCCAAAACGCCGCCTCCGGCTTGTCATGTTCGTTCGAGCGTTCGGTGGTGTATCCCGACCGCTCAAGAGTCATGAGGGCGTAGTAGACCTTCGCGGCGTCTACCTTGCCCGCCAGCGCATCGACGATTTCTTCCCCGGTGCGCCCGTCCAGCAAGGGAATGAGCGCCTCGTAGATCGCGCCATTCAACACGCGGACCTCGCGCTCCGATATCAGCAGGACGCCTTCACCGGAGACGGGAACCACTTGGTAGCTGGGTTTAATGACAGGATATTGATGCATGGTTGCGTTGATCGAGAGACAGACGGCTATTCCGTCGTGCGGGAGTGGGTCCAGGCCGCATTCACCACTTCGCCTTCACCACTTTTCACATTCGTGCGCCGGTATGCCCATCCGCACCTGCGGACACTGTATCCGTGCTTCGACACACACGAACTGGCTTTCGCCAGCGCCGCAATCCGTACCGTTCATGTGCATACCCAGAAGTGGTCCAACCGCCGAAGCGCGCCTTGGCGGTGGCGACAAGATAATGCCCGAAATGACACAACGGCCTGAGCATCCCGCGTTTGGTATTTGGCTACGGATTGACGGCGAAGCTGCGGTGGCGACGCGTTAGAGGGCGTTAGCCCAGCAGGTCCGCGCCGACGAGACGGCCCCCGTTCAACCCGCCCCTGGGGCTCGCCCGTATGGCGGCAGGCGGGCATGACGCGATAAGCTCGCGGCCATGATTGCCTTCCCTTCTTGGGCAGCGCCGCCGCGTTCTCGCGCAAAGCGCGGCCTCGGGCGGCCAGCGCCCACGCTGCCCGCCGGATTCACCGCCGCGCGCGCGGGCTCGCGGCCCGGCACCCGCGGCGGCCAATCCGGCCGTACCGGTTTCCAGTCCCTTACCAGTCCCTACTGGGCAGGCATTGGCCCCACCAGCGAGTTCTAGCCATGGCCACAGCGTTGTTTCGAAAATCGGCTCTGGACAAGCTCGCCTCTCCCGAGCGCTTGGATCGGATGGTGACCTACGCCGATCCCAAGGCCTGGCTGGCTTTGGGAGTTCTGGTGCTGCTGCTGCTGCTGGCCCTGTCATGGAGCGTCCTGGGACGAATCCCCAGCCGATTGCATGGCCAGGGCGTGCTGCTGAGCCAGGCGGGTTGGCGGGAGGTTTCTGCGCCCTCCACGGGCCAGTTCGAGCAGTTGCGCGCGCTGGGCAGTGGCGATGCCATTCAGGCTGGCCAGGCGTTGGGGCGGATTTCCCCTGTTGCGACCGCGCAGGAGCGCCCATCAGTAAGCCCGGAGGTCGGCAACGCATCACCCCAGGCCAAGGCAAACCCAGCGGCGCAACCAGACGCTGCGCAGCCCGCGGGCGTGGTGACGAGTCCGTATTCAGGAACCGTCGTCGAACTGAAGGTTGGAGACGGCGACTGGGTCGTCAGGGGGCAGCCGCTGCTTCAGCTCGACGCCGGTGGAACACCGCTGCTGGCCGAGGTTTACCTTCCCGCCGACAGCCCGACCCACACCATCCAACCCGGCGCGCGGGTTCAGCTGTTGCCGCACAGCAAGCGCAATGAGAGCGACGGCTTCCTCGAAGGCCGGGTGATATCGATATCGAGCTATCCCGCCAGCCGCCAGGGCATGTTGGCGCGGCTGCGCAATCCGCAGTTGGTCGATCGCTTGCTGGCCGCGGGCACTCCGCTGGTGTTGCGGGTTGAACTCGCGCGCACGGACGCTGGAGACTACCGATGGTCCGCAAGCAAAGGGGCCTCGATCGCGCTGAGCAGCGGCATGGTGTGCGACGCGTCGGTGATCCTCGGCGAGTCTCGCCCCATCGAGCTGATTTTTCCCTGGCTGCGGCAATTCCTGGGGACTTGATTGACCACGCAGACGCAGCGGCGCATCAAGACGCCCACCGTTCTTCAAATGGAGGCCGTAGAATGCGGCGCGGCCTCCCTGTCCATCATCTTGCGCCATTTCGGGCGCTACGTTTCGCTTGAGGAATTGCGAATTGCCTGCGGGGTTTCGCGCGACGGGAGCGAAGCCGTCAATATCCTGAAAGCCGCGCGTGCCTACGGGCTGGTTGCCAAGGCCTATCGCTACGAAATCAATTCTCTTCGCCAGCAGAATTTGCCCGCGATTCTCTTTTGGGAATTCAATCACTTTCTGGTGTTGGAGGGCTTTGGCAAGGATCGCGTCTACCTGAACGATCCCGCCACCGGGCCGCGCGAGGTCAGCGAGAAGGAGTTCGACGAATCGTTCACCGGCGTGATGCTCGGGTTTCAACCGGGTCCGGACTTTCAACCCGGGGCGCGCCCGCCAGGCTTGGTGGGGAGGTTGAGGCAGCGCCTCAAAGGGGCGGAGGCCGCGCTGGGTTACGTGATGCTGGCCAGTCTCGCCCTGGTCGTTCCGGGACTCGTCATCCCCACGTTCTCCAAGTTGTTCGTGGACGAGTATCTGGTTCGTGGCACCGACGATTGGCTGCCGCTCTTCTTTCTGTGCATGGGCGCGACGGCTTTGATGCGCTCCGCGTTTACCCATCTGCAGCAGTCGCGCCTGCTGCATCTGGAAACCCGGCTGGCCCTGACCTCGTCCAGCCGGTTTTTCTGGCACGTGCTTCGGCTTCCGGTCGAATTTTTCCAGCAGCGCTACGCCGGGGATGTCGCGGGGCGGGTGGCCGCCAATGATCAGGTTGCCAAGCTGATTTCCGGAGAATTGGCCACCCAGGCCATCGGCGTCTTGATGGCCGTGTTTTTTGCCGTATTGATGTTCCAATACGACGCACTCTTGGCCACGATTGCCATTTTGATCGCGGGCGTCAACCTCCTGGCCTTGCGCGTTGTCTCGCGCCATCGCCGTGACGCCAATTTCCGCCTGCTCCAGGAAAGGGGCAAACTCATGGCGACCACGCTCGGCGGTATTCAGGCGATAGAAACCATCAAGGCCAGCGGACGCGAGGCGGATTTCTTTGTACGGTGGTCCGGTTTCAAGGCCAAAGCCCAAAACGCCGAACAAGAACTCGAAGTCCATTCGCGCCTCCTGACCTCATTGCCCACCTTGTTGACCGGGCTCAATACAGCGGTGGTGCTCGCGGTAGGCGGAATGCGCATCATGGATGGCAGCATGACGGTTGGCACGCTGGTGGCCTTTCAAAGTTTGCTGGCGAGTTTCACGGATCCGGTCAACAAACTGGTGGCGCTGGGCAGCAAGCTGCAAGAGGCTGGCGGCGATCTCGAACGCCTGGACGATGTGTTGAACCATCCGCTTGACGCAGCGACGGCCGGCCATCTCATTGACGACAGCGGATCTCCAAAATTGTCGGGGCGGCTGGAGCTCAAAGACATCAGTTATGGCTACAGCCGACTGGCCCCGCCCTTGATTGAACATTTCAGCCTCGAACTCAAACCGGGCTCAAGAATTGCGTTGGTCGGCGGCTCGGGCAGTGGCAAATCCACGCTGGTTCGACTGGTCGCCGGGCTTTATACGCCGTGGGGTGGTGATGTTTTATTTGACGGCAAACCCCGGTCGGCCATTCCGCGCGCCATACTGAGCAATTCCATTGGCTATGTGGACCAGAGCATTTTTCTATTTGAAGGCTCGGTCAACGACAACCTGACCCTTTGGGACGCGACGGTGCCGCAAGCGGATATTTTGCAGGCCGCAAAGGACGCCTGCGTCCACGCGCTCATTTCGGAGCGACCCGGTGGATACGATGCCCAGGTGACCGAAGGGGGGAAAAATTTCAGTGGCGGGGAGCGTCAACGCCTTGAAATCGCACGGGCGCTCACGCTAAACCCCGCATTGTTGATCATGGACGAGGCCACCGCGGCGCTTGACCCTCTGGTGGAAAAACAAATTGACGATCATTTGCGCCGAAGAGGATGCGCATGCCTCATCGTGGCGCACCGGCTCAGCACGATCCGCGACTGTGATGAAATCATCGTGCTGGACAAAGGCAAGGTGGTCGAGCGTGGAACACACGCTCAGCTCATGGCCAACCAGAACCTCTATGCGAAATTGATGAGCAGCGAATAGATCGGCGCTGAAGGCGTTTCAGAGTGGCATCCGCCGCTTTTCCCGATTCACACAGCCCGCTTGGGGCAAAACCGCAACACGATGCCCGCCACGCCGCGTTTCCGAGGCGAAGCAGGCCACCGGATCGCCCGCGCAGCAACGTCAAAAACTGTAGCTGCCCGTGGTTGATTTGCGGGGAATTTTCATCAATTTGATACTGAAAAACGGTTCAAATTCACTGCTTCAGCCGCTCAGATTCGAGATTTTGTTGATGTTACGACATTTTTTGTAGATGCATCTACATATTGATGTTTCTCAGCGCTCACCCAAAGGCAGATGAGCACCCAACTCACTTGCGCGCGGGAGAAAGCAAGCCCTGCCCATACATGGGGTACATGCTCCTCGTCGCAGGCCTTGAATTTCATCCGCTTCCCCCACACCGCTGTCACCAAAAGGCAAACCCCTGTCGCCATATGGCAAATCTCCGTTGGGCGATCTTGAGAAGAATCAAGCGTTTTATTCCAACGGAGACAAGCCATGAAATCCCAGTACCGCTTGTGGGCACTCACCGCCGTGGCGGCTGCGTGTCTGGACGCGCACGCGTTTGAATTCCAGACCGACGACGGCCTCAAGGGCCGGTTCGACGGGGTGGTGACGTTTGGCTCGCAGATTCGCAGCAAGGACCCGCAGCCCGACGCCTATTCGTCCGTGGTGTCGCCCTTTGTGCCCGGCGTGGTGCGCGGCAACCTGGCCGGGCAGAACGGCGGCTCCGACCTGAACTTCTACAAGGGCGACCAGATTTCCACGGTGCTCAAGGGCGTGTTCGACCTGGACGTGAAGAAGGGCAACCTGGGCCTCTTCGTGCGCGCCAGCGCGTGGAAAGACTTTGCGCTGGGCGAGCACAGCGTGGCCTATGGCAACTACCCCAACGGCTTTACCCCCAACACGCCGCTCGGCGACCGCGGCTTTGACAGCAGCTCCAAGTTCAGCAACGCCGAGTTTCGCGACTACTTCGTCTACGGCTCCACCACGCTGGACGACGGCAAGACGCTGAACCTGCGGCTGGGCCGCCAGGTGCTCAACTGGGGCGGCTCGCAGTTGATCGGCGGGGGGCTGGGGGCCACCATCAACCCCATTGATTTCTCCTCGCTGTTCCGCCCCGGCGCGCAGCCGTTCGAAGGCCGCCTGCCGCTGGGCATGCTCAACGCGCGCCTGGCCTCGGGCAACGCCTGGAGCCTGGAGGGCTTTCTCGCCTACGAGCACCGCGGCAACGTGTACCCCGGCTGCGGCACGTTTTTCGACATCGCATCCTTCGTCGCCTCGGGCTGCAACATGATCTCGTTTGCCGGGGCCTCCGAGCAGGCGCGCCTGGCCACCGACGCCTACTACCACCGCACGCCCGATATCCGGCCCAGCGGCGGCAAGCATTTCGGCCTGTCGTACGGCTTCAAGCCCGCCGCGCTGGACGCCGACATCAAGCTCTACGCGCTCAACACCACCAGCGTCATTCCCGCCTACCGCATCACGGTCAACTCCACCGCCGCCGGGTCGCCGCTCAACGGCAACTACGGGCTGATCTATCCGGGCAACGTCGGGGTTTTCGGGGCGTCGTTCAACAAGAAGATCAACGAAGGGCTCAACACCTACGGTGAGCTGGCCTACCGCGCCCGCCAGCCCATCACCTACAACGCCACCGACCTGCTGGGGGGCTTCTTTGGCCGCAGCCCCAGCTCGTTGATGAACCTGCGCTACGGCATCCTCAACATTCCGGCGGGCGGCACCTTCGACGCCTACGACCGCTTCGGCGTGGTCACCGGCAGCCTGGGCGCCACCAGCGTGTTTCCCAAGGCGCTGGGGGCTGACCGCGTGATGCTGACCGGCGAGGTCGGCTTCAGCCACATCAACGGCCTGCCCAGCCCCGACATGGTCCGCTTTGGCCGTGGCACGGCCTACGGCGGCGCGGCCTACGTGGGAGCCAACGGCGCGCTGACCGCCTGCGCCGATGCGGTGGCCGGCAAGACCTGCACCACCGACGGCTACACCACGCGCAACGCCTGGGGCCTGCGCCTGCTGGCGGCAGCCACCTACCCCAATGCGCTGGCGGGCGCCACGCTCACCCCGTCCATCCTGATCGCCAAGGACATCAAGGGCTACTCCTACGACGGCACCTTCTCCGAAGGCCGCTACACCGTCCGCCTGGGCCTGCGCGCCGAATGGGCCAAGAAGTACTACGCCGACCTTCAGATCAACCGCTTTGGCGGCGGGCAGTACAACCTGCTGGCCGACCGCTCCTACGTGAGCCTGGTGGGGGGAATGCGGTTCTGAGCGCAAGATGCCACGGCCAGGACATTCCTAAAAATATAGCTGCCCGTGGCTGATTTCAGGTGATTTGAGGCCGTTTTGATGCCTGAAATATGATCTGAAAATGAAGAATTTGTAGATTCATCAACATTTTTTGTTACAACATCTACAAAAATTGATGATTTCAGGCTTTGTGGCCCTGGTTTTGGGCCATTTTCAAGCACGATTTTCGCCTGTATCGCCCTGAAATTAACCACGGGAAGCTATTGATTTTGTAGCTCCGTTGGGTACGATCCAGCGGGACGCGGGACGCGCCGAGCGGGCACGCGGGCGTGGAAGGGCAGCGCCCAATCCCGCAGGCCCTCGGCCGCCAGCCCCACCGCCGGGCCAGGCGCCGCGTGCTGCGGCAGCAGCCTCGCCATAATGTTACGCATTGCGTAACTTCAGGGCTTGACCCTGCCCAGCTCTCCATGCCCCGTCCAGCCCCTT
>DAIOSZ010000036.1:14081-21762 GCA_036752305.1 Burkholderiaceae bacterium
GCCGCCGACCGGCGCCAGCGCGTGCAGTCCGCCGAAACCGGCATGGCCGTGCTCAAGGCGCTGGCCCGGCTGGGCGGCTCGGCCAGCCTGACGGCGATTGCCGCCGAGGTGCAAGAGAGTGCCGCCAAGGTCCACCGCTACCTGGCCAGCCTGGGCCAGGAGGCCCTGGTGGCGCAGAACCCGGCCACGCAGCACTACCAGCTGGGGCCGGAGTCCATCCGCATCGGCCTGGCCGCGCTGCGCCAGTGCGACCCGGTGCGCATGGGCGAAGGGGCGCTGCTGCGGCTGCGCGAGGCCTTGCAGGTCACCAGTTTCATCGCCGTCATGGGCAACCGGGGGCCCACGGTGCTGCGCATGGAGGAGCCGGCGCTGCCGGTGACGGTGAACATCCGCGCCGGCTCGGTGCTGCCGCTGCTGTGGTCGGCCACGGGGCAGGTGTTTCTGGCGTTTTCGGACGACGCGCAGCTGCCGCGCCAGGCGGCGGACGAATACGAGGCCGCGCCGCCGGAGCAGCGCTCGCTGCTGGCCGGGCCGGACCCCGTGGCCCTGGTGCGCCGCCAGGTGCGCGCGCAGGGTTGCGCCATCGTGCACGACACGCTGCTGCGCGGCATCAGCGCGGTGGCGGCGCCCATTTTTGACGCGCGCGGCCGCGTCGGCGCGGTGCTCACCGCGCTGGGCGCCAGCAACGGCTTTGACGCGCGGCCGGGTGGCACCGTCTGCCCGCGGGTGGTTCGGGAGGCGGCGGACACCAGCGCGGCCATGGGTTTTGCCCCGCCGTGACGGCTGGGGACAAACCGCCAGCCGCCGTTGGTTTTCCGGGTACGGGGTTTTCAAATTACGCTTTGCGTAATAAAATTACGTTTTTAAAATCACGCCGACCATGACGAACGCCACGCCCTCCTCCGCCGCCAGCCGCTGCCCGGTCGATCATGCCGCTCTGGCACGCCCGGCCGCGCCCAACGGTTGTCCGGTCAGCGCCCGGGCAGCCGCCTTCAATCCCTTCGAGAACGCCTACATGCAGGCGCCGGGCGAGTACCTGCGCTGGGCGCGCGAGCAGGAGCCGGTGTTCTGGAGCCCGCAACTGGGGTATTGGGTGGTCACGCGCTACGAGGACGTGAAGGCGGTGTTTCGCGACAACCTGCTGTTCTCGCCGTCCATCGCGCTGGAGAAAATCACGCCGGCTACGCCGCAGGTGTCGGAGATTCTGCAGTCCTACGGCTTTGCGATGAACCGCACGATGGTCAACGAGGACGAGCCGGACCACATGGAGCGCCGCCGCCTGCTGATGGATGCCTTTCTGCCCGAGCGGCTGGCCACCTTCGAGCCCATGGTGCGCGCGCTGGCGCGCCAGTACATGGACCGCTTCATCGACCAGGGCCGCGCCGACCTGGTGCGCGAGATGTTCTACGAGATTCCGCTGAACATCGCGCTCAAATTCCTGGGCGTGCCCGACGACGGCGCCGAGGAGTTGCGCCGCTTCGCCGTGGCGCACACGCTCAACACCTGGGGCCGCCCCACGCCCGAGGAGCAATTGAAGATCGCGCACGACGTGGGGCGCTTCTGGCAGACCGCGCAGCGCATTCTCGACACCATGATGGCCCAGCCCGACGGCGAGGGCTGGATGTACGAGACGATCCGCCAGCACCACGCGCACCCGGCCGTGGTGCCGCAGTCGTACCTGCGCTCGATGATGATGGCCATCCTGGCCGCCGCGCACGAGACCACCTCCAACGCCACGGCCAACGCCTTTCTCACGCTGCTGACGCAGCGCGGCGCCTGGGAGGACATCTGCGCCAACCCGGCGCTGATTCCCAACGCGGTGGAGGAATGCCTGCGCGTGTCGGGCTCCATCATCGCCTGGCGGCGCATCGCCACCGCCGACGCCGTGGTGGGCGGCGTGCCCATTGCCCGGGGCAGCAAGCTGTTGCTGGTGCAGGCCTCGGCCAACTTCGATCCGCGCCACTTTGAAAACCCCGACGAGGTGGACGTGTACCGCGAGGGCGCGGTGGAGCACCTGACCTTTGGCTACGGCGCGCACCAGTGCATGGGCAAGAACATCGGCCGCATGCAGATGCGCGTGTTCCTGGAGGAATTCGTCCGCCGCCTGCCGCACCTGCACCTGGTGCCGGGACAGGCCATCGACTACCTGTCCAACACCTCGTTTCGCGGGCCGTCCGAGCTGTGGGTGCAGTGGGACCCGGCGCTCAACCCCGAGCGGCTGGGCCGGGCCGCGCCCGGGGCCACGGGCGGCTTCTACATCGGCCCGCCAGCCAAGGACTCGATCGCCCGCACCGTGGTGGTGCGCGACAAGCAGCGCGAGGGCGAGGACCTGTGGCGCATCGTGCTGGCCGATCCCCGGGGCGCCGCCTTGCCGGCCTGGACGGCGGGCGCGCATGTGGACCTGATCGACGGGGGCTTTCGCCGCAAATACTCGCTGTGCGCCCCGGCCGGCGCGCGCGACGCGCTGCAGGTGGTGGTGCAGCGCGAAGCCGCGGGCCGCGGCGGATCGCGCCATTTCTGCGACGGGCTGCGCGTGGGCCAGGCGCTGCAACTGTCGGGTCCCAAGAACCTGTTCAAGCTCGACGAGTCGGCCGGGCGCTATGTGCTCATCGCAGGCGGCATCGGCATCACGCCGGTGGCCGCCATGGCGGACCGGCTCAAGGCGCTGGGCAAGCCATATGAACTGCGCTACGCCGGCCGTTCGCGCGCGCAGATGGCCCTACTCGACCGACTGGAACGCGATCACGCCGGGCCGCTGACGCTGCACGTCAAGGCCGAGGGCCGGCGCATGGACCTGCCCGAGCTGCTGTCGGGGGTGGACGGCGCCACGCGGGTCTACGCCTGCGGGCCGGACCGCCTGATCGACGAGCTGGAAAATCTGGGCGCGAGCTGGCCCGAGGAGGTGCTGCACTTCGAGCATTTCAGCGCGGAAGGATCGGCGCTCGACCCGGCCAAGGAGCATGCCTTCGTCGCCGAGCTGAAGGATTCCGGCGTGCAGGTGACCGTGCCCGCCGACAAGACGCTGCTGCAAGCCCTGCAATCGGCCGGCTTCGACGTGCCCTGCGACTGCGGCGAAGGCCTGTGCGGCACCTGCGAGGTCGCCGTCATCGACGGAGCCGTGGACCACCGCGACAAGGTGCTGACCCGCGCCGAGCGCGCCGCCAACCAGCGCATGCTGGCCTGCTGCTCGCGCGCGAAGGGCGCGCGGGTCGTGCTGGCGCTATAGCCGCCATAGCCGCTATAGCGCGGGCACAAAAAAGCCGCATGCCCGAGAAAGCATGCGGCCTTGAATGTGGTGCCGGCGACCGGAATCGAACTGGTGACCTACGCGTTACGAGTGCGTTGCTCTACCAACTGAGCTACGCCGGCTGAGCCTTCGATTATAGCGCAGCGGCTTCGCGGTGATAGGCCGTGACGCGCTCGACCTCGTTGCGCGAGCCGAGGATCACGCTGACGCGCTCGTGCAGCTGCGAAGGCTGGATGTCCAGGATGCGGTCGCGGCCATTGGTCGAGGCGCCGCCGGCCTGCTCGACGAGCCAGCTCATGGGGTTGGCCTCGTACATCAGGCGCAGCTTGCCGGGTTTGTTGGGCTCGCGCTTGTCCCAGGGATACATGAACACGCCGCCCCGGGTGAGGATGCGGTGCACGTCGGCCACCATGCTGGCGACCCAGCGCATGTTGAAGTCCTTGCCGCGCGGGCCGTCCTTGCCGGCCAGGCATTCGTCGATGTAGCGCTTGACGGGCTCGTCCCAGTGGCGCATGTTGCTCATGTTGATGGCGAATTCCCTGGTGTCCTCGGGAATCTTGACCTGCTCCTGGGTGAGCACGAAGGAGCCCTGCTCCCGGTCGAGCGTGAACATGGCCACGCCGTCGCCGACGGTGAGCACCAGCGTGGTCTGCGGGCCATAGACGCAGTAACCGGCGGCCACCTGGCGGTGGCCGGGCTGGAGAAAATCGGCCTCGGTGACGCCGGGGTGGCCCTCGGACTTCTTGAGCACGCTGAAGATGGTGCCGATGCTGACGTTGACCTCGATGTTGGAGGAGCCGTCGAGCGGGTCGAACAGCAACAGGTATTCACCCTGCGGATAGCGGTTGGGTACGAGGTAGATGCCGTCCATTTCCTCCGAGGCCATGGCCGCCAGGTGGCCGCCCCATTCGTTGGCCTCAATCAGGCCTTCGTTGGCGATGATGTCCAGCTTCTTCTGCACCTCGCCCTGCACGTTTTCGCTGCCGGCCGTGCCGAGCACGCCGCCCAGGCTGCCCTTGTTGACGGCGTAGCTGATCGACTTGCAGCAGCGCGCCACCACTTCCAGCAGCAGGCGCAGTTGCGAGGGGATGTGGCCATCCACCCGCTGCTGCTCGACGAGGTAGCGGGTCAGGGAAACGCGTTTTTCGCTCATGGGGGACTCCTGTCGTGGACCAATCCGTCGGTGATTGTCAATCGGCCAAGGCGCGCGTGACGACCTCGCGCACGTCGTTGCTCAAGTCGGGCTTGGCGGCCACGCGCGCAATGGCTTCGCGCGCCGCCACGCGGTACAGCGGGGCCAGCTTGCGCCAGCGGTCCAGCGAGCGCGCCAGCCGCGCGGCGACTTGGGGATTGAAGCCGTCAAGCTCGATCACGCGGTCGCACCAGAACACATAGCCGGCCGCGTCGGCCCGGTGGAAGGCGCCAGGGTTGGCGTTGCAAAAGCTGAAGATCAGGCTGCGCGCCCGGTTGGGGTTGCGCGGGTTGTAGGCCGGGTGCGCCATCAGCGAGCGCACGGTGGCCAGCGCCTGTTCGCCCGGGGCCGAGGCCTGGATGGCGAACCATTTGTCGATGACCAGCGCATCGCCCTCGAACAGCCTGTAGAAGCGCTCCAGCGCGGGCGCGGCCAAGGCGTGGCGGCTGTGCACCAGGGCGGCAAGCGCGCCGAGCCGGTCGGTCATGTTGCCAGCGTCCTTGAAGCGCTGCAGCGCCTTGCCAGGCCACGTCGGCTCGCCGCTGGCGGCCGAGGCCAGGCACAGCTGGCCCAGCGCCAGCGCCGCGAGCGCGCGGCGGCCGCTGGATGCCATGTCGGGCCGGTAGGCGCCGGTGTCGCGGCAATCTTCATAGGCCTCGACCCAGTCGGCGTGCAGCGCCTGCGCGAGCGCCAGCCGCATGGCTTCGCGCACGCGGTGGATGCGCGGCGGATCGACCACGTCGAGCTGCTCGGCGATCACGGCCTCGGAGGGCAGCGTGAGGACCAGTTCGCGGAACGCCGCGTCCAGCTCGCCCGCGCGCAGCACGGCGCGCATGGCGCCCACGAAGGCCTCGGGCAGCCAGGCGCCATCGGCCGGCTCGTCGCCGGAGGCCACCGACAGGTGCCGCAGCGCGATCCGCAAGGCCAGGCGCTGCGCGGCATCCCAGCGGTTGAAGGGGTCGGCGTCGTGCGCCAGCAGGCGCAGCAGTTCGGCTTCGCCCTCGCCGGCCACCTCCAGCAGCACCGGCGCGGAAAAATGCCGCAGCAGTGAAGCCACCGGCGCCTCGTCCACGCCGTCAAAGCGCAGCGTGGTGCTGGCCTCGCCGAGCACCACGATGGCGCCACCATCGGGCGCGCCGATCACCGGCGCCTGCGTGTGTAGCGCGGCCCAGCCGATGGGCCCGCGCTCGCCGACCAGCCCCAGCGTCACCGGAATGACGAAGGGCTGCTTGTCGGCCTGGCCGGGCGTGGCCGGGCAGCTTTGCGTGAGCGTGAGGGTGTAGCTGCGCGCCGCCGTGTCGTAGGCACCTGCGGCGTGCAGGCGTGGCGTGCCGGCCTGGCTGTACCAGCGCTTGAATGGCTCCAGCGACCGCGCGAGCGCGGAGTCGGGATTGGCGTCGGCCATGGCTTGGGCAAAGTCGTCGCAGGTGACGGCCTGGCCATCATGGCGCTCGAAGTACAGCGCCATGCCGCGCGCAAAGCCGTCGCGGCCGACCAGGGTCTGCATCATGCGCACGACCTCGGCGCCTTTTTCGTAGATGGTGACGGTGTAGAAGTTGTTGATTTCGACGTAACTGTCGGGCCGCACCGGGTGGGCCATGGGGCCGGCGTCCTCGGCAAACTGCACGGTGCGCAGCAGCCGCACGTCCTCGATGCGCTTGACGGCGCGCGCCGACGGAGTGGCCGCCAGGTCCTGGCTGAATTCCTGGTCGCGAAAGACCGTGAGGCCTTCCTTCAGGCTGAGCTGAAACCAGTCGCGGCAGGTGACGCGGTTGCCCGTCCAGTTGTGGAAATACTCGTGGCCGACCACGGATTCGACGTTGGCGAAGTCGGTGTCGGTGGCGGTGGCGGCGCTGGCGAGCACGAACTTGGTGTTGAAAATGTTCAGGCCCTTGTTTTCCATCGCCCCCATGTTGAAGTCGCTGGTGGCGACGATCATGAAGCGCTCCAGGTCGAGCGGCAGCTTGAAGCGCGCCTCGTCCCAGGCGACCGAGGCCATCAGCGAGTGCATGGCGTGTTCGGTTTTCTCCAGATCGCCCGCGCGCACGTAGACCTGCAGCAGGTGCTCGCTGCCCGAGGGGCTTTGAATGCGCTGCTCGCGGCACACCAGATTGCCGGCGACCAGCGCGAACAGGTAGCAGGGCTTGCGGTGCGGGTCCACCCATTGCGCGTAGTGACGGCCGTCGGGCAGGTCACCGGTCTCCACCAGATTGCCGTTGGACAGCAGCACCGGGTATTGCGCCTTGTCGGCGCGCAGCAGCACCCGGTAGCTGGCCATCACGTCGGGCCGGTCGAGAAAATAGGTGATGCGGCGAAAGCCCTCGGCCTCGCACTGCGTGAAGAAGGTGCGCTCGCTGACGAACAGGCCCATGAGCTGGGTGTTCTTGGCCGGCTGGCAGGTGGTGAAGATTTCCAGCGCCACGCTGTCCGGCCCCTCGGGCAGGTTCTCCAGCACCAGCGTCGATCCGTCCATCTTGAACGAGGTGCCGGCACCGTTGACCAGCACGCGCGCCAGAGTGAGCTCATCGCCGTCCAGGCGCAGCGGCGCGGCCGGCACGGCCGGGTTGCGCCGCACGCTCATGCGGTTGAGCACGCGCGTCTTGGCGGGATCGAGGTCGAAGGTCAGATCGACGGTGTCGATCCACCAGGCGGGCGCCGCGTAGTCCTTGCGGAACACGGTCGGGGAATGGCCTTCACGCGGCATGGGGCGTCTCCAGAATCAGGGCTTGGGGGGTCACGGTCACACGCCTTGCTTGAGGCTGGCCTCGATGAAGGTGTCGAGGTCGCCGTCGAGCACCTTTTGGGTGTTGGAAATCTCCACGCTGGTGCGCAGGTCCTTGATGCGGCTCTGGTCGAGCACGTAGGAGCGGATCTGATGGCCCCAGCCGACGTCCGTCTTGGTGTCTTCCAGTTTTTGCTGCTCTTCCATGCGCTTGCGCATTTCGTGGTCGTACAGGCGCGAGCGCAGGCGGCGCCAGGCAACGTCGCGGTTGGAATGCTGGCTGCGGCTGTCCTGGCACTGCACCACGATGCCGGTGGGCAGGTGCGTCAGGCGCACGGCCGAGTCGGTCTTGTTGATGTGCTGGCCACCCGCGCCCGAGGCGCGGAACGTATCGACGCGCACGTCGGCGGGGTTGATCTCGATCTCGATGGAATCGTCGATCTCCGGGGAGACGAACACGCTGGCAAAGCTGGGGTGGCGCCCACCCGCCGAATCGAACGGGCTCTTGCGCCCCAGCCGG
>DAIOSZ010000037.1:0-15331 GCA_036752305.1 Burkholderiaceae bacterium
GCCGCTCCCAAGCGCGAATCCCGCAGCGCCGTGCGCGGAGGGCAGTCCAGTGAGCCCCGCCGCGCTGTGGCGCGAGTGGGTAACCAAAAGCGAGCAGCAGTGGAGCGAGGCGCTGTCGCTGCTGCTCAAGGACGAGCGCGTCAGCCGCGCGCTCAACCAGCAGGTGGACGAGGCGCGCATGATGCAGCGCATGTTCGCCGAAATGGCGCACGCCGGCCTGGCCGCCGCCAACCTGCCTTCGCGCACCGACTTCGAGCAGCTCGACGAGCGCATGGGCCGCCTGGAGGACGCCGTCGCCGGGCTGAGCGCCGCGCTGGTGCACCTGCGCGGCGCCATCGAGCGGGCGGGCGTGCCCGGCGCGGCGCCGCCGCGGCCGACGCGCGGGCGTCGCCCGGCGGCCAAGGCAGCCGCGCCCGCGCGAGCCCCCGCCAAACCCAGGACACGGGGCTGAGCGCCATGCCCGCCGCCCCCCGCACCCTGCCCCAGCCGGCGCCGCCGGCGCTTGCGCGCCTGGGCCTGGCGCGCGAGGACTACGGCGCGATGGCCGGCCACCTGGGCGTCACGCCCAAGGAGACCATCCACGTCCACGGCACGCTCAAGGTGCAGCACTTCCTGCCGATGAGCGACAGCGTCTACCGCGTGCCGGTCCTGATCGTGACCTCGCTGGTCAACCAGCCCTACATCCTCGACCTGGTGCCGGGCCAGAGCATGGTCGAGTACCTGCTGCAAAGCGGCTACGACGTCTACATGGCCGAATGGGGCCGCCCGCGACGCGAGCACGCCGATTACCGGCTGGAAACCTACGTGCAGGAACTGTTGCCCGAGACGGTGCAGGCGGTGCAGGCCGACAGCGGCGAAGCGCAGCTTTCCATCATCGGCTATTGCCTGGGCGGACTGCTGGCCGTGCTGTACGCGGCGCTCAACCCCAACGGGCCGCTGCAGAACCTGGTTTGCATGGCGGCGCCGGTCAACAGCGACGGGCTGGAATCGCTGAAGGCCTGGATGGGCCCGGATTTCCGCATGGACGAACTGCTGGCGCAGCACGGCAACGTGCCGGCCGACTGGGTACAGAACGCGCTGCGGGCGCTGCGGCCGCTGGGCAAGGTGGCGGGTTCGATGAACCTGCTCAACCAGTTGCACGACAGCGAGCTGGTGCGCAGCAACCTGCGCATGACCAAATGGGAGACCGACAACATCCCCTTTGCCGGCGCGGCGTTCCGCCAACTGGTGAACGACTTCCTGCGCGACAACCAATTGGTCAAGGGGCAGATGGCGCTGGGCGGCCAGCGGGTCGATCTGGCGCGCATCCGGGTGCCGTTTCTGCACCTGCTGGCGCGAGACGACCACATTACGCCCTATGCTTCGTCGCGCGATCTGGTGCAGCGGGTGGGCAGCCGGGACAAGGCCGAGATCGTCGTCAAGGGCGGCCATGTCGGCCTGGTGGCCGGGCGTGGCGCGCAGCAGCGCATGTGGCCCGCGTTGAACGACTGGCTGGCGCCGCGCTCGGTGTGACGACCCGCCATCCGCTATTTTTATAGGAGTACTCCATCATGCGTTGCTACTGCGTCATGCACCACGGCCAGGCGCTGCAGGCCGTTGAACAGCCCACCCCCGTGCCCACCGGCACGCAGGTGCTGGTGAAGGTGCGCGCCGCCAGCCTGTGCCACACCGACCTGCACCTGTGGGAGGGCTACTACGACATGGGCGGCGGCAAGCGCCTGGCGCTGGCCGACCGGGGCATCGTGCCGCCGCTGACGCTCTCGCACGAGATCGTGGGCACGGTGGCCGCGGCGGGCGCGGCGGCCGAGGGGCTGGACGCGGGCGCCACCTACCTGGTGCACCCGTGGATCGGCTGCGGCAGCTGCGCGGCCTGCCTGCGCGGCGAGGAAAACATCTGCGCCAAGCCCCAGGCGCTGGGCGTGCAGCGGCCCGGAGGGTTTGCCGACTTCGTGCTGGTGCCGCACCCCCGCTACCTGATCGACATCACCGGGCTGGACCCCGCCGCCGCCGCGCCACTGGCTTGCGCGGGCGTGACCACCTATTCGGCATTGCGCAAGTTTGGCGAGCGGGCCAGGACCGACCCGGTGCTGATCATCGGCGCGGGCGGCCTGGGCCTGATGGCCATCGGCGTGCTCAGAGCCATGGGCGGCAAGGGCGCCATCGTGGTGGACATCGACCCGGCCAAGCGCGAAGCCGCGCTCGCCGCCGGCGCGCTGCGCGTCATCGACGGCAAGGCCGCCGACGCGGCGCAGCAGATCGTCGCCGCCACCGACGGCGGCGCACGCGCCGTGCTCGACCTGGTGGGCGCCACGGCCACCGTGCAACTGGCGCTGGCCGCCATCGCGCGGGGCGGCCACATCGTCGTCTGCGGTCTGATGGGCGGCGACCTGACGGTTTCGCTGCCCACCGTGCCGCTGCGCCCGTTCACACTGCAGGGCAGCTACGTGGGCACGCTGGACGAGTTGCGCGAACTGGTCGCGCTGGCCCGCCAGGGCGGCCTGCCCGCCATTCCGGTGGCCACCCGGCCCATGGCCGAGGTGAGCGACGCGCTGCACGAGCTGCACCAAGGCAAAATCGTCGGTCGCACCGTGCTCGTTCCCTGATTTCCCCTCCTACCCATTTTTGCCCATGACCACGCCCTACCCCCAGCTTTCGCTCTATCTCAACGGCCAGTTCGTCCACGGCGGTGGCCGCGTCGAGCAGGATGTGTTCAACCCGGCCACCGACGAGGTCATCGGCCGCCTGCCGCACGCCAGCCGCGACGACCTCGACCTGGCGCTGACCAGCGCGCAAAAGGCCTTCGAGAGCTGGCGCAAGACCTCGCCTATGGAACGATCTAAGGTGCTGCGCAAGGTGGCCGAGCTGGCCCGCGAGCGCGCCAAGGACATCGGCCGCGCCATGACGATGGACATGGGCAAGCCGCTGGCCGAATCGGTCGGCGAGGTCGTGGCCTGCGCCGAGCACGCCGAATGGCACGCCGAGGAATGCCGTCGCATCTATGGCCGCGTGATCCCGGCGCGCGTGGACGGCGTGCGCCAGCTGGTGCTGCGCGAGCCGGTGGGCGTGTGCGCCGCCTTCACGCCGTGGAACTTTCCGTTCAACCAGGCCATCCGCAAGATCAGCGCGGCCATCGGCGCCGGCTGCACCGTCATCCTCAAGGGCCCCGAAGACGCGCCCAGCGCGGTGGTGGCGCTGGCGCAGCTGTTCCACGACGCGGGCCTGCCGGCAGGCTGCCTGAACGTGGTCTGGGGCGTGCCGCACGAGGTGTCGAACTACCTGATCGAGTCGCCCGTGGTGCGCAAGGTCAGTTTCACCGGCTCGGTGCCGGTGGGCAAGCTGCTGGCGGGCAAGGCCGCGGCGCTGATGAAGCGCAGCACCATGGAACTGGGCGGCCACGCGCCGGTGATCATCTGCGACGACGCCGACGTCGAGCAGGCGGTGCGGCTGCTGGTGCCCTTCAAGTTCCGCAACGCCGGCCAGGTGTGCATCTCGCCGACGCGCTTTTACGTGCAGGAAGGCGTGTACGACCGCTTCGTTGAAGCCTTCGTCGCCAAGGCCGGCGCGCTCAGGGTGGGCGACGGCCTGGCCGAGGGCACGCAGATGGGCCCCTTGGCGCAGCGCCGCCGCGTGCCGGCGATAGCCAGCTTCATCGACGACGCGCACCAGCGCGGCGCCGAGGTGCTGGTTGGCGGGCAGGCGCTGGACGGCGCGGGCAGTTTCTACGCGCCCACCGTCATCGCCAACCTGCCCGAGGGCAGCAAGCTGCTGACCGAGGAGCCGTTCGGGCCGGTCGCCGGCATGCTGCGCTTCAAGGATCTGGGCGAGGCGCTGCAGCGCGCCAACAGCCTGCCCTTCGGTCTGGCGGGCTACGCCTTCACCACCAACACGCGGCACGCCAACCTGATCCAGAACGGCCTCGAAGTGGGCATGCTGTCGATCAACCACATCGGCATGGCGCTGGCCGAAACGCCGTTTGGCGGCATCAAGGACAGCGGCATCGGCAGTGAAGGCGGCAGTGAAACCTTCGACGGCTATCTGAACACCAAGTTCGTCACGCAGCTGTACTGAGCGCCGTGCCGTTCGCCAACGGCGCGGGCGGCGCGCGCATCCACTGGAGCGAGGCGGGCGCGGGCGAGCCGCTGATGCTGGTCATGGGATTGGGCTGCGCCTCGGCGCTGTGGTTCCGGCTGGTGCCGCGTCTGGTACGGCGCTTTCGGGTGATCCTGCTCGACAACCGCGGCGTGGGCCTGACCGAGGCGCCGAACGCCGTGGTCCACCGCGTCACGACCCTGGCCGACGATCTGGCCGCCGTGCTGGACGCGGCGGGAGAAGCCACCGCGCACGTGGCGGGCCTGTCGATGGGCGGCATGATCGCGCAGGAATTCGCACTCGACCACCCGCGGCGCCTGCGCACACTCACGCTGATGGCCACCAACTGTGGCGGCCTGCACGCCACGCTGGCGCCGCCCCACGTGTGGCGCAAGCTGTTCGACAAAGGCCAGCTCACCCCCACCGAGGCGCTGGAGGCGCTGCGCCCCCACACCTACGCGCGCGCCACCCCCGCCGAGGTGATTGACGAAGATCACCGCGTGCGTCTGGCGCACTACCCCACGCTGCGCGGCTACCAGGCGCAGCTCAACGGCCTGATCGGCTGGACCAGCCACGCCCGCCTGCCCCGCATCACCGCGCCCACGCTGGTGCTGCACGGCGCCGAGGACCAGCTCATCCCCCCGGCCAACGGCCGCACCCTCGCTGCGCGCATTCCGGGCGCCACGCACCTGGAACTGGAAGACGCCAGCCACTGGCTGCACAGCGACCGCCCCGCGCAGGTGGCGGCGGCCATCGAGGCGTTTGTCGCGTTTCACGCCGCGTGAGCCGCGCGAGGGATTTCCCGGCGCGGCCTCAAGGCGCGCCCCCCTGGCTCGCTACCCCCGCTGCGCCCGCCGCATCATCAGCGCGCAGACCAGCGCGAGAGCGCTGACGCCCATGCCGGCGACGTAGACCGAGCGCAGGCCCAGGTATTCGCTGAGCAGGCCACCCGCCCAGGCGCCGAGCACGCCCGACAGGCCGTAGCCGACGGTGGTGAACAGCGCCTGCCCGCGTCCGCGCAGCCGCCCGGGGAAATGGCGCGAGATCAGCCCGATGCAGGTCGCATGGTGCGCCGCGAAGGTGAAGGCGTGGAGCATCTGCGCCAGCGTGATCATCCACAACCCGGCGGCCCAGGCCGTGAGGCCCGAGCGCAGGACCATCAGCGCCGCGCACAGCACCAGCCAGGCGCTGGCGGACAGCAGCGGCAGCCAGCGGCCTTGCGTGAGGAACCAGACGATTTCGACGATGACCGAGATGCCCCACTGCACGCCGATCATCGCCTTGCCGTAGCCCAGTTGGTTGAGGTACAGCGAGAAGAACACGTAGACGCCGATGTGCGCGAGGATGTGAAAAAACATCGAGGCGAAGAACCAGGCCACCTCCGGTTGGCGCACGATGGGCCAGATGGCCGGGCGCGGCTCGTGGTCGGGATGCGGGGCTTCCCGGCTGTCGGGCAGGAGCCAGGCGCACAGCACCACGGCGCCCATGGTGGCCACGGTCCAGCCCGGAAAGTGGCCCATGCCGAAGCGCTCGAACCATACGCCGGCGGCAAACACGGTGAACAGAAAGCCCAGTGATCCCCACAGCCGCACGCGGCCGTAGCGGCGGCTGTCGAATTCGCCGCCGCGGCTGACCAGGTGCGCCATGGCGGCTTCGCTCATCGGCATCATGGCGCTGGTGTGCGTGAACATCACCAGCAGCACCACGGCGATCCCGGCGGTGCCCAGCGGCAGGAACAGCAGGCAGGCGGACACCAGGGCCACCACCGATGCGAAGCGCATCAGCCGGACGCGCTCGCCGGTGTGGTCGGACAGCCAGCCCCAGGCGTAGGGCGCGAACACCCGCGTGGCCCCTTGCACCGAGCCCAGCAGGCTGATGGCGACCAGCGACAGCCCCATGCTTTGCAGCCACAGCGGCAGGTAGGGGTTGAAGAACCCGACATGCGCGAAGTAGCTGGCCGACAGCGCCGCGTAGGGCGCCATGCCGCTGCGCAAGGCAGGCAGCGCGGTGGCGGCGGTCATGAGCCCTGTTGCTTTTCGCTCCAGAGCACGCCGCCGGTGGCCCAGGCGGTCTTGGGCAGTTCGAACAGCAGCACGTCCACCGATTCGGGCGAGCCGCCCAGCGTGCGCACGGCGGCCTCGGTCACGGCCTTGACGAATTCGCGCTTTTGCTCGGCGCTGCGGCCTTCGAACAGTTCGACGCGGATGGTGGGCATGGGGGTTTCTCCGGTTGAGGGCAGGATTCGGTCAGGCGCGGTAGCCCGGGTCGATGCGTTCGAGCTTGCGCAGCAGCGCGGGCCATTCGGCGTCGCCGTCGCGCTCGGCGCCATCGGCGGTCCACTGTCGCCAGGTACGCGCGGCCCCGGCGGCGTCGGGCCGGCCATGGCGCGCAGTTGCGCCTGGGCGGCGCGTTCGAGGTGGTGCATCAGCAGGTAGGCCTCGGCCACGGTCTGGCCGACGGTGAGCGTGCCGTGGTTTTCCAGGATGAGGCCGTCGAGTTCGCCCAGGTTGGCCACCAGGCGCCGCGCCTCGGCGTCGCCCAGCGCCAGGCCTTCGTACGCGTGGCGGCCCAACCGCCCGAACCAGCGCATGGCGTGTTGCGTGGTGGGCAGCAGGCCTTGCGGCACCATGGACAGCGCCATGCCCCAGGGCGTGTGCAGGTGCAGCACGCAGCGGGCGCTGGCGCGCGCGGCGTGGATCGCGCCGTGGATGGCGAATCCGGTGGGGTTGACCGGGTGCGGCGAGCCGTCCACCTTGCGCCCGCGCGTATCGACCTTGACGAGGTTGGAGGCGCAGACCTCCTCGAACAGCAGGCCGTAGGGGTTGATCAGGTAGTGCCCCGGCTCACCGGGCACGGCCGCGGAGATGTGGGTGTAGATGGTGTCGTCCCAGCCGTTGAGCGCGGCCAGGCGGTAGGCGGCGGCCAGATCGACGCGCGCGGCGCGCTCGGCCTCATGCATGGCGCGCGGGCGCCGTCGCCTCGGCCAGCGTCGCCGCGATGGGCGGCGGCTCGACGCGCACGTCGCCGCATTGCGCGCGCTGGCGCAGCGCGTGGTCCATCAGCACCAGCGCCAGCAGCGCCTCCAGGATGGGCGCGGCACGTATGCCCACGCAGGGGTCGTGGCGACCTTTGGTGATGACCTCGACCGGATGGCCGGCCGTGTCGATGCTCTCGCGCGGCACCAGGATGGAACTGGTGGGCTTGACCGCCACGCTGGCGACGATGTCTTGCCCCGTGCTGATGCCGCCGAGCACGCCTCCTGCGTTGTTGCTGGCGAACCCCCGCGGCGTGGCCGAGTCGCCGTGCGTGCTGCCGCGCTGCGCCACGCTGGCAAACCCGGCGCCGATCTCGACGCCCTTGACGGCGTTCAGGCCCATCAGCGCCCAGGCGATGTCGGCGTCGAGCTTGTCGTACAGCGGCTCGCCCAAGCCCACGGGCACGCCGGTGGCCTCCACGCGCAGGCGTGCGCCGCAGGAATCGCCCGCCTTGCGCAGCGCCTGCATGTAGTCCTCGAGCGCGCTCACGTCGGCCACGGGCGCGAAGAACGGGTTGTGCGGCACATGGTCCCAGCTCTCGAAGGGAATGGCGATCTCGCCGATCTGCGTCATGCAGGCCCGAAAGCGCGTGCCATGGCGCTCGGCCAGCCATTTGCGGGCGACCGCGCCCGCCGCCACGGTGGGCGCGGTAAGCCGCGCCGACGAGCGCCCGCCGCCGCGCGGGTCGCGAATGCCATATTTGTGCCAGTAGGCGTAGTCGGCATGGCCGGGGCGGAAGGTCTGCGTGATGTCGCCGTAGTCCTTGCTGCGCTGGTCGGTGTTGCGGATCAGCAGCGCGATGGGCGTGCCGGTGGTCCGGCCCTGGTAGACGCCGGAGAGGATCTCGACCTGATCGGCCTCCTGGCGCTGCGTGACGAATTTGCTGGTGCCGGGGCGGCGGCGGTCCAGGTCGCCCTGGATGTCCGCCTCGGCCAGCGCCATGCCGGGCGGGCAGCCATCGATCACGCAGCCGATGGCCGGGCCGTGGGATTCACCAAAATTCGTGACGCAAAACAGGGTGCCGAAAGTGTTACCGCTCATGGGCCGGGATTATCCCGCGCCCGCCGTCCCCGCGTGAGCCGCGGGGCGCTTGCCGCGACAGGCGCCCCGCGGCGCGGCGTCGATCCATGTGTTTTGTAGATACATCTACATATTTGTTGATATATCTACAAAACTATGCCCGGACGTCGATTTTCCGGTTGATTTTTGCCCTGTTTTCGGGTTCAAAATGGCCTTTAGGCCAATAAAATCATCCACGGGCAGCTATCATTTTTTAAGTTCCTTGAGGAGAATTCCACATGCCATCCGCTGTCGTCACCACCCGCCGGGCCGCACTGCTGGGCCTGGCCGCCACCGCGCTGGGCTGCGCATCGCGCCCGGCGCCGCCGCTATCCTCCGGCGCCGCCGCGCCGGCACCGGCGGCAACCAGCACCGCCGCGCTGCAAGAAGTGCTGGCCTACGCCCGTGGACAGAAGACCACGGGGCTGCTGATCATCGAGCGCGGCCGGGTACTGGCGGAGCAGAACTGGCCGCTGGCAGCCGACGCGGCGGCCTTCCGCGCCGCCTTCGTGCACGGCCAGGCGCCCGACGGTGCGCTGTGGGAAGACGTGGCCTCGCAGCAAAAGAGCTTCGTGGCGCTGCTGGTGGGCAGCGCCATCGACCGGGGGCTGCTCGATGTGGACCGCCCCGTCAGTGCCTATCTGGGCGCAGGCTGGTCCAAGGCCGGGCGAGATGCCGAGTCGCGCATCGCGCCGCGCCATCTGCTGGAGATGAACTCCGGCCTGGGCGAGGACCTGCGCGGGCAGGCCGAGCCCGGCGCGCGCTTTTTCTACAACACGCCGGCCTACGCGCTGCTCAAGCCGGTGCTGGAAAAGGCCGCGCGCCTGCCGCTGGAGGAGATCACGCGCCAGTGGCTGACCGAGCCACTGGGCATGCGCGACACCGCCTGGCGCCAGCGCCCGCCCGCGCTGGCCGACGTGGGCAACCCGACCGGCCTGGTCACCACGCCGCGCGACATCGCGCGGATGGGCCAACTGGTGCTCGACCGCGGCCTGGCGCCGGATGGGCGACGGGTAATTTCGACCGCGCAGCTCGGCCTGATGCTGCGCCCCACCGCCACCAACCCGGCCTACGGGCGCCTGTGGTGGCTCAACGGCAGCCGCTACACCTTGCTGGCCGGCGCGGGCGCGCCCCGGCACGACGGGCCGCTGATCGCCGCCGCGCCGCCCGACCTGGTGGCCGCGCTGGGCGCGCATGACCGCAAGCTCTACATCGTGCCCAGCCGCCAGTTGCTGGTCGTGCGAACCGGCCAGGCGACCCCGGCGCGCGACTTCAATCAGCAGCTGTGGGCGCGGCTGATGAAGGCGCTGTAGCCCTTCGGAACCGGCTGGGGTGATCTGCGGCGCTGCCTGCCGCCCGAATCGGGGCGCCCAGGCCGCGAAGGCCCAGTATTAAAACTAGACCCGCTCGACCACCCGCGTCCAGAAGCCCCCGGACTTGACCCACAGTTCGGCGCTGGCGCGGGCGATGAGCTGGCGCAGCCGGGCGTCGTGCCGCAGCGCGTAGGCATATAGCAGCGCCTGCACCGGCTCCAGTTCGACGCCGGGCGGCAGTTGGAGCAAGGTCATGGCGCGAAAGAATGCGTCGGGTAACTCCACCGGGTGCAGGGCGTCGCGGATCTCGCGATCGCCCGTGGGTGTGCCGGTGAGGTAGAAGCGGCTTTCCAGATAGCGCAGGCGCAAGGCGACCGAGTCCGCCTGGGCCACCAGCCAACATTGCCGGGGCACGGGCGTGCGGCCTCTGAGCGCATCCAGCTTGTCGCCCAGCATGGCCCTGACCTGGTCAAAGTCCGCCGATGGCGCCTGCCATTCCAGCAGATGAAGGTGCGGCGGCGGCCCGCCGGGGGGATAGTTGAGGGTGGCTTGGATGCCCGCGACGATGAACTCGCGGCACAAATCGTCCGCCAGGGTCGCCAGGCCCGGGAACACCAGGGCCACCCGACCGGTGTAGCTTCCAGTCACCGACATAGGTTTCAGCGGCTTGCCAGGCTTGTCGTTGCCGTGGCGGGCGGCGGCCTGCGCACGACAACCGCGCCGGGCCCCCGGCGCCCACCGTCCCGGGCGACCCCGAGGGCGAGAAAAGAACGCTCGCGCCTAGGGGAAGTTCGGTTCGGCCTTGCCGCCCTCCTCTTCGCCTGCCGGCCAGTCGCGGATGTAGGCCTTGAGCATGCGGTTTTCGAAGTTCTGGCTGTCCACGACGGCCTTGGCCACGTCGTAGAAGCTGATCACGCCCATCAGCACGCGGTTGTCCATCACCGGCATGTAGCGGGCGTGGCGTTCCAGCATCATGCGGCGCACCTCGTCCATGTCGGTGTTCATGCCACAGGTGAGCGGACGCTCGTCCATGGCCGCGCGCACCAGCGACGCGCCGAGATCGCCACCGTTCTTGACCACCTGCTGAATCACTTCGCGGAAGGTGAGCATGCCGGCCAGGTCGCCCTTGTGCATGACCACCAGCGAGCCAATGTCCTTCTCGGCCATCAAGGCGACGGCATCGGCCAGTTTTTCCTCCGGCGACACGGTGTAGAGGGTGTTGCCCTTGACGCGAAGAATGTCGGCGACTTTCATGACCAGCTCCCGAAAGCTAAGGAATCCGAAAAATCGAATATAGCCCACAATTCCCCATGTCCACTACGTGTTTTCTGCAAGAAAGGCGGCCATGCCCGGCTATTCAGACCCCGGCTTCGATACCTTGGCGCTGCACGCGGGCGCGGCACCCGACCCCGCCACCGGCGCGCGCGCCGTGCCCATCCACCTGACGACCTCCTTCGTCTTCGAGTCCAGCGATCACGCCGCCTCGCTGTTCAACCTGGAGCGCGCGGGTCACGTCTACAGCCGCATCTCAAACCCGACCACCGCGGTGCTGGAGCAGCGCGTGGCCGCCCTGGAAGGCGGCATCGGCGCGATTGCCACGGCCAGCGGCCAGGCCGCGCTGCATCTGGCGATTGCGACGCTGATGGACGCGGGCGGCCATGTGGTCGCCTCCACCGCGCTGTACGGCGGCTCGCAGAATTTGTTGCACTACACGCTGCGGCGCTTTGGCATCGCGACCAGTTTCGTCCAGCCTGGCGACATCGAGGGCTGGCGCCGCGCCATCCGGCCCGAGACGCGGCTGCTGTTTGGCGAGACGGTCGGCAATCCGGGGCTGGATGTGCTCGACATTCCCACCGTGGCTCAGATCGCGCACGACGCGGGCGTGCCGCTGCTGGTGGACTCCACCCTCACCTCGCCCTGGCTGATCCAGCCTTTTGAGCATGGCGCCGATCTGCTGTATCACTCGGCCACCAAATTCCTCTCGGGCCACGGAACCGTGATTGGCGGCGTGCTGGCCGACAGCGGCAGCTTCGACTGGGCAGCCTCGGGCAAATTTCCGGGCCTGGCCGAGCCCTACGAGGGCTTTCACAACATGGTGTTCACCGAGGAGTCGACCGTGGGCGCATTCCTGCTGCGCGCCCGCCGCGAGGGCCTGCGCGACTTTGGCGCCTGCATGAGCCCGCACACCGCGTGGCTGATCCTGCAGGGCATCGAGACCTTGCCGCTGCGCATGGCGCGGCACATGGAAAACACCGCGCGGGTGGTGGAGGCGCTGGCGGGCCACCCCTTCGTCGCGCGGGTCGGCCACCCGCTGCTGGAGAGCCACCCAAGCCACGCGCTCGCCCGGCGGCTGCTGCCGCGCGGCGCGGGATCGGTGTTCAGCTTTGACATCAAGGGCAGCCGCGCGCAGGGCCGCGCGTTCATCGACGCGCTGAAAATCTTCAGCCATCTGGCCAACGTGGGCGACTGCCGCAGCCTGGTCATCCACCCGGCCAGCACGACGCATTTCCGCATGAGCGACGAGGCGTTGGCGCAAGCGGGCATCGGGCCGGGGACGATACGACTGTCCATTGGCCTGGAAGACGCGGCCGACCTGATCGCCGACCTCAAGACCGCCCTCAAAGCCGCCGAGAAGGCCGGAGCCTGAAACCATGGAACTGAGCGTCAACGGTGCCCGCACCTATTGCTATACAGGCGGCAAGGCCTTCCATCCGGGCCAACCCACCGCAGTCTTCATCCACGGCGTGCTGGGTGATCACAGCGTGTGGATCTTGCAGACGCGCTACCTGGCGCATCACGGCTGGAACGTGCTGGCCGTCGATCTGCCCGGCCATGGGCGCAGCGGCGGCGACGCGCCCGCCTCGGTGGAAGACGCCGCGGCCTTCATCGCCGCGCTGCTGGACGCCGCCGGCGTCGAGCGGGCCGCGCTGATCGGTCATTCCTGGGGTTCGCTGATCGCGCTGGAGGCGGCGGCCGCGTTGCAAGCCCGCGTGAGCCACCTGGTGCTGGTCGGCACCGCGTTCCCGATGAAGGTCTCGCCCGCGCTGCTCGAAGCCTCGCAAAACGAGCCGCTGAAGGCGCTGAAGATGATCAACGTGTTCTCGCGCGCCACGCTCGCCGCCCCGCCGTCCGCGCTGGGCCCGGGCACCTGGGTATACGGCGCGAGTCTGGCGCTGGGTCGGCGCATCCTGGCGGGCAACCGGACGGTCAACGTGTTCCACCGCGGCTTCGCGGCCTGCGACCGGTACGCCGGCGGTGAGGCCGCGGCGCGCGCCCTCGCCTGCCCGGTGCTGTTCGTGCTGGGCAGCCAGGACCAGATGACGCCGCCCAGGGCCGCCCAGGGCTTGATTGAGGCCGCGCGCGCATCGGGCCAGCGCGTGGACGTTGCCAGCGTGCCGATGGGACATCACCAGATGACGGAAGCGCCCGAGCAGACGCTGGCGGCGCTCAGGGCGTTTCTGGGGGTGCCTTGAGTGCCTGAAAAGACGTTTTCCGGCCATTTTTCATGACAAAATTGGCCGAAATCCCTTTAAAAACGCCCACGGACAGCTATATTTTTTGAAGTCCTCACGGAGCTCGCTGAGCCGCCCCGGCCGTCGCCATCGGCGCATCCGGCTCCGTCCAACCGCCGCCCAGCGCCTTGTACAGCTGCACCTCGTTGGCGCGTTGCGCCAGACGCAACTGCGCCAGTTGCTGTTCGGTGGCGAACAGCGAGCGTTCGGCGTCGAGTTGGTCGAGGTAGCTGGCAATGCCGTTGCGGTAGCGCAGGTCGGACAGCCGAAAGCGGTCGCGGTCGGCCTTGGCCTGCGCCTCCATGGCGGCGATCTGCTCGGCATAGGTCGCGCGCCCGGCCAGCGCGTCGGACACCTCGCGAAAGGCGGTCTGCACGGTTCTCTCGTAGCTCGTTACCGCCAGCGCGCGCGCGACCTCGGCGCTTTCCAGGTTGGCCTGGTTGCGCCCGTTGTCGAAGATCGGCAGCGTCACGCCGGGCACGAAGGACCATGAGCCCGCACCGCCGGAGCCGAACAAGCCGTCCAGCGCGGTGCTGATTCGTCCAAGCGACGCGGTGAGCGTGATGCGCGGGAAGAACGCCGCGCGCGCCGCGCCGATGTTGGCTTCGGCGGCGACGAGTTGCTGCTCGGCCGCGCGGATGTCGGGGCGGCGCAGCAGCAGATCCGAAGGCAAGCCGGCCGGCACGTCGTTGAACGCCGGCAAACCGCCCGGCGCCGCCGGGTCCGAATGTCCGGGAATGGCGGGAAACAGCCGCTCGGGCAAGGGCTGCCCCCCCCGCAGCGCGAGCAGGGTGATGTCCCGCGCGCGCAGGCGCTGCTGCTGGGCGCGCGTGGCGCGTGCGGTGGCGGCAAGCGATTGCGCCTGGCGCAGGTCCAGCGCCGAGGACGCGCCATTGTCCAGGCGCAGTTGCGTCAGCTTGAGCGACTGCTCGCGCGTGGCCAGCGTGCGCTCGGCCAGCGCCAGCAAGGCGGTGTCGGTCTTCAGTTGCAGCCAAGCGCTGGACACCGCGGCAATCAGGCTGATCTGGGCACTCTTGCGCGCCTCGGTGGTGGCCAGGTATTGCGCGAGCGCGGCTTCCTTGAGCGCATCGATGCGGCCGAAGAAATCGATCTCCCAGGCCGACAGGCCCACGCCGACGGTGTACGTGGACGCCACCCGCGGGCCGCCGATGGCCGCGTAGGCGTTGGGCGCCGAGCGCGAGGCATTGCCGCTGGCGTTGACCGTCGGCCATTCGTCGGCGCGGCGAATCTGGTACTGCGCGCGCGACTGCTCGATGGCCAGCACGGCCGAGCGCAGATCGCGGCTGCCGTCCAGCGCCAGGGCGATGAGCTCGCGCAACTGGTCGTCCTGCACGAACCGTTGCCAGGGCAGGTCGGCCGCCGCCGCGGCCCCAGCCGTCACGGCGCCCGCATCCACGGGCCATTGGGCGGCCACCGGCGACGGCGGAAGCTCGTGCTGGGGAATGAGCGAGCAGGCGCTGAGCCAGCCTGCCAGGCAGGCCGCCACGAGCGGCCGAAGGCGTTGGGGCATGGCGGGCTTCATGTGCGCTCCTGCGGCGGCGTCGAGGCCTGGGATGGGGGCGGTGGTGGCATGGCCGGATCGGCATGCGCCGCGGCCTGGGCGGTCGCGCCGGTTTCGGCCGCGTGCGCGGCAAAGCGCTCACGCTCACGCGCCCCGCCCTTGAAGATGCTGCGCACCACGAGGAAGAAGATCGGCACGAAGAACACCGCCAGGAAGGTGCCGACCACCATGCCGCCGATCACGCCGGTGCCAATGGCGCGCTGGCTGGCCGAGCTTGCGCCCGTGGCGATCGCCAGCGGCAAGGTACCCAAAATGAAGGCCATCGAGGTCATCACGATGGGTCGAAAGCGCAGGTGAGCGGCAGCCAGCGCCGATTGCAGCGCGCTCATGCCCTGAGCCTGCAAGTCCTTGGCGAACTCGATGATCAGGATCGCGTTCTTGGACGACAGGCCGATGATCGTGATCAGGCCAACCTGAAAATACACGTCGTTGGACATGCCGCGCCCGGTGACCGCCAGCAGCACGCCCAGCACGCCCAGCGGCACCACCAGGATGACCGCCAGCGGAATCGACCAGCTCTCATAGAGCGCCGCCAGCGCCAGCAGGACCGCCAGGATGGCAAAGCCGTAGAGAACCATGGCCTGGTTGCCCGCGAGCTTTTCCTCGCGCGACTGACCGGTCCACTCGTAGCCAAAGCCCTCGGGCAGCTTGGCGGCCAACTGCTCCATTTCAAGCATCGCGTCGCCGGTGCTGTACCCCGGCGCCGCACCACCGGCGATGCGCATCGCGGGGTAGCCGTTG
>DAIOSZ010000037.1:15341-21575 GCA_036752305.1 Burkholderiaceae bacterium
CGGACCGGTGATCCAGCGCGTCGTCGCGAAGCTCGCCAACGGCACCGCTTGGCCCTGGCTGCCCGCCACGGTGAGTTGCAGGATGTCCTCCGGCTGCATGCGCATCGGCGCGTCGGCCTGCACGATCACGCGCTGCAAGCGCCCCTGGTTGGGAAAGTCGTTCACGTAGGCCGAGCCCAGCGAAGTGGAAATCAGGTTGTTGATCGCCGCGAAGCCAATGCCCTGGGCGGCCGCCTTGTCGCGGTCGATGTCCACCATCAACTGCGGCGCGTCCTCCAGCCCGTCGGGCCGCACGCCCACCAGAATCTTGCTTTGCATGGCCATGCCGAGCATCTGGTTGCGGGCGGCCAGCAACGCATCGTGCCCCTTGCTGGCACGGTCTTGCAGGCGGAAGGTGAAGCCCGAGGACGATCCCAGCTCCGGAATGGGCGGCGGGCTCAGCGGGAAGATGAAGGCATCCTTGATGCCCGACAGCGCGCCCATCGCGCGCCGGGCGATGGCGTCGGCCGAATGCTCGGGCCCGACGCGCTCGTCCCAGGGCTTGAGTGAAACGAAGGACAGCGCCGCGTTCTGCCCCTGGCCCGAGAACGAGAAGCCCATCACCGCCACCATGCTGGCCACCTCGGGCTGGCGGGTGATGTAGGCCTCCACCTGCTCGACCACGCGCTGCGTGCGCTCCATCGTGGCGCCGGGCGGCAGTTGCATGTTGACCAGCACGTTGCCCTGGTCTTCCTGCGGCAGGAAGGCGGTTGGCAAGCGCAGGTACAGCCATCCGACCACGGCCACCAGCGCCAGATACACCACCATCATCCGTCCGGCGCGCCGCAGCAGCGTGGCCACCACGCCTTCATAGCCCTTGGCCGAGCGCGTGAAGCCGCGGTTGAACCAGCCGAAAAAGCCGCGCTTTTCCAGATGGTGGCCGGCCGACACCGGCTTGAGCAAGCTGGCGCACAGCGCGGGAGTGAGCGACAGCGCCAGGAACGCCGAGAAGAAGATCGACACCGCCATCACCGCCGAAAACTGACGGTAGATGTTGCCCACCGAGCCCTTGAAGAAGGCCAGCGGCACGAACACGGCGATCAGCACCACCGTCACCCCGACGATGGCCCCCGATATCTGTCCCATCGCCTTGCGCGTGGCCTGCAGCGGCGGCAGGCCCTCCTCGCTCATGATGCGTTCGACGTTCTCGACCACCACGATGGCATCGTCCACCACGATGCCGATCACCAGCACCATGCCGAACATGGTCAGCACGTTGATCGACATGCCGAACGCCAGCAGCGCGCCGAAGGTGCCCAGCAGCGCCACCGGCACCACGATGGTGGGGATGATGGTGTAGCGCCAGTTCTGCAGGAACAGGAACATCACCAGGAACACCAGCGCAACGGCCTCCAGCAGCGTTTCGACGACTTTGCTGATGGAAATCCTGACGAACTCCGAACTGTCGTAGGGAATGGTCCAGCTCACGGCGGAGGGGAAGTTCTTCTGCAGCTCGGTCATGCGTGCGCGAATGGCCTGTGCCGCGGCCAGCGCATTGCCCGACGGTGACAACTGCACGCCCAGGCCCGCGCCGGGCTTTCCGTTCAGGCGCGCGGCCGTGGCATAGCTTTGCGCGCCCAGTTCGAGCCGCGCCACGTCCTTCAGCCGCACCGTGCTGCCGCCGGGCGTGGCGCGCAGCACGATCTTGCCGAATTCCTCCACGTTGGCCAGTTGCCCCGGCACCACCACCGTGGCGCTGATGGTCTGGCCGCCGGCCAGCGGCAGGTCACCGATGGCGCCAGCCGCCACCTGGGCGTTCTGCTGCGCGATGGCGGTCGCCACATCGGCGGTGGAGAGGTTGTAGCTTTGCAGCTTGGCCGGGTCGATCCACACGCGCATGGCGCGCTCGGCGCCGAACAGTTGCACCTGGCCAATGCCCGGCAGCCGCTGCAACTCGGGCAGCACGTTGCGCGAGGCATAGTCCGACAACTGCGTCACGTCGTAGTTCGGGTCGTTCGACGAGAGCATGACGAACAGCAGGAAGTTCGAGCGCGACTTGTCCACGCGCACGCCTTGCTGCACCACCGTGGTGGGCAGGCGCGGCGTGGCGCGCGAGAGGCGGTTCTGCACGTCCACCTGCGCCAGATCGGCGTTGGTGCCGGGCTCAAAACTCAGGTTGATCGTGCCCACGCCATTGGCCTGCGCCACCGACTCCATGTAGGCCAGCCCAGGCGAGCCGTTCATCTCGCGCTCGATGACGGCCAGCACCGCGTCTTCGAGTGTCTGCGCCGAAGCGCCGGGATAGGTTGCGGTCAGCACGATGGTCGGAGGCGCCACCGACGGGTACTGCGCCACCGGCAGTTGCGTAATCGACACCGCGCCGATCACCATCATGAACAGCGCAATCACCCAGGCGAAGATCGGCCGATCGATAAAAAAGCGAGCCATTCGAGCGGTCTCCCAGACAGCTCAGCGCGCGGCCGAGGTTTGGGACTCGGCGGAGCCCTTCGCCGCGTTGGCGGGCGAGCCGGCCGATGCTCCCTTTTCAGGAGCGTTCGCTGGTGGCTTGGCGCCTGCGCCGGGCGCATTGCCCTGCCAAGGAACGGGCTTGACCTTCTTGGCGCCCATGGCCACCTTCATCGCGCCTTCCACCAGCACCTGCTCACCGGGCTTCAAGCCGCTGGTGATGATCCAGTGGTTGCCTTGGGCGCCCTCGATCTTCACCGGGCGCGGCGCAACGCCGCCATCGGGCGCGACCACCATCACGCTGTCGCCCTTGTCACCGCGCGTGACGGCCTGCTGCGGCAGCAATATGGCGCCGTCCACCTGCGCCTGCTCCAGCCGCACCCGCACGAACATGCCCGGCAGCAGCATGCCTTGCGGATTGGGCAACTCGGCGCGCAGCGCCACCTGGCCCGTGGACGGGTCCACCGTCAGGTCGGAAAACAGCAAGCGCCCGGCCATCGGGTACTGGCTGCCGTCCTCCAGGATCACCTGCACGCGCGCCGCCTCGCCACCGCCAACGCGCACCAGCTTCCCGGTTTGCAGGGCCTGACGCAGGCGCAACACCTCGGTCGCGGACTGCGTGAGGTTGATGTAGAGCGTGTCGATCTGCTGGATCGTCGCCAGCTGCGTGGCCTCGCCCTGCCCGACCAGCGCGCCTTCGGTCACCAGCGCCCGGCCAATCCGTCCGCTAATCGGCGCGGTCACGGTCGCGTAGCCCAGGTTCAGCCTGGCGCTGCGCACCGCCGCATCACCGGACTGCACGTCGGCCTTCGACGCCGCCGCCGCCGCGACGGCGTTGGCGTATTCCTGCTGGCTCACGGCCTGCGCCTCAACCAGCGGCTTGTACCGCGTGGCCAGCGCCTCGGCCTGCGAGAGGTTGGCCTTCGCCCGCGCCAGTTGTGCCTCGGCGCTTTGCAGCGCGGCCTGGTACGGCGCGGGGTCGATCGCGAACAGCAGTTGCCCGGCCTTGACATCGCTGCCCTCGCGGAACACCCGCTTTTGCAGAATCCCCGCCGCCCGGGCACGCACCTGTGCCGTGCGCAGCGCTTCCAGGCGGCCCGGCAACTCGGTGAAGAGCGCCACCGCGCCGGGCTGCGCCGTCACCACCGCCACCTCGGGCGCAGGCGCGGCCCCGCCCGCGCCTTGGGCGGGTGCCGCCGCATCCTTGGAACCGCATGCGGCCAGGCTCAACAAGGACAGGATGCCGGCGTAGACGCCAAGCCGGAGGGCTCGGCGCACAGGCATGGCAGGTGCCACGGGCGCGGCGGATGCAGATCGGGAAACGGGCATGATTGCTATCTGTTTTATAGCTACCCGTGGCCGGTTTTCGTCTATGGGAAGCTTATCTGATGGTCCAAAACAGCCGGCTTTCGCGCCCCAGGGCAACGCCCGGCGCCACCAGCGACCGCGGAGGCCCGCATCCTATCGTCAATTCCGCCCACCTGCACAAGGCGGGCAGAACGCCCTCCCCGACCTCGCTATCCCCGGTTCGCGCCGGCCAACGCCTGACGGGCCCAGCGCTCGATGGCCTCGGCACTGCCCAAGGCGCCCGGCTGGCGCGCCACCTCCTGGCCGCCGACAAACAGCGCGAGCGTGGGAATGCTGCGAATCTGGTAGCGAGCGCCCAAGGAAGGATGCGCTTCAGTATCCACTTTGGCAAGCCGAAACTGTGGTTCCAACAGCCCTGCCGCGCGCTCGTAGTGCGGCGCCATCATGCGGCAGGGCCCGCACCAGGGTGCCCAGAAATCCACCAGCAGCGGCAGGTCGCTGCGCTGCAAGTGCCGGTCGAACGCGGCTTCGTCCAGCGCCAGCGGCTTGCCGGTGAACAGCGGCTGGTGGCATTTGCCGCAATCGGGGAACTTGCCGAGATCGGCGGTCTTGACGCGGTTGGTCGTCAGGCAGGGGGGACAGGTGGTGTGCAGCGTTTCCCTATGGAGCAAATGGGCTTGGGCGGCGCGATTTCAAGCGCCTAGCCTCATACGGTGTTTCCGAGGTCCGCCGCTGGCGCGCCGGCTCTCAGCGTAGCACCAGCACCGGCGCGTAGCGTCGGCTTTGCAGCATCTCGTTGGCGGCGTCGCCCGCACTGGCGCCCAGGCCGTACCCCAGGAACAGCGTCACGCCAACGGCGAACGTGAGGTTTTGCGGTTGCGGCATGTTCAGTTGCACCATGTCTGCCGTCAATGGGCCACTGCCCGTGCTGGGCAAGGCTTGGCTGGGCGAAAACGCGCGCCATTGCTGGCTTGCGCCGTCAAACAGGAACAGGCCCGCGCCAGGTACCAGCGCCGCCATGAACGTCGTCGCGCGCTGGCCGAGGTGACTGGTCGCCGGCTTGAGAGTCGCCAGCACG
Source organism: Burkholderiaceae bacterium (assembly GCA_036752305.1). Taxonomy (GTDB): domain Bacteria; phylum Pseudomonadota; class Gammaproteobacteria; order Burkholderiales; family Burkholderiaceae_C; genus DAIOSZ01. The sequence goes on from DAIOSZ010000037.1 coordinate 20,173, forward strand.
CGGGCGGCGGACAAATCACCCGTCTGGACGCCCAGGTATCCCGGCAAACTGAGCGTCGGCTCCTGCGGCGACCCGGTGCTGACGTTGACCGGCACCGCGCCCGCGCTGATGCCCAGACGCGCGGGCGTGAGCGCCAGACCGTTGCTCCCACCGCCGTCACCGAGCAACCCCTCGTCGCGCAGACCCCATACATAAACACTGCCATCGCGCAGGATGACGCCCGCGTTGCGCTCGCCCATCGCCACGCCGTGCACCGATGCACCCGCCGGCAAGCCCTGCACCCGCACCGGGCCGGGCTTGGCGCTGCTGGTGGCCACACTGGTGCCGTCACCCAGTTGCCCGTAGTCGTTGACGCCGCAGGCAAACAGGTTACCGGCGTCATCGGCAAACAGCGCCGCCGTGCCCGCTGCCGCCATCTGCTGGATCCCTTGCAGGCCGCCGATGGCACGTTCCTGCGCCATCGGCGCCGTGGCGCGCTGGTGGCAACTGGCAAGACCATCGCCCTCCTCTGCGCTTTCACCCCATGCGAAAACCTGGCCCTGGCGAATGCCGAACATCACCATGCCACCTTCGTAGTTGGAAATGGTGGTGCTGGCCAAGGCGCCGCTGATGCCTGCGGGCGCAAGCGCCTGCGGCCGGAGCACGACACTGGTCGTCGGCGGGCTGGCGGCCAATGCCTGCGCGAGCATCAGGTTCCTGGGCAGATCGGTGCCCCAGCCCCAGACCGAACCGTCGTTGCGACTGGCCAACCCTTGGTACATGTTGGGGATCAGCTGCGTCAGACCCGTCACGCCACCGACCAGCGTTGGCGTGGCCGTGCTGAAGCTGCCGTCGCCCTGCCCCAGAATGCCGCGCGAAGATCCGTTGCTGCCCCAGGACCACAACTTGCCCGCGGCATCCAGTGCAAAAGCGGCGCGGCCGTCCTCCGCCAGCGCCACCTGGGTGATGCCGGAGAGCCCTGGCACCTGCACCGGTTCAGCCAAAAAGGACGGATCCGCGTCGCTGCTGCCGGTCACACGCCCCGACTGGCCCTGGGTCGAATCACCCCAGGCCCAGACCGTGCCATCGGCCTTCAGTGCCAGGCTGACGAAGCCTGCGGCCGCCACGTCCCGCACGCCAGCGCCCAGGACGCCGATCCGCGCGGGCGCCGAGCCAGCTTCGCGCCCACGGCCGAGGACCGGGTAGCCGGTATTGCTCTCGCCCCAGCTCCAGACCGCGCCTTCGGTGGTCAGCAGGAGCATGTGCCGCTGGCCGATCACGAGTTTGGGATTGACCGCCCAGGCCCCGGCGCTCAAGCTGGCCGCCAGCACGACGGTCACCACGCGGGGCAGGAGCCGGGCATACCGGCGACAAATCGACAAGCATGAAGACATTGGAGCCACTCCCTTGGATGCGAAGACCCT
>DAIOSZ010000038.1:0-5081 GCA_036752305.1 Burkholderiaceae bacterium
CGCCTGACGCGAGCCGCAGCGGCGGGCGCGCGTCCCGGCGGTGGGCGAGGCTGTCCAGTTCGGACTCGGGGGCGCCCTGGGGGGGCCACTGGCGGATCTGCTCGTGGCGCTGGGCCGTCATGTCCAGGCCGCGCTCGGCCAGCACGCGGGCGGCCTCGAAGCGGCTGAGGACACGCGGCGCGGGCGGCTCGGCGCCGCGTAGCGCGGGCGCTTGCAGCGGCGTGGTGGCGCGCGGCACTCGCGCGGGCTGGGCGTCGAGGTCGTCTTTCAGGTAGCCAAAGCGCAACTGGCCGCCCAGCACCTCGCGCTTGGGATCACGCGCCGCCCGCGCGGCCTCGGCGGGCGTGTTGGCGCCGGTGGCGATGCGCTCGACCGTTTTGCGCGCCTTGTCCTGCTCGGTGTCGGCCAGGGCGCGGTAGCCCGTGCCGATCTCGCGCGCGTCCTGGGCAAAGCCGTGCGCGTCCAGCTCCACCAGCGGGCATGCCAGCAGCAGCTCGTGGCCGTCCTGGCCGATGGTGACGGCAAAGATTTCAGCGTCGTTGTAGGGGTTGAACGTCACGCTGATCTTGGTGCCGGGCGTGGCGCCGGGCACGTGCGAGACGCGCCAGCGACGATCCGCCCCGCCGAACTTCACACGGCCGTACACATCCACCAGCGCCTGCACGGGCCGGGCGGTGAGCAACTGGCGGCACAGATCCAGCGGTGGCGCGGCGCGCAACTGCCCGGGGGTGATTTCTTGCCACTTTTGCAGCCGGCTGGCGCCGTGGCGGCTGTGCTCTTTTTCGGAATTGAGCCAGCGCGCGTAGACCTGGGCGCGCTCGTTGAGGTCGGCCAGGCCCTCGGGGCGGTGGGCATGGAACTGCCGCTCGAATCCGCGCTCCCAGATGCGCTGGGCGCTCTCCACCGCGCCCTTGGCGCGCGGGTTGCCGGGGGCGTTGGTGATCACGCGCACCAGCAGGCGCTCGAGCATGTTTTTGATGCCCGCCGTCAGGCCGGAGCCCGGGTCCACCATCACTTGCCAGGGCACGCCGTGGATGGGGTCGCCGCCGTGCTTTTGAAAGGCCCAGAGGATGAATTCGAGCCAGTTGGCCTCGCTCTCGCCGCCGAGGAAGTAGCGCACGCGCAGCGCGCCGGAGGTGTGGTCGCAGGCGACGAAGCGCGTGACGCGCTGGCGCGCCACCTTGGCGAAGTTGTCCAGCCGGTTTTTGTAGAACACGCGCTCGGGCATGGGCGCGCTGCCGTCGTCGGCGAGGTAAAACAGGGTGCACAGGCTGGCGTCCAACTGCCAGGTGTGGTTGGGGTGCGGCGACTTTTGCGCCACGGCGAGCGTGGGCTGGGCGAGCTGATCGGGGTGCAGCTTGTAGTGGCGCAGCGCGCGCATGACGGCGCTGGTGGACAGGGGCCGCACCTCCCCGGTGGCGGGGTTGACCCATTCGGCGCGCACCAGACCGCTGCGGCGCAAGTCCATGAGGCAGTCGGCCAGGCCGGCGCCGCGCTTGCCCAGGGCGTTTTGCTGGCGGGCAAACCAGGCGGCAATGACCTCGGCCTCTTGCAGCGCGAGGTAGACGCGCCCCGCGTCGTCGCGGCGCTTTCTGGGCGCGCGCACCGAGACGGCGTGCAGGTGCCGGTGCACCGTGGCCACGCTCATGCCCAATTGCTCGGCCGCCGCGCGCACCAGCGCGCCGCGCTGGCCGTGCGGGGCGGCGGCAGCCTCGCGCGCCAGCGGGGCGAGCTGGGCGACCAGGGCGGGGGTGAGCGGGGGCATGGCGGCGCTGGGGTGTGGGCGGGTGGCGCGGCGCTCAGACCATGCCGGGGGTGCTGCCGGGGGCGTTGAGCGCAAATTCGGCGCGCAGCCCGTCCAGCGCGTCCTGGATCTCGTTGCACACGCCCTGCATGATGCGAAAGGCCGACTCCTGGCCCTGGCTGTCGTGCTCTCGCCCGGCCAGCACGCCAAAGGCGTGGCGCAGGTGCCCGGCAAGGGTGCCGCGCACGGTGAGCATGTGCTGGGTGACGGCGGCGAATTCGGCCTCCAGCAGCTCGGCGTCGGGCAGCGTGGCGCGCAGCTCGAGCTGCGCGTGCGCCTCGTCGATCTGCCGGCTCTTGGCGTCGAGCAGCTTTTGCGTGGCCTCGGCATCGGCCTTGGCCTCGCGCAGCGCCTTGCGCAGCTCGCGCATGCCCATGCCGCCGATCTTGTCGAGCGTGAGGCCGGCCACCTCGCCGCCGCCCTCCAGCGTGTCGATGGATTCATCGTCGAGGACGAGCAGCTCGAACAGCTTGGTCTGGTTGCCTGCAGCGGCCAAAAGGTGCGGCGCCGCGCCATTTGAAAACTTGCCCGCTGCCTGCATGAAGCGTTTGGCAACCGTGTGGTTCAAGTTCAACACCTCCAGGCGCGCCATGAAGTTCCCGTGCCCGCAAGCCGCCTTAAGCACCAGCAGCGCGCGGCCCACTTCCAGGCAGGCGTCGACGCTGCGGCGCATGTTGGCGGCCACGTCGCGCTGAATGAGGTCGGCGTCCACGCCTTCGAGCGGCAGCAGGTAGCCGACCTGCTCGGCGATCTTGCGCGCGCCGGCCTCGCGTTCGTGCAGGATGACGGCGAGCTCCGTGGCGTCTTGCGCGGCGGTGCCGGGCGCGGGCGCGGGCAGGCTGTCGGCGTAGGCGCTCTGGATGGCGAGGGGTTTGCGGGCCATTGCGGGAAAATCTCCAGGGGTTTAGAAAAACAGGGTTGGCTCGGGCTTCAGGCCGGCACGCTGTAGCGCAGGCCGTAGTTGCCGCGTTCGGTGGCCATGTGGCGGGCGGCGCGGGCAAAGCCCGCCTCCACATCGACGATCAACTGGCCGACGCGGTAGCTGATGCGCACGCGCCCGGTCTCGGCCAGGCGCTCGGCCCAGCCCAGGGCGACGAGTTCGTCCACGGTGCGCGTGACGGCCGAGGGCGCCACGCCCAGCCGGGCGGCGATGTCTTTGTTGGCCAGGCCCTGCGGCAGCTCGGCGGCCAGCACTTCCAGCATGCGCAGCGCGCGGGCGAGTTGGCCGGTACGCTCGTCCTTGGCCGCGAGCAGCGCGGTCTGCTCGGGGGATGGGCTTGCGGCGCTCATTCGCCAAACTCCAGCTCCGGCTCGGCAAAGCCAGAGACGTTGTGGTGGTGCGCCGCCGTGCTCTCCAGGTGCGTGCGCAGCGCGGCGAGCACGGGGGCGGGGTCGGCCTTGCCGCCCGCCTTGTAGAACTCCGACAGCAGGCGCAGCGCGTCGGCGAATTCACCGTTGAAGGCCATGAGGTCATCGCCGCTGGCGGCGCGGCCGCGCGGCATGTCGATGGCCATGAGCCCGGCGCTCGCGGCCATGTAGCGGGTGATGTAGGTGGCGCCGCAGGCCTGCTCATACGGGCGGATCAGGCAGGCGGGCATGCGGCCGTTTTGCAGCCACTTGTACAGCGCCCAGTGGTCGGGCTGACCCATGAGCTCGGCAATGCGCTCCACGCCCCGGTTGTGGACGGCCTGGGCGTGGTCTTTGCAGGCCTGCATGGCCTCGCGCAGGCTGGCCGGGCGCAGGCGCTTCCAATACGCGCGGGATTTTGGAAGGCTCATGGCGCGGGGCCTTCCAAACAAAAACCGGCGCTGGGGCTACCCGGGCCGGAAGCGGGGCGGAACAATGACGCCAGTGTTTTGACTGGGTTCATTTTTTTGGAGGCTCCATGTACATACAGTTTTCCCTCAAGCGCGATTACGGCTTTGATTTGCAAGAGGACACATTCCTCCTGCAAGGGGGGATAGAGGAGTCGCCGGGGCCGGATCGCGCGTATCTGGAGTGGCCGTTCGAGCCCGATTGCCCGCAGACCCTTGGCTTGTGGCTGGCGACCGCGCCGCAGGCGAAGAAGCTGCTACGCGCGGTACTGGCGTTGCGCTGCGGGCCGGCGTTTTGTGGCGGGGCGCCGTGGCGGCTTTCATGGATACGGAACGGGCGCGTACACGTTCGATCGCATCCGCTAACAGTTGACCAGGGGCTGTACCTGCTAACCGAGCTGCGAGCGCATGAAGTGCTGGATCGTCAACATCATTTATTCGGACGGCTCGAAGAGGGCCCGCTGGACTTGATAGATGCTGAACGCGCGCGCCGATCACGGGCGATATGAACACGAAGCCGTGCTCGTCGTGCTCGTCGTGCGCGCGGTGCGTGACGCTCGCGTTCATGCCGCGGCTCCCTGCCGCTCGGCGCCCGCACGGCGCGCCAGCGGGCCGCTGGCCCAGGTTTGCGGCTTGGCGGTGGCGACGCCTCGTTTCAAACCCAGGAACACGGCGATGTTGTGGCTGGCGCCGCGCCGGCAGGGCTTTTTGCCCGCCAGGATGGCGTACACCAGCGGCGGGGCCACGCCAAAGCGGCGCGCCACCTCGGCCTGCGACATGCCTTGCTCGTCAAGCCACTGGATGGCCTGCGCGGCGTTGCGAAGGGGGGCGGCACGGTTCATGTGGGTTGTGGTTGATGCAACAATCAGGGTTTTGACTGGGGGCGGCTTGTGAGCGACAAACTCGTGTTCACCTTGAGCGAGCAAGTGCAGCGGCTGATGGGCGAAAGAGCCGTCCTGGGGGCAGCGCTCGTCGCGCTGCTGCGGACGCACCCTGACCCGCGCGCCTTGGGAGACGAATTCCGGCGCGCCTGGCTGACGCTCGGGTCGCCAAATCAAGCTGACGAGCCTGACGACGTAGGTCTGCAATCCATGCGGCGAATGCTCGAAATTCTTCAGGATGCGTGTCCCGAGATTCGGGTGCTGCCGCCGGGATTGGGCTGACGGCGGGGGCGGTGTTTTGACTGGGGGTGTTCATGCGGGCTGGCGGGTTGCGGTTCGTGGGGTGCGGGCGGCGGGTTGTTGGCGATTGGTTTGGATTATGAGAACTAATGTTCTCTTTGTCAAGAAGTTTTTTAATGAACATTGATTCTCTTGGCGAACGCATGCGTGAGTCGCGTAAGGCGCTTCAGTTGAGTCAGGACGATGTGGCGTCACGCTGTGGTGTGTCGCGTGAGATGTGGGGCAAGTACGAGCGCGGCGCGGCCATACCCGGCGGTGAGGTACTTGCGGCAATGGCCGCTG
>DAIOSZ010000038.1:5091-6928 GCA_036752305.1 Burkholderiaceae bacterium
TCGATATCGTTTACGTGCTAACTGGCGCGCGCACGCTGCCGGTTTCCGAACGCGCTACCCTCTCCATGCGCCAGCGCGCGCTGCTGGACAACTACGAGCACACCGACGAGCCGGGCAAGCGCGTCATCGAAAGCACGGCCTCTCTCGCGGCGCAATCACGGGGCAAGCGGGCCTGAGGATCGGGGCTGACGCAATGACGGGTGCAGGCTGGATACTGGTTTTCCTGCTGGCATTGGCGGGCTACAGCATTTGGTATTACGGCTTTCGTGATACGCCGCCTCGGAACACTCCCTCAACAGAGCCTGATCTGCCGATGTCGGGCTATCTGTCGGGTGAGTCTGTAATGCCAACCTCCGGCCGGTCTGAAACTGAGCTTGAATTCAGATTCCCCGAAAGCATGCTCCCCCTCTGGCGCGTCGTGGAGCCAATGCTCAAAGCGAGGGATTGGAGTTCGGCGCGACTGTATTTGCAGAAAGTCGGATACAGCGCCGTCTCTGCGCCGCAACAGGAGAAGGACGATTTCCGCGCGTTCATGACGGCTTTTGCCCGCCACGATCCACTCTACACCCGTGGTATGGCGGGAGTTCTGCCTGTGCTCAAGGAGCGCCCAGAAGGCACGCCACAAACTCAGCTCTACGCGCACATGGGCGCAGCCGGTGACGTGGAGCAGGCACGTTACATCCTGTACTTCGCCGAACAGCTCGGGGCCGTGCGGCGGGTCAAGAAGGGCAACAGTTACATCGTCTTTGATGCCACTCCGGCATTGGCTCCGTTCGACTGGAATGCCACTTATCAGAAGGCGCTTTCTGAAGCCTTTGACACCGTGACCGCCACCTTCACCGGCGTGACGAAACAGGGCGTGTTGGCTGCCGTGAAGGCGCAGGTCTTGGAGCAGATCAACGACCGCCGGGGATCATCCCGTATGCTGCTTGACGCCCTGGCCGGAGACGAGTGGTACTGGCCAGCATGGCAAGCGCAGGCCGCTGTTTTGGGGTGCGATGAAGCCCCCGCTCCAGTGTCCGAAGCCCCAGCGCCACCGCTCGAGTGCGGGCTGGATCACTACACCGCTACGGAGTTGAAAGCGATCTTGACGCAACACGGTGCGCGCGCACCTTCGCGTGCCAGGAAAGCCGACCTTGTGGCGACCATGGTGCAACTGCCCGCGAGCGCGTGGCACGATCTGGCGCAAACGGGAATTGCTGCACAGCGTGATCGTATCGTGATCGGCGGGCGCAGAGAGATGGCACAGAGGGCGTGCAGTCGCATCGACGCCATCGCGCGCGAGGCGGCAACGCGTGCGCAACTGATGGACTCCAGGCCACACCTACGCTATTGGCGATTTGTTGCAGGGGAGAATGGGCTACGCAAGCCGCCTCCGCGATGCGCAAAGCTGCACAACAAAATCGTCGAGGCCAACGTGGCAGCGACTGAATTTCCAGTCTTACCTTGCGATCGCCTGGATTGCGGCTGCAGGATCACTGCTACAACGTCAAACCTGTCCGGCGAGGGGTAGCGCAGCGCGCCACGGAATCATTGACGCGCAACATTTAAGGTTTCGCGCGCGCGCGGGGCAAAGTCCCGCCCATGCAAGCGCCACCAGCACCCACGGCCCTGTCGGCCACAACGGCCGAAGAGCCCGGCTCCCACGTCATCAGCCAGCCGCCCACCTGCGGCGCTTGCGCACATTCGTCGGTTGACGACAACCCCCTGTGCGCGCACGGCTTCGTGCGCTGCGCCTACGCGCATGTGGGCAATTACAAGTCGGCTTTCACCACCTGCGTCTACCTCCCTTCCCGCTGGAAAGCCAAGGAGCCCCGCCCATGAGCCCGTCCCCGCT
>DAIOSZ010000038.1:6938-21554 GCA_036752305.1 Burkholderiaceae bacterium
ATTCCGGCGCCGCCGCGCGTGCACATCCGCATGCTCGCCGCCGCGCTCATCGCGCTGGCCTTCACCGCGCTGATCTGGCGGCTCGCCCCAGGGCAGTTGCAGGTGGCCGCGTACAAGGCCTACCTGGTGAGCCTGGCCGTCGTCATTGCTTACTGGGTGGATCGGAGCATCTTCCCCTACGCGCGCCCCCACGAGCTGCGCGAGACGGGCGGCCTGCTGTATTCGGTGGCGCAAATCCGCCGCGCGATCATCGTGGCGGCTGTCGTGCTCGCCGTGTGCCTGGGCGCGTGATCATGGCACGCCTTCCTTCTACTCAAGCGAGCAATTCCGCGCCCAACGCCGAGGCCGAAACGCAGGCCGACACGCGGTTACCGGCGCCGCCGCAGTTGTCTGATCTGCCGATATGGCAGCACGCGCTGATCTGGCTGGTGCTGGTGGCGCTGGCCGTGGCGGGTGCAGTGGTGCTGGTGGCACTGCTCACGCCGCGCGCGCATGCGCAGACGCCAACGCAAACGGTGCCGCAAGCCGCGCACCGCTACCGGGCCGATCTGACGCGCGCCGCGCACCTGCATTGGGGGTTGGATGCGCCGATTGCCGCGCTGGCCGCGCAGGTGCATCAAGAAAGCGGCTGGAACCCTCAGGCCGTCTCCGCCGTGGGCGCGCGCGGCCTGGCGCAGTTCATGCCGGCCACGGCCACCTGGTGGTGCGCGCGGCAAGGCATCATCCCGGCCGCCTGCGCGCCGCACAACCCGGTGTGGGCATTGCGCGCGCTGGTGGGGTATGACAAGTGGCTGTACGACCGCGTGCCCGGCTATGTGCTCGACCGGCACGACCGGCTGTGGCTGGCGCTACGCGGCTACAACGGCGGCGAGGGTCACTGGCAGGCCGAGGGCCGCTCGACGGGCCTGGCGCAGCCCACGCGCGCGCAGATCGATGCGGCCTGCGGCCAGGCACGCCGTGCGCGCGTGCACTGCGCTGAGAACCTGGCCTACCCGCGCCGCATTCTGCTGGACTTGCAGCCGCGCTACGCGGCCTGGGGCGCCGCGTGGGGGCCGGGATCATGAGGCTGCCCGCGTTTGCCGCGCTCAACTGGCCCAGCGGCGGTTTGCTGCTCGCCGTGGCGCTGCTCGCAGGCGCGGGCGGCTGGCACTTTGGGAGCTTGCGCGCCACCCACAAGCTGGATGCGCTCAAGACCGATATCGCCCAGCGCGAAGCCAACGCCGCCGATGCGGCCCATGAGCGGCTGCTTGAGTCGCAAGCGCGCGCCGCGCTGCTGGTCGGCCAGGTGGCGGCGCAGCAGGCGCAGATCAACAGCCAGTCTTTTGGAGCCCTCCATGTCCTTGCCAAGGTTGCATCACCTGCTCGCCCTGCTTACAGCAGCCCTGTCGTGCGCGTGCTCGCCACTGCGCCCGGTGTCACTGTCGCCATGCCCGAGCCCGCCGCCGGAGCTGCTGCAAAAGATGGCGCCGCTGGCGCCGCTGCAGCTGAGCCGCCAGGCGCCGAAAGCCCTGAACGCCCCGAACTGATGGTGTCCGAACTGGACGCCGCCACCTGGGCCATTCATGCCGCCGGGCTCTACGAGACGTGCCGCGCGCGGCTTGGCGCGCTGGTGGATTTTCATGTCGGAGCCGGGCGTTGAGTGTGCAGCTTGAACTTTGGCATTTGATCACGCTGGGCGTGATGTTCTGCGGCTTTCTGGTGGGTATTGCCAAGTGGTGGAGCACGCAGGTGGAGCACCAGTTTGCGCAGGCTGCGGAGTCGCGCAAGGCGCTGTTCGAGCAGCTGTCGCGGCGCGTGGCGGAGGTGGGCGAGGGGCTGCTGCGCGAGGCGACCAAGGTGCAGCAGCTGCAGCACGATTTGCTCAAGCTGGAGACGCGGCTGGCGGTGGACTACGTGCGCCGCGAAGACTATGTGCGCGGGCAGTCGGTGATCGAGGCCAGGCTGGACGCGCTGTACACCAAGTTTGAAGAGCTTTTGAGGCTGGTGTCACAACTCACCAAGGGGGCGAGCAGTCATGACTGACCAAGTGAAGGCCCAGCGCGAGCTGATGCGCTGGGAGTTGATCCGGGCGATGGACAAGAACCGCCCGTACACGAACAGCGAGACGTTTTTGCTGTCGATCATTCAGGTGATCATGCCCGGCGCCACGGCGCTGGAGCTGCGCCGCGAGTTGGACTACCTTGAAAGCCGCGAGTTGGCCGAGATTGCGCGCCAGCCTTCAGGCCTTTGGTTTGCCGACCTGACGCGCCTGGGCGTGGACATTGCCGAGTACACGGTGGATTGCGACGCCGGCATTGCCCGGCCCGTGAAGTATTGGAGCGCCTGAGATGCCGCGCCGCTCCAGCGTGGCCACGCTGCCCGCCGAGGTGCGCCGCTGGCTGGAGCGCGCGCTGGAAGAAAACGGCTTTGCGGGCTATGAGCAGCTGGTGGCGCTGCTCAAAGCCAAGGGCTATGAGATCAGCAAGAGTTCGCTGCACCGCTGGGGCAAGGACATCCAGGATCAGCGGGCCATCATCTATGCGGAGGCGCAAAACAGCCAGGCGCTTTCCGAAGGCGGAGCGGACGCGCGCGACACGCGCAGCGAGGCGATTTTCGCGGTGGCGCAGACGATGCTGATTCGCAAGCTGCGCGAGGCTATGCTGTCGCAGGCCGAGGGGAAAGACGACGATCCCACGGGCACGGCGATGGCGCTGGCGCGCATCGGCAGGGACATTGCCACAATGGCGCGCGGCTCGATGGATCTGAAGCGCTTTCAAGCCGCCATTGAGGAGGCCGCGCGCAAGCGTCTGATCGAAGCGCAGCGCGCCAAGTTGGACGAACTGGGCAAGACCGGCGCCGTGGCGCCCGATGTGCTCGCCAAGGTGATCAAGGCGGCATATGACCTCTGAGGCCGGGCGTGCAGACCCGGCACTGCGGCTGTACCCCTACCAACGCGCCTGGGTGCAGGACGACGCGCGCTTCAAGATCGGCATGATGAGCCGCCAGTGCGGCAAGACGTTCACGAGCACCTTGGAGATCGCGCTCGACGTGGCGCGGGCTGAGGCCGAAGGCCGACGCGAGCGCTGGGTGATCTTGAGCCGGGGCGAGCGCCAGGCACGCGAGGCCATGAACGAGGGCGTCAAGCTCCACCTGCGCGCGATGCGGGCGGGGTTCAAGGAGTACGAGCTGCCGTTTGACGCGAGCGTGCGCGCGCTGGAGGTGGAGCTGCCCTCGGGCAGCAAGGTGACGGCGCTGCCCGCCAACCCGGACACCGCGCGCGGTTTCAGCGCCAATGTCCTGCTTGACGAGTTCGCTTTTCATCAGGACAGCCGCGCGATCTGGAAGGCGCTGTTTCCGGTGATCTCCAAGCCGGGCCTGAAGCTGCGCGTGATCAGCACGCCCAACGGCAAGGGCAACAAGTTCTATGACCTGATGACGGCCAAGGACGACGGCTGGAGCCGCCACGTCACCGATATCTACCAGGCGGTGGCCGATGGCCTGCCGCGCGACGTGGAGGAACTGCGCCGGGGCGCGGGCGACCCCGATCTGTGGGCGCAGGAGTTTGAACTGAAGTGGCTGGACGAGGCAAGCGCCTGGCTGCCCTTTGAACTCATCAACGCCTGCGAGGATGCGCGCGCCGGAGACCCGGGCCTGTACGCGGGCGGGCCGTGCTTCGTGGGCGTGGACGTGGCGATTCGCAACGACCTGTTCGTGATCGCGGTGCTGGAGCTGGTGGGCGACGTGCTGTGGCTGCGCGAGCTGGTGGTGCGCAAGCGCGCGACCTTTGCCGAGCAGGATGCGCTGCTGGACGCGGTGATGGAGCGCTACCGCGTGATCCGCGCCTGCATGGACCGCACCGGCATGGGCGAAAAACCCGTGGAAGACGCCCAGCGGCGCCACGGCGCGCTGCGGGTGGAGGGCGTGCTGTTCACGGCGGCCAACAAGCTGACGTTGGCGACCAGCGGCAAAGAGGTGTTTGAAGACCGGCGCATCCGCATCCCGGAGGGCGACCCGGCGCTGCGCGCCGACCTGCACAAGCTGCGCAAAGAGAGCGGGCCGACGGGCACGCCGCGCTTCGTGGCCGACTCTGATTCCGCCGGGCACGCCGATCGGACGTGGGCGATTTTCTTGGCCGTCAACGCGGCCGACCGGCCCAGCGGGCCCGTGACGGCGCTGACGCTGCCGCGCGCCGAGCGGCTGCGCGTGGGCGATGTCGATTTGACCGGCTTTATGTAGGAGGCCCGCATGGCCGCAACCCCGTTGACCGACCAGATTGCCACGCGCGAGCGCACGCTCAATTTCTTCGCGCTGGGCATGATGCTGCCCAACCCCGACCCGATTTTGCGCGCGCAGGGCCGCTCCATCCAGGTGTACCGCAACATGCGCACCGATGCGCTCGTGGGCGGCTGCATCCGCAGGCGTAAGAGCGCCGTGCGGGCGCTGGAGTGGGGGCTCGATCGCGGCGGCGCGCGCAGCCGCGTGGCCAAGGCGGTGGAGGCGGTGCTGCGCGCGCTGCCGCTGGAGCGGATCATTGGCGAGATGCTCGACGCCACGCTCTACGGCTACCAGCCGATGGAGGTGCTGTGGGCCGAGCGCGGCGGGCTGTGGGTGCCCGCCGAGGTGCTGGGCAAGCCGCCCGAATGGTTCTGCTACGACACCGAAAACCGCCTGCGCTTTCGCTCGCGCGAGGCGCCGCTGGACGGCGAACTGGTGCAGGAGCGCAAGTTCCTGGTGCCGCGCCAAGACCCGAGCTATGAGAACCCCTATGGCTTTGCCGATCTGTCGATGTGTTTCTGGCCGCTGACGTTCAAGAAGGGGGGCTTGCGGTTTTGGCTGGCGTTTGCCGAGAAGTTCGGCTCGGCCTGGCCGGTGGGCAAGCTGCCGCGCAGCGCCTCGACGGACGAGAAAAAGCAGCTGCTGGACAGCCTGGAGGCGTTGATTCAGGACGGCGTGGCGGTGATCCCCGACGATGGCTCGATTGACCTGAAAGAGGCCGCAGGGAAGGCGGCGACGGCCGATTTGTATGAGCGGCTGGTGATGCACTGCCGGGGCGAGATCTCGATTGCGCTACTGGGCCAGAACCAAACCACCGAAGCCGACGCCAACCGCGCCAGCGCCACGGCCGGGCTGGAGGTGACGCGCGACATTCGGGACGCGGACGCGGGTATGGTGGCCGAGGCAGTGAACGAGTTGATTGGCTGGGTGTGCGATTTCAATTTTCCGGGGGCGGAGCGGCCCGTGTTCTCGCTGTGGGATCAGGAGTCGCAAGACCAGTTGCAGGCCGACCGCGATAAGAGCAACTACGACGCGGGGGCGCGCTTCACCAATGCCTACTGGGCGCGGGCGTATGGCTACCAGGAGGGCGATCTGGCCGAGCCAGGCGCGGGCGCGCCGCCGGTGACGGGCTTGGCCGGGTTGGCTGGGGTAGCTGGCAAAGCGGCACCGGGCGCGGCGTTCGCCGAATCGGGTGCGCGGCCCGATCCCACGGCGGCGGCGACCGATGCGCTAATGACGGCCAGCGCCCCGCAGTGGGAGCGCATGGCCAGCGCCGCTGCCGACCTGGTGCGCCACGCCGAGACGACGGCGCAGGCACAGACCGCCATCGCACAGGCTTACGGATGGATGGACAGCGAGCGGCTCACGCAACTCATGACGGCGGCGTTCGCGCTGGCCGAGCTGCAAGGCATGGCCGACGTGCAGGCCGAAACACAGGCCGAGTCCGGCAATGCCTGACGCCGCGCCAGCCGATGCCACGGGTGCGTCTGACGCGCCCTTTGCGGCGTTCGGCTTTCACACGCCGTTTGACGCGCAGGTGGACTTCCTTCGCAACAAGCTGCGCCTGCCCACGGATCGCTGGGACGACATTACCAAGAGCGCGCACGACCGCGCCTTCATCGTCGCCGGTGCCGCCAAGGCCGACCTGCTGCAAGACCTGCACGAGGCAGTGACCCGGGCGGCGGAGCAAGGCACCGGCGTGGATAAGTTCACGCGGGAATTCCGCGCCATCGTCGCCAAGCACGGCTGGACGGGCTGGACAGGCGAAGGCACCAAGGCGGGCGAGGCATGGCGTGCGCGCGTGATCTATCAGACCAACATGGCCACCAGCTACGCGGCCGGGCGCCACAAACAGTTGACCGAACCGGCCACATTGGCCGAAATGCCCTATTGGCGCTATATCCACAGTGACGCGGTGATGCACCCGCGCCCCTGGCATGTGGCCTGGCACGGCCTGACGCTGCCGCACGACCACGCGTTTTGGAAGACGAACACACCGCCCAACGGCTGGGGCTGCCAGTGCCGCATCACCGCCGTGACGGTGCGCGAAGGCCAGGCCAGCGCCAAGGCCGGGCTGGGCGAGCCGCCCGCAGGCTGGAACGCGATCGACCCGCGTACCGGCACGCAAGTGGGGATTGACAAGGGTTGGGACTATCAGCCCGGGGCGAACACGGGCACGCCCTGGGCAAAACTGATCGACGACAAGCTGCTCAATCTGAGCGCGCCGATTGGCGCCCAGATGTGGGAGGCACTGGCGCCAGCGGTGCAGGCCGAGCGGCTCAAGGCGTGGCAGTTGCTGTTTGACGCCACGCGCGAGCAGATGCGCGCCACCGGCACCGCCGCCACCGTTCACACCATCGAGGCCGCCGTGGTGGACGCGCTGGCCGTGCGCGGGATCACGCTGGAGAATTCGGCCGTGTGGATGCGCGACTCCGAACTGCTGCACGCGCTGCGCGACAGCAAGGCGGCGCGAGCCGCCAACCTGCCCGACGAGGTATGGCGCGAGCTGCCCGAGCTGCTGCGCAAGGCCACGCCTTTCTTGGATACCGTCGATCAAGCATTGATTTACGAGATCGACCTCGGCGAGCGCGCGGGGAAGGTGGTGATCCGGGTGAACTACAACGAAAAAGGTCGATTCGATGGCGTCAGGGCGCGGATTACGTCGAATTTTGTGCAGACGGGCGGGGTGCTGGAGCGTTACAACCTGACATCAGGCCGATACGTCACGCTCGATAGAAAGGGATGAGCGGCGCCGGATTCGAACCGGATCATGTACACCCGTGAGGTCTACAACCATTCCCATTGGAAACAACCGCTCAAGGCTCAATTATGTCAACCTTCACCATAGAAGTCCAAGACGCCCCCGTCAAAGCCGCGCTCAAGGCACTCAACGATCAGATCGGCAACCCGGACGGTGCGCTGCGCGTCGTCGGCGAGCAGATGGTCGAGCGCATCAAGCGCCGGTTCGAGACTTCAACCGGGCCTGATGGCCAGGCGTGGAAGCCGCTCAGCACCGTGACGCTCGGCCTTATCTCTGAACGCTTGGGCAAGAGCTATCACACCAAGAGCGGTGGCCTGAATGCGCGAGGCGAGCGGCGCCTCGCCGGTCGCAAACCGCTGATTGATTCGGGTGACCTGATGAAGTTTCACCGCTGGTCGGTCAGCGGCGGAACCCTCACGATCAGCAACTCCCAGAAATACGCGGCACTCCAAAACTTTGGAGGCAAAGCGGGTAAGAACCGCAAGGTCACCATCCCCGCGCGCCCGTTCTTGCCCGTTCACGCCGACAATACCCTCTACCCTCAGGAAAGCGCCCTGATCGTCGCCACCATCGAGGCCTACATAAACGACAAATTGTCGAAAATCTGACCGCGCCCACTTGTTGCACCCATTGCAACTAAATTGCAGAACTCCCGCCCCGACTCTTCCCGCCAAGCCCCGTTTTTTCCCGAATTTCGCGCCGCTCCCCCTTCACTTATCTCATTCGGGATCATGATCCACCGGCCCTACGAGAGCTTTGACGGCGTGCTGGCCTTTCTGCGCGAGGCGGTGCGCGATCCGCGCGTTCGGGCGATCAAGCAGACCGTCTACCGCACCGGCAACGACTCCGAATGGATGGGCCTGCTGCACGAGGCCGCCACGCGCGGCAAGGAAGTGACCGTGGTCGTCGAGCTGAAGGCGCGCTTTGACGAGGAGGCCAACATCCACGCGGCCGAGCGGCTGGAAGCCGTGGGCGCGCAGGTGCTCTACGGCGTGGTGGGCCTCAAGACGCACGCCAAGATGCTGCTCATCACCCGCCGCGAGGGCCGGGGGCTGCGCCGCTACGGGCATCTGTCCACCGGCAACTACAACGCGCGCACGGCCAGGCTCTACACCGACCTGTGCCACCTGACGGCCGATCCCGCGATCACCGCCGACATGGACGCGCTCTTCATGCATCTGGCCAGCCATGGCCGCCTGCCGCCCATGGCGCGCCTGGTGGTCGCGCCGTTCGCGTTGCACGCGCACATCCTCGCGCGCATCGAAACCGTGGGCCGCGCCGCCGCCAAGGGCCAGCACGCCGAAATCCTGGTGCGCACCAACGCGCTGACCGACGAGCCCATCATGCGCGCGCTGGTACGGGCCGGCCAGCAGGGCGCGCGCATCGAACTCATCGTGCGCGGCGCCTGCATGCTGCCCGGCGGCGTGCCCGGCCAGACCGACAACATCCGCGTGCGCTCCGTGATCGGCCGCTTCCTCGAACACACCCGCGTGTTCTGCTTCCGCCACGGCGCGCAGGAGGAGGTGTGGCTGTCCAGCGCCGACTGGATGAACCGCAACATGCTGCGCCGCGTGGAGGTGGCCTGGCCGATTCTCGACGCCCACCTGCGCGCACGCGTGCTGCGCGAATGCCTGGAGCTGTACATGCAAGACGCCCACGACGCCTGGGCTCAGGGACCGGACGGCCGCTACACCCGCCTGTCCGGCGACCCCGCCACCAGCGCCCAGCAGCGCCTGATGGCCCAATACGGCGGCGAAAGCGCCGCGCCGCTGCCAGGCAAGAAGCCGCGCCGATAACCAACGCCGCCCCAGGCTGGCCCGGTTGGCCGCCGTGGCGCCAACGGTCCGCATCGCCGCCCGAGCGGCTCTGCCGGCAGGGGGATATGGGTTGCTTTCGGGGGTTTGCGGCGGCTTGCGGCGTCAAAAAAAAGATAGCTGCCCGTGGCTGTTTTCATTGATTTACAGCCACTTTTGTTGTCCGAAAACGGGCCTGGAACGGCTGCACGGAAGGCTGTGAGCGACAAATTTGTAGATGCATCTACAAATAATGTTGCAACATCAACAAAATTCAACGCGATGAGCGGCTGAGGGGCATGCGGATGGCCGATTTCATCGGTGTTTTGCGCTGAAATTACCCGTATGAAGACCACGGGCAGCTATGCATTTTGAAGTCATGGGCCTGCGCAGCCTGGAACCTCGTCCCACCGCGAAGCGGGTCCAGGGGTCCGGCAGACGTGAAGGGAGGGCTGCCGGGTTACACGCTTGTCCATATGTGTGCAAAAACACAGGATCAGGTGGGCAGACACTATGATTTGGCTACGCTTTCTGGAGGATGACGGGGCCGGAGTTTCCCGTATCGTCCAGCTTGCATGGCAGGTTTTGCGGGTTACCTTACGTTGGGCGGCATGACCTACACCCTCGATTTCAACAGTCTTTGCGGGGACGAAGCATTTGAGCGCCGGCCCGCTCGGCGCTGAGCGAGGCGGTGCAAAACGCCTTGGCGATAGCGCTCAGGCTCACCCCTCCACCACGCCGAACGACGCCGCGCCCGCCTGGCGCCATTGCGCCGCTTCCTCGTCCAGCAGATGCGCCGATTGCGGATAGGCCTGGGCCCAGCCCGCGCGGGTGTGCAGCACGTAGCCCAGCCCCCGCGCCTTGGGCGCGAGCGCCATGCCGCGCAGGTCGGGGGCGCGGCGGGCGTGGCACAGGATGACGGCCAGGCGCAGGCACAGCAGCGGTTGCACGGTTTCGGGGTCGCGCAGGTCCACGTCCAGCTTGCGCAGCTTGCCCCGGTGGCCCAGCACCAGTTGGCTCATGTGGTGCAGTTCGGGCTCGGCAAAGCCCGGGGCGTCGGCGTGGTCGAGGATGTAGGCGCCGTGGCGGTGGTAGCTGCTGTGCGAGATGGCGGTGCCGATTTCGTGCAGCCGCGCCGCCCAGCCGAGTTTGCGCAGGCGCCGCTCAGCCTCGGCGCCGCGCGCGGGGCCTATGAGTTGACGGTACAGCGTGAGCGCGGTGCGGGTTACGCGCGCGGCCTGTTCCTCGTCCACCGCGAAGCGCCGGGCCAGGCGTTCCACGGTGCTGGAGCGGGCGTCGGTGTTGGCGTCCTCGCGGTCGATCAGGTCGAACAGCACGCCCTGGCGCAAGGCGCCCTGGGCGGCGCTCAGGCTTTTGAGCTTGAACAGCGAGAACAGCGCGCGCAGCACCGACAGGCCGCCGCCGATTACGTCGCGCCGCTCCTCCTTGATGCCCACGCCGCGAATTTTGTCCACGCTGCCGGCCTGCACGAGACGGTCGCGCAGCCAATCCAGGCCCTCGGCGGTGATTTCCCCGGCGGGCCACCCGGCGGCGGACAGCACGTCGGACACCGCGCCCACGGTGCCAGAGGAGCCGTAGGCCATGTCCCAAGTGCCCGGCTTGAAGCGCAGCAGCGCTTCATCCAGCACCGCGCGTGCCGCGACTTCGGCGGCGTGGAAGGCCGAGGCCGACAGGCGCCCGCTGGCAAAGAACTGCATCGACCAGTTCACGCTGCCCACGCGGTAAGAGGCCAGTTGCTCGGAGCGGTAGCCCTGGCCCAGGATCAGTTCGGTGGAGCGCCCGCCAATGTCGATGACCAGACGCCGCTCGTCGGACTGCGGCAGCAGATGGACCACGCCCTGGTAGATCAAGCGGGCTTCCTCGGGGCCTGAAATCACGTCGATCGGAAAGCCGAGGATCTCGCGCGCGCGCTCCAGGAAGACGTCGCGGTTGGCCGCCTCGCGCAGCGTCTGCGTGGCCACGCCGCGCACGTGGGCGCGCTGAAAACCCGCCAGCCGCTCGGCAAAGCGCGCCAGGCAGTCCCAGCCGCGTTGCATGGCTTCGCGCGAGAGGTTCTTGTCTTCGTCCAGGCCATTGCCCTGGCGCACCATCTCTTTCCAGTATTCGGTGCGGTGAATCTGGCCCTGGTCGTAGCGGCCGATTTCCAGTCGGAAGCTGTTGGAGCCCAGGTCCAGGGCGGCGAGTCGGGTTCCGTTGCGCATGGGCGGTGTTTCCGGAGAGGGCAGGCGGGCGGCAGGATAGCACCCGCCCGCGGCACCACGGGTGCTCGCCCGGGGCGCCGGGCCACGTCACCGGCCACGCGGGGCCAGAATCCCCGGTGCTTTTGGCATGTGAAGTCCTAAAAGCGACCACGGTCAGCTATGAAAATAGGAGTTCTTGCGTTGGCATGGCGCCGTCATGCGTTCGTCACACGGCTGTCACAAGACCTCCCTAGCATGCCGGTATCGCAGCGCCTGCTGTGCCCCGGAACCGGAGAATCCATGCCCCTCAAGACTGTCACACTGACCTGTATCCTGCTCGCCGCGTCCACCGCCGTCTGGGCGCAAGACGTGACCGGTGCCGGTGCCACGTTTCCCGCGCCGTTGTATGCCAAGTGGGCGGCCGACTACCACAAGGCGACCGGGACCAAGGTCAACTACCAATCGGTCGGCTCGGGCGCGGGGCTCAAGCAGATCGACGCCAGGACGGTGGACTTCGGCGCCTCCGACATGCCCTATACCGACGAGCAGCTCGCGGCCAAGGGCCTGGTGCAATTTCCCACCGTGATCGGCGGCGTGGTACCCATCGTCAACATCAAGGGCGTGGCGCCGGGGCAGATCAGGCTGTCTGGCCAGGTGCTGGGCGACATCTACCTGGGCAAGATCACGCATTGGGACGACGCGGCGCTCAAGGCGCTCAATCCGGGCGTGCCGTTGCCGTCCACGCCCATCGCGCCGGTTCGCCGGGCCGATGGTTCGGGCACGTCGTTCCTGTTCACCAACTATCTCTCCAAGACCAACAAGGAGTGGAAGGACAAGGTGGGCGAGGGCACGGCCGTCAACTGGCCCGCGGGCTCGGGCGGCAAGGGCAACGAGGGGGTAGCCGCGTTCGTCGGGCGGCTGCCCAATTCGATTGGTTACGTGGAGTACGCCTACGTCAAGCAGAACAAGCTGAACTACGTGCTGATGCAAAACGCCGACGGCGCCTTCGTTGCCCCGGACGACACCGCTTTCAAGGCCGCCGCCGCCGGGGCCGACTGGTCCAGGAGCTTCTACCAGATCCTTACCCAGCAAAAGGGCAAGGACGCCTGGCCCATCACCGGCGCCACCTTCATCATGATGCACAAGACGCAGGAAAAGCCCGCGCAGGCGGCGTCGGTGCTGCGCTTTTTTGACTGGTCGTACAAGCAGGGCGACAAGACCGCCGACGACCTTGACTACGTGCCCATGCCCGAGGCGGTGAAGAACCACATTCGAGGCAGTTGGGCGCAGATCAAGGACGGCGCCGGCAAGGCCGTGGCGGCGAAGTGAGCCATGCAGCGCGTAGACTCCACCCGGTGGAATCGGCGGTGAGCGCCATGCATGCCATTGGCCTGGGCGCCGCGCCGCCGGATCTGCCCCCGCCTTCCGCCACCACCGGCCGCCGCGACGGCGCGGCGCAATCACCCTCGCCCGAGCCCCGCGCTGCCATGTCCTCATCCCAGCTTGCCGACCGACTCTTCGCCTGGGCGGCCAAGGGAGCGGTGCTGCTGACGCTGGCTTTGCTGCTGGGTATCCTGGCGTCGCTCGTGGTGGGCGCCTGGCCCGCCATCGACCGGTTCGGGCTGGGGTTTCTCACCCGCACGGTGTGGGACCCGGTGCAAAACGACTACGGCGGCCTGGTGATGATCTACGGCACGCTGACGTCTTCGTTGATCGCGCTGCTGATCGCCGTGCCGGTGAGCTTTGGCATCGCGCTGTTTCTGACCGAGCTGTCGCCCGCCTGGCTCAAGCGGCCGCTGGGCACGGCCATCGAGTTGCTGGCGGCCATCCCCTCCATCGTCTATGGCATGTGGGGCTTGCTGGTCTTCGGCCCGCTCCTGGCGCGCTTCGTGCAGCAGCCCTTGCAGCAGTGGTTCGGCTCGGTTCCGGTGCTGCGTGAGCTGGTTTCGGGGCCACCGGTCGGCATTGGCATTCTCTCGGCCGGCGTCATCCTTTCGATCATGGTGATTCCCTTCATCGCCTCGGTGATGCGCGACGTGTTCGAGGTCACGCCGGCCCTGCTCAAGGAGTCGGCCTACGGCCTGGGCGCGACGACCTGGGAGGTGATGTTCAAGGTCGTGCTGCCCTATACCAGGGCCGGTGTCGTCGGCGGCATCATGCTGGGCCTGGGCCGTGCGCTGGGCGAGACGATGGCGGTGACCTTCGTCATCGGCAATATGAACCAGCTCGATTCGCTGAGCCTGTTCCAGCCGGCCAACAGCATCACCTCGGCGCTGGCCAATGAGTTTGCCGAGGCGGGCGAGGGGCTGCACCAGGCTTCGCTGATCTACCTCGGATTGGTGCTGTTCTTCATCACCTGCGTGGTGCTGGCGGCGTCCAAGCTGCTGCTGGCGCGACTGAAAAAGAGCGAGGGGGCGCGCGCATGAGCGGAGGGCAACCCGATGCGCGCGCGGTTTTGTTCGCGCGCAGGAAGCGCGTCAACCAGATCGCGCTCGCGCTTTCACTGGGCGCTATGGCGTTTGGCCTGGTGTGGCTGGTGTGGATCCTGTGGGATACCGTCTACCTGGGGCTGCGGGGCCTGAACCTGGCCACGTTGACCCAGATGACGCCACCGCCCAATGAGGCGGGTGGCTTGGCCAACGCGATCTACGGCTCGCTGCTGATGGTTTTGCTGGCCACGCTGGTGGCCACGCCCATCGGCATTCTGGCGGGCGTCTACCTGGCCGAATACGACCGTGGCGGCTGGCTGGGATCGGTCACGCGCTTCGTCAACGACATGCTGCTGTCGGCGCCCTCCATCGTGATCGGCCTGTTCATCTACACGGTGGTGGTGACCCGTTTCAAGGGTTTCTCGGGCTGGGCGGGCGTGGCGGCGCTGGCGCTGATCGTCATTCCCGTGGTGATCCGTACCACCGAGAACATGCTGCGGCTCGTGCCCGCCGGCCTGCGCGAGGCGGCCTGCGCGCTGGGCGCGCCCAAGTGGCGCGTGGTCTCCGGGATCACGCTGCGGGCGGCGCGCGCGGGCGTGGTCACCGGCGTGCTGCTGGCCGTGGCGCGCATCTCGGGCGAGACCGCGCCGCTGCTGTTCACGGCGCTGTCCAACCAGTTCTGGTCGTCGTCGCTGGCCGAGCCGATGGCCAGCCTGCCGGTCACGATTTTCAAATTCGCCATGAGCCCGTACGAGAACTGGCAGGCGCTCGCCTGGACCGGCGTGTTCCTCATCACCGTCGGCGTGCTTGGCCTAAACATCCTGGCGCGCGTGCTGACCCGCGCATCGCATTGAACCTATGAACACCGCATCGCCCACTCCCAAGGACAGCCCCAAGATTGCCGTGCGCGGCCTGGACTTCTTCTATGGCAAGTTCCACGCCTTGCGCGGCATCGATCTGGACATTCCGCGTGGGCGGGTCACGGCTTTCATCGGGCCGTCGGGGTGTGGCAAGTCCACCTTGCTGCGCACCTTCAACCGCATGTACGAGTTGTATCCCGAGCAACGGGCGACCGGCCGCGTCGAGCTTGACGGCGTCGATCTGCTCAGCTCCAAGGAAGACGTGGCGCTGATCCGCGCCAAGGTCGGCATGGTGTTCCAGAAGCCCACGCCGTTTCC
>DAIOSZ010000039.1:0-21548 GCA_036752305.1 Burkholderiaceae bacterium
CCGACTCAGGAGGATACTGCATGGTCACCTGTTCCACAAGTTATTCCGGAGAGCCGTGAAATGCGTAGAGGGCGTCATCCCGGCGGCCGCGCCGCTGATCAGGAGCGCGCCATTGATGGCCAGTGACGTGGCACCCGGGCCATAGGTGCCCGCATAGCGCACGGGCATTCCCGCCGTCATGGGGACATTGATACTGTCATTGATGGCCAGCGATGATTTGAGGGTGAATCCATCGACGTACATCGCGGGCGTGGAGCGCACACCCCGGAATCGCAGGCCGTCATTGACTGGGCTGAAAAGCGTGAGCAAAAAGCCCTCGGCGTCGGCGCTGGCGCGCGTGGGCGCGCAGGTAGCTTCTGCAAAAAACGACAGCGCGTCGTGCGGTGACGCGACGGCCATTCCTACCGTCTCGGTGGCGCGGCTGGCCGTGGCGGCGGCCGTGATGATGATCGACGTGGGCTCGGGCTTGTCTTCGAGCTGCGCGCCCCACAGCAGCAGGCCCGAGGCGCCATCGCCTGCGTACACGTAAGAGTTGCCCGAAGCCAGCATCACGTGCGCGGCGAGCGAGGCCGACACGGCGGCTTTGTAGGCCGACAGACTGATGCGCACCCAGCCGCGCCCGGCGTCTTCGATGGCGGCCTGTGCATCGGAGAATTCGGCGTTTCCCGGCGTGAGCGACACCACGGTACGACCGGCCAGGTCAAAACACGCGGTGCAGGCGTGCGTGGTCGTGTTAAAAAAATGGATCACCACCTGCGAGCGCCCCGCTGTGTGGACGTAGATGGACAGCGTGGCCCAGGAATTCGTCCACGGCACGACCTGCGAGGCCACGCCGTGCCAGTCGGCTGACGAGTCCTCGGTGATCTTGAAGGCGCTGCCGCCATCGGGGGCGGGCACCGTGCTGACCGATGCGGCGCAGCGTACCTTGACCCACCAGGCGGCGGACGGGTCGCAGCAGCTTTGCCAGAAATTCGAGCTGGGGCGCTCGACCAGCAGGCCCTGGCATTGCCCGCGCGGGTCGTAATCCACGCGCGGCGCACCGGCACTCACACGCTCGATGAGGCCGAGCGCATTTCGGCGCGTGGCCTCGCTCGCGCGCGTGACGGTGATGCGCGGATCGATGCCCCGTGAGCCCGCGAAGTCCAGCAGCATGGCGGGCCGCAGCGAGGGCTGGCCGGTGCTGATGTCGATGCCTGCGGGCATCCACGTGGCGCTGTCGCTTGCCGGGTCAGTCGCCGCTTGACCGGCAGACAGGCGCCGGTACACCTGGCGGTCACTGAGCGAGCGGGCGCGCGCGCCGGAGGCGTAGACAGTGGCCGCAGAAAAATCGGCCACGCCTGCGGTGGCGATGGCGGCGGCAGCGGCGGCCTGGGCTGCGGACTGCGCGGTGGCTGAGGCGGTGGCCGCATCTGTCGCTGCCAGCGCGTTTTGATAGGTGGTCTGGCCCGCTGCGTTGACCTGCGCGCCAAAAGGCGTCAGCGCTGCGCAAAACGCGCTCTGAGCGGCATTGAACTGCTGCACCGTCTGCCCTGCCTGACCGGGCGCGGGCAATGCCGCGATGGCGGCTGGATTAACTGACATAGTTGGCGATTCCCTTCACTTGCAGTTTCAAAACGGCCTCTTGGGCGTCTGTTGGCGTGATGGAGTGGTCTTGCACCACGCCAAACACAGCGCTGGCAAGCACGTCCTCCCAGGCCATGTACACGGCCGCGCGCGCGGCCAGGCGGCGCAGGCGGTTGCGCACCATCGTCACTTCGCCTTTGCGCAAAACGGTTTGGAGCGACTGCGTCGGCGCCTGCTCGCCGGGGCGCAGCACCATGTCTCCCCACGGGTTTGCCGACACCACAGAAAAGTCCTGGTTGCCGATCTCGAACCCGAACTCCACGCCCTCGCCGTACACCAGGTGCTGCGAGAGCACACAGTTGCCCACAGCCGCGTTGGCGCCCGCCACGTCCACGCGCACCGTGGCGTTGGGATAGGCCGGCAGGTCGAGCAGCACCAGTCCCTCGGGCGCCTCGCGCACACCAAAAAACCAGTACCAGTGATCGGCCACCTGCGGCAGCGCGGTGAAGTCCACCGAGCGGTCGTAGACCACGCCCGCCACCGGGTCGGTCACCCGCACGCGCACGCTGTCGGCCACCACGTAGTCCATCCACACCGAGGTCACCACCTGGCCGGTCGTGGCCTCGGCGTAAAAGCCGCCCGCCTTGGCGGTCACCGAGCTGCTGCGGTTGTCCCACATGCGCCAGCGGTTCGTCTTGCCCACCACCAGCCAATGCGCGTCGGTGGACGTGGGCGGGTAGTGGCCGACGTTGCCCGCCACCGCGCTTTCAAAAATCATGTGGGTGGCCGCGATCACCACGCGGTCACCGGCCGCGTAGGTGGTGGCCGGGTTAAACACCGGCAGCGTCTCGTCTACCGTATCGCTTACCAGCATCGCATCCGTCAGCACGATGGGCGGCATGATGATCAGCCCGGCCGTCATACCCGCACCTCCGCCGGTTGCGGCCGCGCCTGCGGCATGCCGCCCGCGTCCCAGCGCTTGAGCATCTTGGCCGTGGATTCGCTGGCCTCGGCGATGCGGCTCAGCATCGCGTTGATCGAACGCTCTACACGGCTGAGGTCGTGATGGATCACGAGGATCGAATCCCCGCTGTCTGACGCCCCGCCGCTGGCCGCGCCGCGCAGCATGGATTCTGTCTGGCTGGCGCTCCAATAGCGCGCCGGGCCGGTGATCTCAAGCTCCGGCCCATACTCGCCCACCAGGCGCACGCCACCGGCGTGCAAGCCGCCTGCCGCAAACCCCGGCACGCCCATGCTCGCGGCGGCGGCGCGCACCTGCTCGGTCGTCCAGTCCAGCCCGGCGCGCTTGGCAAGCTCCGCCACGTCGGAGGCGTTGAGTTTGTTGGCCTGCGCGCCCACCAAAATCGCCCGCGCATCCCCCGCCGCCGCCGCACGCGCCACAAAATCCGCCGCCGCGTTCACGTTCGCGGCCGCGTAGGCCGTGCCCGTGCTCGCAATGGCCGGAGCCGCCGGGTTCGGTGCCCGGCCCGTGGCGGCGGCGATCATTGCCTCGCGCAGGCCCAGCATCGTCTCGTTAAGCGTGCGCAGGCTCACGTCCTGCCCGCGCAGCGCGTCCACCGCCTGCTGCGCCAGCTTGGTCTGCTCGTCAATGGCGGCGATCTGTGCGCGCGCGGACTCTTCCAGCGTCTTTTGCTGCGCTTTGAGCGCGGCGCCCTGCGCCTTGGTGGCATCGAGCTGCTGCTGCGCCACGCTGGCGCGGCCGCCAGCGATGCCTTGCAGCGCCTCCATCCGAGCCGCCTGCGCCAGGCGCTCGCGGTTGGCGTCCAACTGCGAGGCATACACCTGGTGCGCCGCCTCGTCGCTGGCGAGCCGCGCCGTGATGGAGCCGACCCACTCGCTCACTTGCTCCGCATCGGGCAGGTATCCACCAGCTCGTGCCGATGCCAGCGCCCGCTCTAGCGCGAGCGTGGCGGCGCGGTAGTCCATTTCCTTGTCCACCACTTGGCGCAGGCTGCGCACGCCGCCCTTGAGCGCGTCAAACACCGCTTTGGCGGACTGCTGCGCATCGCGCGCCGCCTCGTCTGCGGCTTGCAGCGTCTCCAGCTGCTGCTCGATGGCCGTCTGCCGCGCCTGCGCGGCTTCGGTAATGGCGGATTTTTGGGCCTCGGCCGCGCGCTGCACGCCTTGCAGCGCCGCGTCCACCGCCTGCTCGCGCAGGTCTGCCAGTGACCCGGCCACGCCCAGCACTGCCTCGGCCGCATCGCGCCCGGCCTGGCTCGACAGATTCAGACTCTCAGCAAACTCGCGCAGCTCCACTTTGGACGCTGTGCGCATCACGTGAACGACATCGGCGAGCGACAGCGCAAACCCCGCCGCCGCCAGCGGCGCCTGCACCTGCGCGGCCATCTGCTCAAGTTGCCGCGCCTGCTCGGCCTGCGGCGACACATAGCGGCCCACGGCCTGGTTGGCCGCTTCCTGGATACGTTTTAACTGGCCGAGCAGTTGCACCTGGTCGAACAACGCCAGGTTGCTGCCCTGGATCGCCTCGCGCTGGCGCGCCAGCGCCTGGGCGTTGGTGTCGGTCAGGCCGCGCAGCTGGTCGAGCAGGCCCTTGCGCTCCTCGGCCTGCACGACCTCGTCGTACAGCGCCTGATTGCTCGCGTCGATCTTGGCCCGCTCGCGCCCGAGCAGTTCGATGCGCGTGAGCGTGGCGGCCGCGAGGCGATCCTCCAAGCTCTTGCGCTCGTCGGCGATGCGTTTGGCGCGTTCTTCGGCGGCGCGCTGGGCGTCTTCGGCGGCTTTGTCGGCGGCTTTGTCGGCCGCTTTTTGTGCGGATGCGTCTGGCGGTTGGTATGTGGGTGTAAACCCCATCGCCTTGCCCGCCTCAGTGGTCACGCTCGCCACCGTGTCGCGCACCTCGCGCAGCACGGTCTGAAACACCTCGTTGCCCCAGATCGCCTTGAACGCAGCCGCCTGCGCCTTGGCCTTTTCCAGCGTCTCGGCAATGGCAGCGTCCGACAACGCCTGTGACACCGAGGCATTGGTCTGCGCGGCCAGCAAAATCGGCATGAAAATGCCGTTTTGCACCGTCTGCATGATCTGAGCGGCCGCGCCGCCCACCATCGTGCGCTCCACCGACGCGGCCCACGCATCGGCTGTGGCCTGCCCGGCTTTTTCCACGTCGCCGCTCAAAAGCCCGTCGGTGTACACCTTGGTCAGATCGGCCGTGCTGATGCCAAACGCCGCCTGCATCTTGGCTGGAATCTGCGAGACCGTCTCGCTGATCGCAACGAACTTTTCGACCGAGGGCGCCTGCTCGAACTCGTCGATCATCCGGCGAATCGGCGCGGGCAAGTCCATCGCTTTAAGCGTGTCGATCACCTCACGGGCGTACTGGTTGAGGTACTCCTGGTAGCCGTCCACCGAGAAGTCCCGCGCGCCGACCATGCCGTCCTGGCGCGTGCTCTCCCAGTTGCGCAGCGACTTGCCGTTTTTGGACAAATCGAACACGCCCGACGACGCATCTTTCCCGTCCGCTGCGTAGGCCGTCGAAATCTTGAAACCCGCGCCCGCGCCGCTCATCTGCCCGGCCGCATTGAGCAGGTTCACCGCCGCGCCCGTCAGACCGTTGAGCGCCTGCTGGGCTTTGTCGTCCACCTGGTCGAAGTAGGCCTTGATCTCGTTGGGTTTGACGGTATTGACCCCCTGCTCGGTTGCCACCGAAGCTGCGCCGCGGTGCGGCGTGGGGCCCGAGTCGGCCGACAGCAGCGCCAGCGCCGCGACGATCCAGCCGACCACCGGCACCCACGAGGCGCCGGCAGCCACACCGGCGGCAGTCCCCCCGGCGGCGGCCGTGCTCGCCCCGGCCGCACTCGCGGCCGTCGCGGCGGCGCTTGCCTCCGCAGCCGTCAGTCCCAGGTTCATGCCGAGGGCTGTGTTGCCTGAAGTCAGCGCGGCGGCACTGCCACCGGCCGCGCTCACGCCGCCCCATCCCGCGTTGGAGGAGATCAGCGCACCCAGGCCGTCGCCACCCATCATGCCAACGGTGTTGGCGTAGGTCATCGTGCCCAACCCGGCACCGGCGCTCTGGCCGTAGCCCAGCCAGCCGCCCAGCGTGCTGGCCGCGCTGGAGCCGTAGTTGCTGCCCAACCCCAGCACGCTTGACCACAGCGAGCCGCTGGCCTGCGAGCCCATCGCCGCCTGCGCGGCCAGGCTGAATTGGTCGCCAAAGATCGACGTGCCGATCTTCATGATGATGGGGCGGATGGCGAACTGATACGCCAGATCGGCCAGCGCCGCCTTGCCCGACTTCACGAGGCCCTCAAACGCGCCCTGGCCGTTCGCCAGCACCGAGTCAAACGCCCGCCGCGCCGCGTCGTCCATCGAGCGCCAAGCCTCGGCCATGCCATCGCGCTCGCGCGCCTCCAGCGCGTTCTTGCGAAGCTGGCCGAGCAGCTCCTCACGCTTTTTGATCTCTTCGTCCAACGCCTTCCACTCGTCGCCGCCTGGCAGAAACTTGGCCTGCTGGCGCTCGCGCATGCGGGCGATCGCCACCTGCTCGATCGCCTCAGCCAGCGTGATGTTCTTGGCGCGCGAGATCTGCGCGGCCTCTCCCTCGTCGCGCAGGCTGTCGATGCGCGTCTGCACCGAGGCCAGCGCCTGGCGCCGCGCCGCCGCCAGTTGCTCCATGTGCGCGGCGATGCCTTCGGCCTCCTGGCGGCGTAGCTCGGCGCGCTTTTGCGCCTTCTGCGCCTCGATCACCAGCAGCGCGTTCTCGTAGTCCTCGGCATCACGCACGCCTCGCTCGCGCAGCTTGGCAAGCTCCTGTTGAAACTTGATGATCTGAGTCTGCTTGTCCTTGGGGGGCGCCTTGGACTTTTCTACCGCTGCGATCTCCAACTCGACGATGGCTTCCTGATTCGCCAGGTCTTCTTTTGCCAGATCAAACTTCGCCTGAACGCACTGCTTGTCGTCGATCAGCCCCGCCTGGTGCAGCGCCTGCGCCGCGCGCAGTTGCCGCTCGGCGATGCCACGCGCGGCCTCCTGGTATTTCTCCAGGTTGGCAAGGGCATCGCGCATTGCCATCTGCGCCGCTTCGTTCGCCGCGCGCTGGGCACCGGCGCCGCCCGAGAGGTTTTTCAGCGCCTTGTCTCGATCACGCGCCAGAGCCTTCTCCACCTCGACCTGCTGGGTGTTGAGCTGCGCCAGGCCTTTGGTGTCGCCGGTAGCGCGCAGCTGCTCAGAATAGGTCCTGGCCGCCTGGCGCGAGGCGTTGAGTTTGCGTGTGTACTCCTCCTGCACGCTGCCCGCCGTCTTGATCCCGTCGATGGCCTTGTTGTAGGCCTGCGCCGTGCCCGCCACCGTAAGCGTGAGGTTCTGGTTGGCCCCTGCGGCCTGTTGGCCTGCGCCCTCGGCCTTTTTTAACTGCGCGGTAAGGCTCGCGATATCGGCGTTGACACCGTCCAGC
The DNA here is from genome assembly GCA_036752305.1 of Burkholderiaceae bacterium. Lineage (GTDB taxonomy): Bacteria > Pseudomonadota > Gammaproteobacteria > Burkholderiales > Burkholderiaceae_C > DAIOSZ01. Next base: position 6,992 of record DAIOSZ010000039.1, read on the forward strand.
GTGGTTGTCCACTTGGCGCCGCCGATCCACTCGCTCGAACTCGTCACGCCGTCGGCGAGCAGCTTGTCTCGCTTGTCTTTTCGGTTCTCGAGCTCGGCGCGCATCGCCATCAGGTCGCGGTCTTCCGCCTTCTCGCCGCGCGCGGCGGCAGCGTTGGCGCGCTGAATCCGCATCGCCGTCATCGAGGCTTCTTCCGACGCGGCCTTGAGCTTGTTGAGCCATAGCACCAGCCCGGCCACGGCCATGATGGCAATGCCGACCGGCCCGCCCAGCGCGCCCATTACGGCGCCGAAAGCCCGGCCTGCCATGCTGGCCGCTGCCTTGGCCGCCGTGAGCTGCCCCATTGCGGCCGTGGCGGCGCCGGTGGCCGCTGTCTGCGCGGCGGTGGCAGCCGTAATGCCGGCCGCCACGGCTGCTTGCTGGCGCCCGAGCATCGCCAGATCGGCAATCCCCGCAGACTGGCGCGCCTGCGCCGCCGTGAGCGCCGTGGTGGCCTCCGAAGCCACCGCCAGCGCGTAACTTTGCGCCCCGGCCGCGCGCGATGCCGCCAGCATGCTCTCGGCCTGGGCAATGCTGGCTTGCACCGATTGCAGCGTCGCCAGTGCCTGCTCGCGCGCTGCCAGAATGCCCGCCTGCGTAGCGCGCAGGTTCTCCACCTTGGCGGCAGCGTCCGCCGCCTCGGCTTGTGTGGATGCGACCCGCGCTTGCACCTCAGCCAGCACGGCGGCAATCTTCTCGCGCGCGGTCAACGCTGCGGCCTGGTTGGCCTGGCCTTCGGCAGCCGCCTGCACCGCTGCCAGCGTGGAGGCTGCGGCCATTTCACGCTTGGCCTGAACGGCCGCGAGCGCTTCGGTTGTCCACTGCGCAATCGTGAACGCCTTGTAGGCCGTCCACAGCGCCATCAACGCCTCGCGGTGCTGGTACAGCCAGCCGATGCTGCTGCCCGCCGCCTCGCCCACCTTGATCAGTTTTTCCGATGCTTGGGCGATCTGCTCGGTCAGCTGCGGGTTGAGCTGGATGTTGCCCAGATCGTCTTTGCTCATCAAGAGCTTGCCCACTGCCTCCAGCGCCTTGCCGGTGGCCGTGGTGAGCGGCGCCATGCCTTCAGCGGCGACACGCACAGCACCTTCTTTCAGGCTGTCCAGCCGCCCTTGCAGGGTGTCGCCGAAGGCCTGGCTGGACGCCTCGAAGCCCTTGAGGCGCTGCATCAGGAACGCAAACAGCCCTTCGCTGCTGGCCTTGGCGCTGGCGATGTCCTCATCTTTCAGGCCCAGCGCGGTGGCAAGCGAAGAGCCCGCCGCCGTGATGCCGCCTTGCACCAGGTCGCGCATCTCCTGCACGATCTGGTGGCCTTGCAAGCCGATGCTCTTGACCGCGTTGGTGCCCACCACCGCCAATTGGCGAATCTCATCGAGCTTCATGCCCGCCGCCAGCCCCGGAGCGAGCAGCGCCTGGAAGGTGCCCACCAGTTCTTGTGACGATGCTGCCGTGCGCAGCGCGTCGTCGTTGAGCTTGCGGATCATGTCCTGGCTGATCGCCAGGCCCCGGTGAAAGTCCAGCTGCTTGCCGTTGATGGCCGTCATGGAGCCCAGCACCCCGGCCATGCCCACGCTGGAGGCTTCCAACTGCTTGGAGTAGTCGAATGCCTGGCCGGGTATCGCCGTGATCGCCTGCGTCAACTCATGCACGGCGCCGGTGATGATCGCGATGCCCGCCGCACCGGCGGCGATGCGGCCCAGGCCACCGGCCAGGTCGCTTGCGCTGCGGTTGGCCGCTTGCATGGCGGCTTGCGCGTCGCGGCCCATGCCTGCAAACGCCTGGCTGGCCGCGCGCGTGCCGTTCTGCACACCCGAGGCATCGGCCGTGATATCGACCTTTACTTATGCCCCAACCGCCCTTTCAGTGCTGCCCTGCGTCTCGTGTTTGCCCTACTCATGCTCGGTTTTTGGCTGGTGCTGTCGTTTGGTGCCAGCTACCTGCCCATGTATCTCGCCGCCGTGCTGGTGCTGGCCGTGGGCTTTGGTTTGCACCTGCTGTTCACGCCGCGCCGCTGAGCGCCGTCAACGGGCGCCACTTTGGCGCTTGGCGCTCGCCGCGAGCCGCTTGTTCTTGATCTCCAGCGCCACCGCCTCCATCACCTGCAGCGCGTCCCACAGCTCGGGCCGGTGCTTGCGCTTGATGCCGTGGCCGTTCATCAGCGCCTCCACCCCGGCGTAATCCAACCCGGTGTACGCGGCAGACCCCATGCCCATCGCCAGTTGCCAGCGCGCGCCGCAGCGCAGGAAAAGCTCCAACGCCTGGCGGTGCCCCTCCCACAACTCGAAATCACCGCCCGCCGCGCCGCGCGCTGCAGGCGCCGGGGCAAGGATGGACAGCGATGCCGGATCGACATTCAGGGCTTCGGCTTGCGTTTGCAGGCTGACGAATTCGCCGCCCGTCAGTTCGCGGCGAGCAGCGCCGTCGCCGAAGAGGTGTCGGACGGCGCCTTCGAGTTTTTTTCCAGCGCGGCCTTGACGAGGTTGATGTTCCAGGCCTTCATCCACATCGCTATTTCGATGGACTGGCCCAGGCCTTCCATCTCTTCCTCGGCCTCGGCCAGGCCTTCGGCGGTGCAGGGCGCCACGTTGCCGTCCAGGGCGGTCAGCGTCCAGGCCACCAGCGTGCGCGCAAGCAGATCTGCAGTGGTCAATGCCATCGGCTGCGGTTCACCGGCGGGCGGCTCCTCGCCGCTCATTGCCGCGTCACTCTTGGCCTGCGTCAGCTTTTGATTGGCCGCCAGGATGCGGCTGTTCTCGGCCGCCAGACGCTCGATCTCCACGCGCTCGCGATGCTTGAGGCGACGAAAGGTGGCCGAGAAAGCGATCTGCGCCACCGAGCCGTCAGCGGCGATGTAGTCGTGAGTGACCGGCACCGTGATGGCGCCAGGGACGAAGCGAAACGTCGAGGTCATCGTGAAAGGCTCCTGAAATGGATGGGGTCGGACTTGAGGTGCGCCGATTCAGGTGAAAGCAATCGACCACTCGTCGTTGCCGCTGGCGCCCGAGCACAGGTCGAGCTGGCTCTTGACCGAGCGGAAGCCGTCGATATCGCCGTAGCTCACGCCGCCGAGCTGCGCCGCTGGCGAGGCCACGGTGATGATGTTTCCGGCCGTGGTGCCGTGCACCCACGACAGCGCGCCCTTGTCGCCATCCTGCGCGGCCTTCACCCAGTCCTTTTGATCCACGCGGTCATCAAGAAACTCGATGTCGCCGGTCGATTGCCGGTCACCAATGCGCACGGCCTCCAGGCCCACCAGGTTGCGGTACTTGACCGAGTTGGCGGCGTTGAGCGTCAGGCTGCGCGCTACCATCGTGCGGGTGTGCAGCGCGCAGGTGGTGTTGGCCTTGTTGACGCCCACCGCATCTTTGAATGCCGTGAGAACCGCCGTGCCAGGCACCCCATAGGTCAAGGGCGAGAACAGGCCTGTGAAGTCGAACTCGAAGTACGGCAGCGCCTCGGCATCGAACTTGAGCTGGAACGTGCCGCGCGCGCCGGTCATCTGATGGTTCTGCCCGTCGATGTTGAACACCAGCGTCACCGAGTCGAAGCCCGAGGACACCGGCGTGTACGTGCAGCTGGTGATCGCCACCGTGGTCAGGGCCGTGCCACAGGCCAGCAGCAGCGCGGAGTAGGCGGGCGCCGTGCCCGCAGTGCCCGAGCCCGCAGCTTCAACGGAAAACTTCATGTGCGCGTAAGAGCTGACGCGTGCGCCGCCCGAGTTGCCCAGAAAGTTGCGCACATAGTCATGCTTGACTCGCGTGCCGTCCAGCGGCGTGATGTCGGGCTTGCTCATCAAAATAGCGTTGGCGCCCACGGTGGGCGCGGCGCTGGTGCCGTAGGTGGTCTCTTTTTTGGCCAGCAAAATGGCGCTGCGAAGAAGGATGTCGCTCATGGTTCTCTCCAGGTAAAAGGTGCGTCAAACGTCCAGCGGGCCGATGCGCGTGGGCTCCACCACACGCCTGCGCACGCCGTCGGCGCCGATCTCGTACTCGCCGCCCTGTCCGTGGAATTCATCGACCGGCACTGTTGGCGCAGGGGCGGGCGCAGGCTTGGGCAAGGGCGTATCAGCGGCGGCACCAGCTTCGGCAGCGGTGGCGCGAGCGGCCTCGTCGTCTTTCTTGGGCGGCATGGATCAACTCCTGTAAAAGTCTTGATAGGTAAAAGCGTCGAGCCACCACAGGTAGCCGTCGCCGTCGAGGCGCAGCAGGTGCCCCTCGGTAAAACTCATGGGCTCGCCGTTGGCGGCGTTGGGAACGAAGCCGATCAGCGCCACCTTGAGCGCCTGGCGCAGGGGCGCCAGGTCTTGCATGGAGGCCTGGCCTTTGGCGTCGCGCCGGTTGGCGATGCCAATGACCACGCCGATGGCGCGGTGCAGTGACTGCCGGGTGATTTGCGTGCTGCCGATCAGCTGCCCGCGCTCGCCCAGCGGAATCACAAACGCGCAAGGCACTGCAGGCGCGGCCTCCAGCGCGGCGTCCATATCGGCGGCGCCGCCGACCTGGCGTAACGCGATCACCTGGGTGCGGACGCGGTCGATGACGAAGGCGATGTCCACGCGCTAGACCTCGCTGTATTGACCGAGCAGCGAAGCGCCAAAGAGGCGCGCGGGCGCCTGCACGGCCTCCGCCACGCTGCCGGGCGCGGCCGCCGGTGGCGGCGCGGCGGCATCGGGCCCGAGCGTCACGTCGCCCGCGGCCAGGCGCTTGAGCAGCGCCACGGCGTCTTCGTAGCGCTGACGCACGGTGTCAGGCACCTTGTCGTCGTGCAGGTAGTAGCGCGCCAAGTCGCAGGCCACCCGGGTGATGACCGGCGGCGTAGCGGCCAGCGGCATCGCGTAGCGCACGGCCAGATAGCCGTTGACTTCGGCATCGGCGTCGGCCAGCGCACGGCCCAGCACCACGGTGTCGATGGCGGTGCCGCCCGTGAGGCGGTTGGTGCGCTGCACCAGCTCGGCCTCGCCAAAGCGGTCCACCATGTCGGCTTGTGTGGCGTAGCTCATGCGCGCGGCCGTGCTGCTTACGCCAGCACGCGGATGAAGTCGCCCGCCGCCGCAGCCGCGTCCAGCGCGCGGCCGAAGGCCGTGCCTGCGGCCAGCGTGATGGCGCGGCCCGAGGCGTCGGGCTGCACCTGGGCGCCCTGCGCCACGGCGGCGCCCGCCTCCACGACGAGCACGCCGCGCGCTTGCACGCCAGCCTGCTCGCCCGTGGCGTAGTTGGCGTTGGCCACGCCCAGCGCCACGTCGGTGGCGACGGCCTGGGCGCCCGCGAAGTTGGTGAAGCGGTTGACCGTGAGCGCGCCCGTGGCGAGCGCGGACAAGGTAAGGTTGGGGCTACCAGTCTTCATGAGGCTTACTCCTTTGCGGGGGTGACCAGCGCGCCCAGGCGGGCGGCTTGGGCGGCGGTGAGTTCAATGGCGTCGCCGCTCTCGTAGCGTTCGCCGTCGTGGTCGATGCGGCAATTGCCTACGGTGTAGGTCTTGGCTGCCTTGGCGCTCGCCTTGGCTTTGCTGTCAGCGGTGTTGGCGCCGGCGGCGGCGGCGGCGGTGGTGGTGGTTTGGGTTGCCATTTCTGCCTCCTTACGCCACGCAGTTGCTGATGAGGTAGCCCGCATCCGCGCCCAGCAGGAAGGGGCGGAAAATGTCGGTGTTACGGATCAGCTCCAGCTTTCCGTCTTCGGTGCGGGTATCGACCACCGGGTTGCCCTTTTTGCGCAGCGTGTAGCCAAAGCTCGGCTCGTAGGGGCTGCGCTGGGCGGCGCCGGGCACGTTGGGCACGTAGGCCAGCACGATGTTGTCGCCCCAGATGTCGCTGAGCGCGCCGGTGTCGCTGGCGACCACAGCCTTGCCGACGACGATGTTGGGGACTTCGAAGATCTCGCGCAGGTCGGCCAGCGCCATGAGGCGCGGGCGCGTGTCGGCCAGGATGGCGCGCAGCTTGGGGTGGAGCTTGAGCGCGCGCCAGGCCGTGTAGCCGATCACCATCGTGTTGGGCTCGCGCACCACCTTGCCGCGCACGGCGGCTTTGGCGTCGCTGATCACGCCCTCGGGGTCGGAATTGGTCTTGTCAGAAAAGCAGCTGGTGCCCGATAGCGCGATCTTGTTGCCCGCCGCGTAGCTGGCGGGGTTTTGCACCAGGTCGGCCACCATCTTTTCGTGGCGCAGGCGGATGGCCTCCACCACGGTGTTGGTGGCGCGCGCTTGCAGCGGCAGGGCGCTGTCGGCGTCTTCGCGATAGTCAATGGGGTACTCAAGGTCGTGCTCGTCGAGCGCCACGTCCACTGTGCCGATGTCTTCGGGCACGATGCGGTTGCTCTTGGCGCGCAGCGCGCGCTCGGTGTTGTAGACCTTGAAATGCTCGACGCCGAACTTGGGGATCTTGCCGCCTTCTTTGTCGACATAGGCGAAGGGCATGAGCTGGTCGGCCACCAGCTGCTCGTTGGTGTAGCCGACGGCAAGGCTCGTCAAGATGGGGTCTACGAGCCGCAGGGCGGAAAGGCGTGAGGCCATGAGGTGTGCTCCTGTTCAGGGGTTCGGATTGGGGGCGCGGCTCAGGCGCGGCTGGCCACGGCCTGCATGGCGGTGGGGTAGTCGCATTTGTGCGCAGCCATATGCGCCTTGATGGCGCGGTGCTGCGCCAGGCGGGCGGGGTCGGATTCGGCGAACTGGACTTCGTCGGGCGCGGCCTGACCGTCGGCGCCTGCCGCGCGGTCTTTGCTGGCTTGCTCGGCAAACGCGGCGTTGTCGGGCAGCGCGAGCAGCAGCTCTTGCAGCACCTTGAGCAGCGGGGTTTTGACATCGCCTTCGGCAAAGCAGGCGGTATCGGGCTGCGCGGCCAGGTGGTCGAACACGGCCACGGCGCGCCCGCGCTGGGGAGGCGCCAGCTTCAGGGCGAGTTGACTTTCGGCAAACGCCACGTGCGCGGCGTGCGCCTGCGCGGCGGCGGCGGCTTGGGCGGCGGCGCGCATCTGGTCGATGGTCGCGTCGCGCGCGGCCAGGTCTGCGCGCATGCGCGCGGCTTCTTCTTCGGTCACGGTGGACTCCTTGGGGGTGGTAGGGGTTTGAGCGCCCGGCTCGGCGAACGCGGGGGATGCGGGAGATGTGGCTGCGGCGGTCTCGGCGCCCTTGATCTCTTCCATCGCGCCGATCTCCAGGCTGCGCACCTGGTAGTCGGGCAGCACCTTGTCGGCTTCGTCCATGCCAAATTTGGCGATGAACCATTCACGCATGCGCCGCCACATGCTGGCGTTGGTGGCGTCGTCCCACTCGCTGAACACATGCACGCCGGGGTCTTGCGGCTCGGCAAAGTGCGCATCGCCCAGGCCTTTGACCGCTGGCGGCGCGGCGCCTAAAAAGCCCACGTGTTTGAGGCTCCACTGCCCGGGCATAGGGTTGCCCGGCGCCGTGGGGCCGTAGAAAGCGGCGGAAATCTTTTTGAATGCGCCAGCGTTGACCTGCTCGGCAAACGCGGCGTCTACCTGGCGCGGGGTGGCGAGCAGGCCCGCGCCGGGTGGCGCCGTGACGCTTTGCACCCAGCCCTTGGCGGGCTTGTCGAGCATGGGGTGGCCGACGACGAGCGGCGCCTCGTGGCGGGCGGGGTCGGAGCCCTCGGCGATGGCCGATAGATCGGCCTCGCTGAAGTTGAGCACCTGGCCCCCCCCGTCAGTGTGGCGGGCAGCACGGAAGATCAGCAAGGGGTTGGGGTTGTCGCCCGGGGGCTGCGTTTGCGGCATGCCCGGCATGGTGGTGGGGCAGCGCGCAAAACCATCAATGACGCGCATCACTTCTTTGCATGCCCCGCCCCGCGCGCGCGAGGGCAAGCCGCCCGGGCGCTACTCCAGCGGCAGTTTGCCCTGGCGCGCTTCCATCTGCGCGCGGCGCCACTCGGCTTCGATGGCGCGCACGCGCGGCTCGGTCAGGCCCGTCTCGGCGGCCACGCGCTTGTAGGGCACGCCTCGGTCGAGCAGTTCGATCACGCGGCGCGCGCGGGCGCTGCTTTGCATGGCCTGGCCGATGCCGATGTAGGGCTGGGTGCCGCCCAGGTCTTGCGCCAGGCCCAGCAGCAGCGCGATGGCCATGCGCGCCAGTTCATCGGGCGCGGCGTGCTGGCCGGGCAGCGCCAGGAGGGTGGTGTAGAGCGATCGGGCGAACTCGGGCCAGGCGGCGGGCCAGTTGGGTGCGATCAAGGCCTCCAGCGGGGCGAGCTGCGCCGAGGTGAGATCGGACAGATCGGGGCGGTTGACGATGTACTCGGCGGTCATCGGGTTTGCTGGACCGCTCGAGCGGCCCGAGGATGGGCGCTATAGCGTCCCAAATCGTTTTGGGACACCTTGGCAAGGTCGACATACCCACGAGGGCAAAAAAACGCCCACGAGGCCGGGAATCCAAAATGGTGTTGCGCCTTCATGCGCGGGCCTCGAATTGCTTAAGCTTTTCGATCACGGTGTTGAGCTGCGCCTTGGTGCAAAAGCGCAGCGCATCGACTGGCGCCTTGTCGAACTCGGTCTGATGGCGCACCCAGGCGTCGAGCGCGCGGGCGCTGCCGTCCTCGATCTTGCCCTGGCGCTTGAGGTTGCCCCAGAGGTACAGCGCCAGGCGCTGCTGCGGCGACAGCAATGCCTTGCGCTGCTCGAACGTGAGGCGCGCGCCGCGCACGGGCTGCCCAACGCCGCAGCGCGCGGCCAGGCCTTGCAGGTGATCGCGCACGCGCTGCTGCTCGGCCTCGCTCATGTCTTTGCAACTGGCCTTGCCGGTGAGCGCGATCTGCAGGGCGCGGCGGTCGTCCTCGCTCAGGTGCAGCTTGGCGGCGATGGCGTGGATGGCGGCGGCGTGACGGGCCATGCTTGCTATGGCTCCTCGACTTGCAAGCCGCCAAGCCACCCCTCCACCGCGTCCAGCGCGCCGAACAGAGCGGGCGCGGTGAGCGCGATGTTGGCGTCGAATGCGTCCGCCGCCTCGTCGGTGGAGCGGCGCTCCAGCAGACCGGCCAGGTAGTGGATGCTCGACCAGCGGCCGTTGTCGGCCAGCGTGAACGCAATCTCGCCGCGCCAGCCCATCTCCAGCTTGTCCACGGCCATGAGCGTCAGGTGCTCACGCACTTCCTCAGTGGACAAGGGCAGGTTGTCAAAGCGGATGCGCGACCTGGCGCCAGGTTCGCCGCCCACGAGCGTGGCCGAGCGGCCCAGGCTCAGATCGCTGAAGGACGGCTCGCCGTCGTCTGCCCAGAGCGACGCGCTGAGCAGCGCCTGCAGGGGCTTTTGCGTGGCGCGCGGGAGCGCCTTGATCTGGCGGTCACCGGAGAGTGCCACGGCCACATCAGTGACCCGCGCCGGACTGGACGAGCCGATCAGCACGCGGGCCGGGCTGCCGCGCTCGATGAGCGCCAGCACAGCGGAGCGGCGCGGAAACGCGGTCGGCAGGAGATTCAGGCGCTCATCCTCGCGCCGGTCGCGGCGTTCGCGCTTGCCGGGCTTGCGCCCGTGCTCGGCCTCGACGGCGGCAACCCACGCGTCCACGGCGCGCGTCAGCACATCGCCCGGCACTGCCTTGGTTTCGGTCATCAACTGCATGACGTAGTAATCGCCCACCTGCTCGACCAGCGCGCCGTGCGCGATGCCGCGCGGTGGCACCCAGCCCTGCGAGGACTCCTCGCCGGGCTCGCAGGGTGCGAAGGAGAGCGCCTGCGCAATGGTTTCGAGCGCGGACAGCGAAACGTCGCCGCGAAGCGTGAAGGGAGTGAAGGTCTTGAGCATGGCGGCGCCCTGTCAGCCCAGCGCTTCTTTGAGCGCCTTGCCCGGGCGGAACACCGGCACCTTGCGCGCCTTGATCTTGAGCGCCGCGCCGGTGCGCGGGTTGCGGCCGATGCGGGCGGCGCGGCGGCCCACGGCGAAGGTGCCGAAGCCCGCGATGGCCACCGAGCCGCCCTTCTTGAGCGTGACGACGATGCTGGCGCGCAGCGCGTCGATGGCGCGCGCGGCGGCGGCTTTGGAAATGTCGGCGGTGCCGGCGACGGATTCGATGAGGTCGGATCGGTTCATGGGGGTCTCCAAGGTTGAGAAAGGCCCGGTGTTGACGGACACCGGAAACCGGCGATCACCGCCCGCGGCCTTGCGGCCGAGGTAGGCACCGGGAGCCGGAACACTCGCGGTGACGGGCCTGATCGCTGCGGTGGTTGCGGCGCCATGCGGACGCCGGGGCACTCACCGCTTGCCCCACCGGCCTATCGCGCCCCACGGCGGCCGGCTGCGCGGTGCGGCGGTGTCAGTGCAAGGCGGCGATCTCGGCGGCGGCCTGGCGCGCGACGGCGAGCCAGACCTGGCGCTGGGTGGCGGGGAGGTCGAGATAGTTCGGCACCGGGAAGCTGCCGTGCGGCTCGTGCTCGACTTGGGCCTTGGCCCAGGCGCGGTAGAGGTTGGCGGCGAGTTGGTCGAAAGATGTCATGACACCCTCCACACAAAGCACTCCCCGTCGACCTCGCGGCGTGAGAAAACGTGACCAGTCTGCTTGCGGTATTCAGCAGTTGCGGCACTCAGGCTGCTTTGCGAGCCTGGCGGCGCCTTAAAGCATTGGCCCACTTGCATGCGCTTGAATAGACCAGCCCAATCCACTTTGCGACCGATGCCGAGTGGCGGCATCTCTTTGCCGCTGATGATCTCTATGGTGGACGTGTCGGCCCAGAAATGCGCCCTGCGCGACTTCGGGACACCCCACGGGGAGCTCATTGGCCTGGCGTTTGGCGTCTCGGCCTTGGCAGGGACGGCCGCAAGCGTCGGCTTGTTGCCCGTCGCCCGGTAGATGTACTCACCGTCTTCATCCCGGTCCCGCACGAGCATCCCCGCGCCAATGGATGGGGCCAGCAGCGTGTGGACGTTGTTTCGACCGCAGCCGAATTTCGCCGCAACTTCCGTCGACGACAAGGTCTCGTCGGGATTGGCATGCAGAAAATCGATGACGCGGGCGGCAACGGAATCGCCGCGTGGCGAGTAATTGGCACTCATGCCGCCACCTCCGCCCGCGCCTCGAAGGGTGTGATCGCGAAGTCCTCGACGCCGGTAACGATGGTGATGCCGGCCACGCCGCGCGCGGCGTCGAGCTCGTTGAGGATGGCTTCCTTGTTGACGGCCTCGGCGGTGCGCACAAAGCGCGCCAGGCCCAGGCGCTTGAGGGTTTCGATGACGGCCTCCTCGCCGCGCACCTTGACGCTGGGCGGGCGGATGCGCCAGGCGACCTCACCGGTGACGAACTGCGCGGTCTTCAGACCCTTGGCGCAGAGTTCTTCGCGGTGCGCCTCGCACCAGGCCTGGATGCCGGTTTGCAGCGCCTCCAGCCGGGTGGTGAGCGCTTCCAGCCGGGGCTGGTGTTCGGCGGTGATGGCGGCAATGGCGTCGTTCATGGCGGCGCGCTGGCGCTCGAAGTCGCGCTGCACATCGCCCAAGGTTTTGATCTGCGCGGCGCAGTCGTCCTTGGACTGCGGCACGGCGGGGAGGGTTTTGGATTTGACTCGGGTAGCCATGCGTTACTCCTGTGGCTGGGGTGGCTGGGGTGGCGGGGACTTCAGGCGAGCGATCTGCTCGCGCACCTGGGGCGGGGTGGGGACGGCGCGGCGGGCGTCGGCGTCGAGCTTGGCGAGTGCGGGGTCTTGGCCGCCGAGCACCTGTGCCACCGCCTGCGCGGTGGGCATGGGCTGGCCGGCGACCTCGTAGGTGACGGGGCGCGGCGCGGCGGCGCGGGATTTGCGCTCGGCCTCGCGCTCGGCCTCGGCGGCGGCTTCTTGCTTTTCGGCGTAGCCCGCGAGGACGGCGAGCAGATAGCCGTGGCCGGTGAGCGGCAGTTCGATGCGGTCCTGCGCGCGCTGCATGAGCATGTAGTCGATGGCGCGCGCCCAGGCCTGCGGCGGGGCCGGCCACTCGCGCCCCTTGTGTTGGATGGTGCCGCGCGAGACGGCGGGCAGCACCTGCAAGAGCAGGCGCACGGTTTTGGTGACCGTCAGGCGCTGTTTGAGCGGGGCGTGCAGCTCGATGTAGTCCATCAGCAGATGGCCGAGCACAGGGTTGACGTGCGTGAGCAGCTTTTCCACGGCCTGGCGGTCGGAGGCGTCGGCGATGTATTCGCGCAAATCCGACACGCTGCGGCAGCGCGGGCAGGTGAGTTCGATGTTCATGGCATCGGGCCTTTCAGCACAGCGCGCCGCGCGAGGCCACGTCCATGTGATCCAGCGCCCCCGTGCGCGCTGGCGCCCAGGGCGCGGGGCGGTAGACGGGGCCGTGCATCACGTCGATCTGGCGCGGGGGGACGACGGCGCCGGTGGCGCACGTGGTGGGCTTCCAGCGTTCGATAGGTGCGCGGGCGGACGGCTCGTTGACGGGGGGGCGCGGCGCCGGGACGCAGGGCGGAGTGAGCCGACGCGGCAGCGGCCCGCTCGTGGCGGCTTGCAGGGCGGCCTTGCCGGCGGCGCTGAGCCGCCAGCTCAAGGGCAGCGCGGGCGCGTCTGGGTCGCGCTCCAGCCAGCCGTGGCGCGCCAGCTTGTGGGCGGCCTTGCGCACCGCGTGGCTGTCGTCGCTGCCATAGCCCTTCACGACGACTTGCAGATCCGCCACGGTGGCCGATCCCATCGCATCGAGCATCTTGACGATGCGGCGGGCGCGCGGGGCGAGCACGTCAGGCATGTGGGTCATAGCCATGCACTCCATGCATACCCGGCCGCGAAGGCGACCACGAGCACGGGGGCGGCGAGCGACCAGCCGTTCCTCAGGCGCGCCCAGCCGCGCCCAGCGCGGCGACGGGGCGTGGCATAGAACACGTCATGCGCGAGCGGCACCTCGCGGGTGGGCGGCGGCGGCACGGGGTAGGTGCGCAGGATGCGGCAGCCGTAGGTGGATGCGGCGGGCAGCGCAAACGAGGGGCAGTGCGGGCAGTCGGCGCGGGATTGGCAGACGCCGAGCTCGGCGCAGGAGCGCGGCGCGGGGTTGGTGGGCGAGCTCATGAGAGCCTCCTGACGCGCACCGAGCACGGCGGCTCGTCGCAATAGGTGAAGGCTTCCTCAAAGGCGGCCCAGGCGCTGGCAAAAATTCCGGCCAGGCGCAGCGGCGAGCCATCGGCCAGGATGAGGGTGATGCGGTAGCGGTGCATGGTTCAAACCGCTCCGCGCACGCAGTCGGCGTCCACCTTGGGGTAGCCGATGGCAGCGGCGTTGTTCATGGCCAGCGCCACGAGGTTGTTGACGGCCAGCGGGTAGCAGGTGCTGATGGCCTCCTTGGCGCCGCGCGGGCGGTAGATCAGCCGCTCGCGGATGGCGCCGATGGCCTCGGGGCTGAACACGGTCTCGGGCTTGATGCCAAAGCGCTGGAACTTGTGCGCCAGATAGGCTTCCAGGTCGCTGTCGAGCGGGTCGATGTGCTTGATCTGGCAGCGCTGCGTGGCCTCGCGCACTTCGGGGTTTTGGCTGCGCAGCAGCGCCTCCAGCTCGGTCTGGCCGATGAGCAGCACGCCCACCAGCGGCGACAGGCCACGCTTGAGTTCACGAAAGCGTTTGAGGTGCTTGAGCGTGGCCAGCGGCAGGCAGTGAGCCTCTTCGATGACGAGCAGGTGGCGGCGGCCGGCCTGGTGGCTCTTGGCAAGCAACTCCTCGGCCTGGCTGAAGCGCGCCTGCGGGCTGCTCTTGATCTGCGCGGCGGGGTCTAGCTTGTAGGTGATGGCCTCGGCCAGGTGTGAGGCGCGCAGCGTCTTGCCCTTGGTGTCGGTGGCCTCCATCGCCAGCACGTGCGGACGGATGATGACGGCCGCCATCTCAGCGAGCATCTGCTCTTCGAACAGCTCGCGCACCGTCGTCTTTCCCGCCCCGCTTTCGCCCACGATAGCGGCAAAGCCGTGGCTGCGCAGCGTATCGCGCATGGTTTGCAGCGCCACGCGCATGGAGGCGGTTTTGAAGATGTCGTCGGCGGACTGGATGTCTTCCTCGAAAGGGCTGTGCGACAACTGGAAGTGGCGCAGGGCCTTGGGCGACAGGGGGACGTTGGGCAGTAACATAGGCTCCTCTCGGATGTCTTGGGCTGGCTGGCTCGGGGTGATGGGAGCGGCCTCGGGCGTTGACGCGCCCGGGGCCTTTTGCTGTGGGGTGTCGGCCGTCAGGGCGGCGGCCCGTTCGGTCGCCACGCCGTGCGCGCACAAGGCATTGCGTACACGCTGGCGGGCGTCGGCATCGCGCGCGGGCCACTGGCCGTGGGTGACCAGGCGCGCGGCGGCGCTGCGGCTGAGCGTGGCGGCGCGCGCCAGCTTGCGGGCACTGAGGCCCGCTTCGCGCAGGGCTTGGCTCATGCTCATAACCCCTGGACGCGCACGTCATCGGGTACCGAGCGCGCGCTGCGCCGGTTCCAGGCGCCAGCGGCGCCGCCGAGCGTGTGGCCACCGAACTGATCGGCGCCGTCGGCGACTCCAGTCCCTACCTGCTGGCGAGTGGACTGTTCCTCATCACCGCCGTGCTCGGCCAGCTGATCGCGGTCGCGTTCGTGTCGTTCTGGCTCGGCTA